>JAWXUE010000012.1:0-40356 GCA_044432925.1 bacterium | reverse complement strand
AAAATAAAAAATCCTTTAGATAAAAGAAAAAAGAGACCTATGGTCTCTTTTACTTTTACGATATTAATTCGCTTTCTTTTTCATGTGCTAATTCATTTGGTTTTTCTATTTTTATTTTTTCTAATACTAAATCATTTTCACCTTTAATTAAATGGAATTCTACTTTCGTATCAAATTCAGCAACTATAGTAGTGTTTTGTATTTTATAATCTATACCATTCCATAATAAAAATGCTTCAATAAATAATCTATGATTTACTTTATTATTTTTTAATGCAAACATAGTTATTTGAGCAAATACTTTAGATTCAATTGCAGAGAAAATTTCTGGTGATACATTTTCAACTGCTACAAATAATGTTCCTCTTTCTGATTTTGCTTGTAGTGAACATCTTCCACCAAACATTGCACAAATTGTACTTGCTAGATCATTACTGAAATTTTCTTTGTTCATTTTGAAATGTGCTGTTCTTGCGTAATCAGCAAAATATACTTCACCAAAATCTTTTATTTGATTTGTGAAATCGAATAATTCATTTGGAAAATCAGTTTTATCGTTCCAACCCCACATCCAAATATCTTCGTTATTTGTTGCACCTAAATATTGAATTTTATATTTTTCATTATCTTCAAATTCAAGTTCACATTCAGGAAAGTTTAATTTGAATTTTCTTCCTTTTAAAATATCTTTTTCAAATCTAGATTGAATAGCATATATACTTCCTAAACAAGCTGAGTATACTAAGTAAAAATCTTTAGGATCTACTCCTAGTTTTCTTATTATATCTAAACCTTTCATTATATCCTCCTATTAAAAATAACTCTTATAAAGAGTTATTTTTTAATTAATTATAAATTTGCATTATGATATACTTCTTGTACATCATCTAATTCTTCTAACATAGCTAACATTTTTTCAAATTTTACTTTTGATTCTTCATCTAAATCAACAGTATTCATTGGAATAAATCCAACAAAGTCTTGAATGAATTCTATTTCTTTTGTTGCTAATAAAGCATCTTTAACTTTTTCATAATCTTGTTGAGTTGTTTTAACTATAACTAAGTCATCATCTGTTTCAATATCAGCATCTAAATCGCTCATAATTAAACATTCCATAACTTCTTCTTCATTCATACAATCTAAACTTAATAATCCGTTATAAGTAAACATATGAGTTGCACAACCTGTAACTCCAATTTTACCACCTGTTTTAGTAAAACAGTTTTTAACATCAGATATAGTTCTATTATCATTATCTGTTAAACAGTCAACAAT
Source organism: bacterium (assembly GCA_044432925.1). GTDB lineage: Bacteria > Bacillota_I > Bacilli_A > Acholeplasmatales > Anaeroplasmataceae > JAWXUE01. The sequence continues at coordinate 39,078 of JAWXUE010000012.1, read as the reverse complement.
AATCATTGTATTACCAGGACCGAATCCTTCATATCTTTTTTCAGTATAGTTCTCTTGAGAACCACCCTTAGCTTTATCAATTGCTCTTTTGATTACGTCAGCTGTAACGTTATCTTTTTTAGCTTTATCAATTATCTTTTTTAATGCTAAATTTGTATTTGGATCTGGTGATCCGTTTTTAGCAGCCATAAATATTTCTTTACCATACTTAGCGTATAACTTAGATTTTGCTGCTGATGTTTTTGCCATAGATGCGGCTCTTACTTCATGTGCTCTTCCCATTTTTAATAATTCCTTTCATTTCTTAATAATATTATAACAAATTTTTGTTATTTGCTCAACTTTATATTGTGTTTTAAATCAAAAACTTCTTCTATAGTTAATCCAAAGAATAAAGATATTTTATAAGCTAATTCTAAAGTAGGGATATTTTTTTCATTTTCAATAGTATTTATTGTTTGTCTTGATACACCTATTTCTTTTGCTAAATCTTCTTGAGTCATTCTTCTGTTAGTTCTTAAATAACATACTAGGTTTTTCATATTATCACCTCTTGTGTTAAATTATATCTTTTTATATACCTATAAGTCAATAGAACGATCTATTTGATTTGTATCATTATTTGATAATTTATAATAAGCATATAGATTAGTTATGAATATTACTAATACAGAACTTTCTATTGTTCTATTAGTACTTTCTTTTTTTATTCCTGTTTTCTTAAATTCTTTAAAGTCTAGATAACTGTTTCTAGTATATTCATCCAAAGCATATAACAATAAAATTATAGCTATTGTATCTTGTATTAATTCTGTTATATCTAAATTATCTAATATATCTTCTTCATTAATTACTTTAGAGAAATAGCTATTAAAATATACATATAAAACATTTCTAAATGCTGCATTAGTTAATACATCAACATTCTCAGATATTCCTCCACTAAAAAATCCAGATATAGTTGCTGCATAATATACAGGTACAGGAGATATAGTAGTAATGATTTCAAAGAAGTCTTCTCTACTATGAAAAAATATGTTTAATACAACATCACTTATGTATTGTCCTATAATTGATGAAATTACTCCAAGACTTGTTAACTTAGTAATATTAGTATTTAACATATAGACACACTCCCTCATTATATTGTATGAGTTACTTTGTTTTTATTGCAAAAAAAAATAGAGTAATTTATACTCTATTCTTTATTATAAATGAAACTCCTACATCATGGTTTTTAACTTCTAATTCCATGTTGAAGAAATCAAGTGTTTTTGTAACAATGCTCATTCCTACTCCAAATATACCTTCAGATCCTTTTTCATAAGGATTGAATCTTGCATCAAGAAATTTACTATCTATATGTTTTCCGTCGTTATATATTGTTAACTTAGAATTTTTAAGAGTAATTTCTATTGTTGTATTTGCGTAACGAATTGCATTAGATAAAATATTTTGGATTACTGTATTGAAGTTTTCTTCATATCCTAAAAATATACTTTCATCAAGCGATAATTTGAAATTAATATCTGTTAAATATTTTAAACTTTCAACATTTCTATTAATTATATTTTTTATTTTAACTTCTTCAAATACTTTATCTTTTTCTAAATAATTTAATCTATTTAATTGTAATAAACTTTTTACTTTATGTTCTAATGTATCAACTTGTTTAATTATTAGATTTCCAGCCTCAGGTCCCTCTACTTCATCTGTTATTGCTTCAGCATAAGATTTAATTACAGCAAGTGGAGTTTTTATATCATGACTTAGATTTTGTAATATTTCTCTTTTTGTTTCTTCATTATCATGAAGTTGTTTACGCATAGTTTCAATACTTTTTGCTAAATCGGATACTTCATCTATTCCTGAATCTACGTAACTTATAGAATATGAATTAGAAGGCATTTGTTTTACATGCGATGCTATTTTACCTACTCTTGTTACTAAAAGATTACTCCATACACCTGTTACTAATCCACCACCTGTTAAGATTAATAAGAATAGTATCATTATTTGTATTGTTGTTTGAGTTCTCATTTCATTTATAGAAGTTGCTTCTGTTACTGTAAATATATAGTGTTTATTATCAACTGTTTTAACAGCTTTATAAAAGAACTTTGAATTATTAGTAATCATACCTTTATATATAGGTTCTACTTCTAATATAGGTTCTATATCTGAATATATTATATCTGCACTAGCTTTTAGTTCTTCACTTATATTAGATGAGTAAAAAACTAAATCTTCTTCAACATTCCATACTATAAATTGTATATCTTTTGTATTTGCTAAGTATTCTACTTCTACTCCACTTTCTAAAATATATTTTGTTGTTAGAGTGAAGTCTTCTAATTTAGTATAATTAATATCACTATATATTGAATATAACCATCCTGATAATATTGAGTTAAACGTTATTGTTGTTACTAATAGTACTAATGTAAATATTAAGAAAAGTTGTTTTGCTAAACTTAACTTTCTCATGACAAGCGATAACCAAATCCATATAGAGTTTCAACTCTTAAGTTTGGCATCTTAGCTCTTAGTCTTCTCATTAAATCATCTACTACTCTATCAGATCCAAAATAGTGTTCTCCCCAAATATTAGTTAAGATATGATCTCTACTAAATGCTTTTGTTGGATTTTTTAATAAAAATAACATTAAGTCATATTCTTTTGATGTTAAACTTAATAGTTCATCATTAGCATATACTATTCTTCTTTCTAAATCTATTTTATAGTTTTCATAATTAATTATAGAAGTAGTATTATTTTTATAAGATCTTGCTAAAATATTTTTAACTCTTAGCATTAACTCTCTAGGAGAGTAAGGTTTAGATATGTAATCATCTCCACCTAATTCTAATCCCATTATTTTATCAATATCTTGATCTCTAGCAGATGTAAATATTATTGGTACATTTGCTTTTTTATTTCTTATTTCTTTTATAAGATCATAACCACTTATTGAACCAGGTAACATTATATCTAAAATCCATAGTTCTATATTATCACTATAATTTTTTAATGCTTCTTCTCCTGTTAAATAATGTGTAACATTATATCCTTCTTTTGTTAAATACTTTGCTACTAATGCTGCTAAATCTTTTTCATCTTCTACTAAACATATATTAAACATTTTTATCACCTCATATATATATTATATCTTATTTTTACAAAATTAATTATATTAAATTATGTTATTTTCATAAAATATTAATAAAATTAAAAAGAACTATCAAAATTGATAGTTCTTAATATAATTATTTATCGTCGTATAATCCTTCGTAATCATCCATGTAATCATTATATACATCTTCATCAATGTATTCATTCATTGAATCATCGAAGTCATCATCATCGTCAGTACTATAAGGAATGAATGGTTCATCATCAATGATTTCATCTTCTTCAGCAACAACTTCTACTTCATCATCTAAGTCATCAACTTCAACAGTTTCTTCCTCTTCAACTTTTAATTCATAATCATCAGCTGTTACATTTAAGTCTTCTTCTTCCTCTTCAACATAACCTTTACTGAAGTAAGCTCCATCTTTATCTCCTAAAGATATATCTTGTCTTGTTTTTAAATCCCATTCAGCATCACCACAATATACAAATAAAGCACTTGTTGTAATGTCTATATATAATTGAGCTGCTAAATCTCCATTAGCATCATCATAACCTTTTAATTGTAATGTCTCTTTAATTAAGTCTTTAGCTTTTTGAGGTTTTTTCTTTTTACCCATTAATTCTATTGTTACTTCTAACATTGATTTTTGATTTACATTCATTTAAAATTCCTCCTTAAAAAAGAACACAATATATTTTACCTAAAATACCATAAAAAAACAAGTGTTTTCTTTAATATTTTATAAATAACTTGTTTTTTGATGCTAAATTTCCATTAAAATAAAAATCATATTCAATATATAATGAATTATTATGCCAATCTAGTTTTTTGGTGTAACAAGATGTTACTCCATTTACATTATGTGCACCTTTATAAAATCCATCTATCTTTTGATCTAAAATATGGGTATTTTCCATAGTAGTAGAACCTTCTTGAATAACTTTAATCATATTATTTAGAAATTGAACTTTTATATTATTTTCTTTATTGTTTCTATCTTGAAAAACTAATTCATTATTTTGTAATTTACCGATTGATTTAAATTCTATTATATCATCATCAATAATCATTTTAAATTCTACTATCATTAGATACTCCTACAAAATTAGTATTATCAAAATTATAATAAAACCAGGTAATTTAAATATACCTAGTAATAAAATAGTAAATATGTTAAATGGTATATGGAAGTTTACGTATTGTCCTAATATGTTAATTAATATTATTACAACAACACTTATTAAAATATCTTTAAATAGCTTTTTAAGCATAATTATCACCATTTAAAGTATATTAATAATTTTATATATTATTACAAACTATTACGGCCTTCCATTGCCTTTTTAAGTGTTACTTCATCTGTATAACTTATATCTGCACCTACAGGGATACCATAAGCTAATCTAGTTATTACACAACTTTGATTTTCTAATAAATTTTTTATATATTTTGCTGTAACTTCTCCTGTTGTTGAAGCGTTAGTAGCAAGTATTATTTCTTTAATATTATTTTCTTTTACTTTTTTTACTAAAGAATTAATATTTAAATCATCTACTCCAACATTATTAGCAAAATTAATTGTACCATTTAATACATGATATAAACCATTAAAAGTATTCATTCTTTCAAATACAAAAACATCTTTAATGTTTTCTACTACTAATACTATATCAGTATCTCTTGTTGGATCTATACATATTGTACATAAATCATCACTATCACTTATACCATGACAATTAGGACATAATTTTAAATTATTAATTTCTTTAAGAGCCAAAGCGAATCTATTTCTAGATTCATCACTTAATTCAGAAAAAATATGTATAGCTAATCTTTCCGCTGATTTTTTTCCTATTGTTGGTAGAGTTTCAAAAGACTCTATTAAATTAAGTAATTTCTCTGGGTAATTCATTAAAATAATCCGTTTGGCATACCACCAGTAAAGGCACCCATAGTATGACTTGTTTCTTCATCAATATTTTTAAATACATCATTTAATGCTGCAACAATTGTATCTTCTAACATTTCTTTATCTTCTTTTGTTAATACTTCTTCATCAATATTAATTTTTAATATTTCTTTAGCACCATTAGCTTCAACAGTAACCATTCCTCCACCTGCACTACCAGTGAATACTGATTCTTCAAGTCTCTTTTGTGCTTCCATCATTTCTTTTTGCATTTTTCTAATTTTATTCATCATTGCTGGATTCATTTTCTATTCCTCTATTTCTATAATTTCTTTTGGGAAGAACTCTTTTGCTTTTCTTACGATTTCAGATTCAAAAGGTTCTAACTTCTTTTTATAATTTCTAATTTTAATTTCTATTTCATTTAAAGAAGGTTGTTTATTACCTGCTTTAAATTGTGTTATAAAATCTAATGATATATTTTTCCATAATTCTTTTGTTAATACAAAGTAGTTTGAAACTGCTATGTTATTATCATTTAATATTTTAATTAATATTTCTTTAGATTCTAATTGCATTAATCTATCACACATTCCAATATTATCATGTGCTAATAATAATGAGTTATTACCAAATGCGCATATATCAGCATCATTTAATATTTTTAATAATAAAGGATCTTTACAATAAGATTTTAAATTTTTCCATAATTCAACAACTTGAGCTTTAAGTTGTTTATTAGGTTTATTTAAAATATCTTCAATATCTTTTATATTAATTAAATCACCATTACTATTATTTGTTATTTTAACTTCTTCAATTGCAGCATCCTCTAATATTATTTTTGGAGTAACTGTATTGTTTGAGTTTTCTTCTAATTTATTTATTTTTTTAGTTAAACTATTTAATTGATTCATAATATTTAAATTTACCGTTTCATTTTTATCGCACATTTTTATTAAACACATTTCTAAGAAAGTTCTTTTTTGATTTGTTTTCTTAATGTTTAATTGAGTATTTGCTAACTCATCAACAAAATAATAAATCTTGTTACTAGGTGTTTTTTGGGCTACATTAATAAAATCTTTATTTTTAAATAGTAGGTTATCTGATTTAAAATCACTTTTAAATAATAAGACATCTCTAAAGAAAACTATTAAGTCTGAAATGATTCTATTTACTTCTTTACCTTCTTTTAATATTTGATCTATTAAATTAAGACATGATGAAGTATCAGCTTCGTTTATACTATCAGATAATTTAATTAATAAATCATTTCCAATAGAACCACTTATTTTATTTACCTCATCTATACCGACACTACCACTACTATATGATATTGCTTGGTCTAACATACTTAATGCATCACGCATACCACCATCAGCTAATAAACTAATAGAATGTACAGCGTCATCTGTAATTTTAATTTTTTCTTCACTACAAATATATTTAATTCTATTTTCGATATCACTTATTTCCATACCTTTAAAATCAAATCTTTGAGTTCTAGAAAGAATTGTTGCGGGAATACTATAAGGTTCTGTTGTAGCAAGAACAAATATAATATAACCTGGTGGTTCTTCTAATGTTTTTAATAATGCTTGATAAGCTTTAGAAGATAAAGCATGAACCTCATCTATAATATAAACTTTATATTTAGATTCAGCTGGTAAATATCTAACTTTATCAATTACATCTCTAATATCATCGACACCACTATTACTTGCTGCATCCATTTCAATTACATCACTTGTTTTATTTTCATTAATTGAAATACATGAACTACATTTATTACAAGGGTTACCATCTGTTTGATTTAAACAGTTAACAGCTTTTGCTAATATTTTAGCAATAGATGTTTTACCTGTACCACGTGGTCCACTAAATAAATAAGCATGTGATACTTTATTAGATAATATTGAATTTTTTAATGTTTTTACTACGTGAGTTTGACCTGAGACTTCATTGAAATCAGTTGGTCTATAAGCACGATATAATGATACATATGCCAAAAGTACCACCTCCTATATATTAATATTAATTATATCATAAAAAAATTGTATTTCCATTAATTATTCATCTAGATGTGTTTCATTTTCTTTTACTTTTATTTTTGTAAATGGGTTAATTCCACGTAATACGTTTCTACCATACATAAATAATAATACTACTGCAGTTAAAGTTAATCCAATTTCATAAAAACCAGATCCTATTATTAATCCAATTATTGCACTAGCAAATAATGTTGTAGCGGTTGTTAAACCTTTTACAGAATATTTGCTTTTCATTATTACACCGGCACCTAAGAAACCTACACCAGTAACTAATTGAGCTATAATTCTTTGTGCATCAAATTCAGTATTAAACTCTTTTTGCATTAATGCTAAACAACAAGCTGTACAAGCTATTAATACGTGAGGAGATATTCCTGCTGCTTTACCTACGTTTTGTCTTTCAAATCCTATTAACCATGAAGCTAAAAAAGTTACAACTACTGGTAATAAGATTGTTTTAAGATAAACCGAGAAATCCATAAGTTCAATAAAATCCATTATCATTTCTTCCTTTCATATAATTTGTTGAAATCTACTTCCTCATCTTTAGTTTTATAACCTAAACATGCATCAATATATATATTCTCACAAGATTTAAAAATGTTTTGATCTACTACATCAAACTCTTCTTTTAATTCTTTAATAAGTTCTTTTACTCTAGCTCTTTTAGAAGCTATTGCTCCACTTGCTACATCGCAACCACAAGCCATTGTTGTAATGTCATGGTGTTTCATGTATTTTTTAATATCATCTTCTTTAATTAAATACATTGGTCTAATTAAAACCATTTCCTCAAAGTTTTCTGCTTGTACTTTAGGAACCATTGTTTTAAAACTTCCAGCATATAAAATATTCATCATAGTTGTTTCAATAACATCATTAAAGTGATGACCTAATGCCATCTTATTACATCCATGATCTTTAGCTTGCTGGTATAAAAATCCTCTTCTCATTCTTGCACACATATAACAAGGAGACTTAGGAGATAATTTATTAGCAACTTCAAATACAACAGAATCTTTAACGATAACTGGTATTCCCATTTTAACACAATTATCTTTTAATAAAGCCAAATTTTCTTCATTAAAACCTGGGTTCATTGCTATAAAAACTAATTCAAAATTAAGATTACCATGTCTTTGTATTTCTTGCATAAGTTTTGCTAGAATTAAAGAATCTTTTCCTCCAGAGATAGTAACACATATTTTATCTCCTTCTTCAATCATTTGATATTCTTGTAATCCTTTCACAAACTTACTCCATATTTGTTTTCTAAATTTTTTAATTAAACTTCTTTCGCAATCAATTAGAAATTCACTTTTTTCCATATATATTACCTATTGTTTCTTATATTCTAATGCTACTACATTTAATTCTTTAATAACATCTTCAATACCATCAAATGATTCTAATGTGATTCCACAAGTTTGCTTGTGCCCACCACCATTAAATTTATTAGCTACAGCATCAATAGCAGGACCACGACTTCTTAATCTTCCTCTTATACCATCTTTATTTTCAATAAATAAACAGAAGATAGGACAAGATTCAATAGTACCTATTACTCCTACTTGGTTAGAAGCTTCTTCTTGAGATACACCTAACTCTTCAATTAAAGTTAAAGGAATCTTAGCGTATACTACACCTTCTTCTGATGTAACAAAGTTACTTAATACATGACCTTTTAATTTTAAAGAATCTAAACTTTCTACACTTAATAAATTATCTAACGCTTTAGCATCAACACCAGCATCAATTAATTTAGCAGCTATTGTGAAAGTAGATGATTTGATTCCATGACGGAATCTACCTGTATCTGTAACCATACCAGTATATAAAGCAAATGCAGCTTCTTTAGTAATAGTTAATTTATTATCTATAGCTAATTGAGCAATGATTTGAGCACATGCTGGAATATTATCATCAACATAATTGATTTGAGCATAAGCATCAATAGGAATATGATGATCTATTTTAATAGTTTCTTTTCCTGTAAAAAATCTTTGATCACTTACTCTCTCACCATTACCTGTATCAACACAAATACATAAAGCATCTTTATATACATCATCACTAATAGTATCAGGTGTTCCTAAGAAAGATACATAAGTAGTAATCTCCCCAACAACATATACATTTTTATTTTTAAAATTAGCTAAGATAACTTCTTTTAAACCAAATTGAGAACCATAACAATCACCATCAGGTCTTTGATGACCATGAATAATTATAGTATCATACTCTTTTATTTTTTTTATAATTTCTTTCATTAGTTATTCTCGCTTTCTATTAAGTCATCAAAGTCTTTTAAAATTAAATCACATATATCAAAATTTTCAACAGTTGCACCACACGCTAAATCGTGTCCACCACCACCATATTTTTTTGCTATATCAACAATCTTAATTTTTTTAGATCTAAATTCACACATAATTTTTTCTGATTCAGGATCAAATGTAAAGTTACACCAAATAGGTACTTCTTTAATTCCTGCCATAACACCTATCATACCTCTTGAGATATTAAATGGTTTTAAATCAAATTTATCATATATTGTTTTGTCATTTTTTAAATAAGCTACATTTTTACTAGTTAATGAGAAACTATTAGCAAAGTAAGCTTTGTTTCTTTTGCTTTCTAATGTTTCTTGATATAAATTATCATATATGAAATCTGCTTTAGCACCATCACTTAATAATTTACTTCCGATTAAAAGTGGGTTTGGATTATTTAATGTATATTGGAATCTTCCTGTATCAGCAATTATTCCTCCGAAGAACATTGTTGCTGCTTCACTTGTCATTGTTAATTTATTTTGGTAAACAAAATCAGCAATTAATTCAGCAGCAGCGCCATAGTTAGAATCTATATATAAAAGTGCTTCGAAATCAGCTGAATTTTTATGGTGATCCATAACTATTATTTCTTTACCTAATTTAAATCTATCATCACTAATTAAATGCATTACAGCTACGTCTAAAACGAAAACTAATGCATTATTATAAATTGAGTCATCAATAGTATCCATTTGTCCCATCCATGAAAAATGATTGTCATCTCCCACAACAAAAATCTTTTTATCTTTAAAGTTTTCTTTTAAAGTATAAGCAAGGCCTAATTGTGATCCATATGCATCTAAATCTGGGTTTTTATGTCTGTGAATTATTATTGTATCGTATTGTTTTATTTTTTTTATTATTTCTTTCATTGTTGTTTATCCCTTCTAATTATTTAGTACATATATTATACCATAAAAAACACTTTATTTTAAGTGTTATACAATAAAACATTTAGATTGTATTGTAGTTAGTTATACTATATTTCTTCATATACTTTTTGTTTATTAATAAAAAAAGAAAAAAGGATATAACTAAGCCATTTAGTTAATCCTTTTCTTTTATTATTTTATTTCTTCATCTAATTGTGCAATACTTTTTAATAATTTTTCTTCTTGGTTTAATACTAGTAAACCTGTACTATGTTTATGGTAATATTCACATGTATTTTGAGATAGGAAATAAACTATTTTATCGTTAGATGTTAAATTAGTTATCCATACACTCATAATATTTTTATCTGTAACATTATCTTCAATAAATTTAAATGCATGACTTATATTATTTGAACATGCTTTTGAATCAGTTTCAATAGTATTTTTTATTTTACTATATATATCTCTTGCTTGTGCCATCGAATCTTTACTTGTATCAATTGATTTTAAACTAGCGATAACTCTTTTATAAGTAGAAATAGTTTCGTTTGTTGCGGTACCGCTACTATTTTGTTTTTTAATTTCATCATCTAAGTTTGTAATTAATTGTTCTACACTTATACTTCTCATAAATTTAATTTGATTTGTTAATAATGTTAAGTGATCAAAATTCATTCTTATAGATGTTACTTTTTCTAATATTTTTTCATATAACAATACTGATAATAATATTCTTTCATCAAATGGTGCTTTTTGAGCTCTTATTGCAACATCATTGCTATGTGTTCCTTCAATGATATCTGATACATGATAATCATCTTTATATTTCTTAAATAAATCTAAATAGATAGCAAAGTTATTTGCTATTTTTTTATTTTGTATATATTGTGATACTAATTCAAAATCAATAGGATATCCTAATGTTTCATATATACACATTACTTTTGATAAATCACACCATCCACGAGCTGTAACGAATTCTACACCATCAACTGTAGCTGAAATTGAATAGAAATCAGCAACTTTAGTTTCTAAATAAGAAATGATTGCTGGATGTACACCTGTATTAAATGCGAATTTTCTCCATGTAGGAAAGTCCGGTTCAACATCTATTCTTTTTAATCTATCCCAAGTAACTAAGTCAAACTCTCTTACTGAGTTATTATATTCAGGTGGATTACCTGCTGTAACAACTATCCATCCATCAGGTACTTTATGTCTACCAAATGTTTTATATTGAAGGAATTGTAACATAGAAGGTGCTAATGTTTCAGACACACAGTTAATTTCATCTAGAAATAATATTCCTTCTTTCATATTAGTTTCTTCAATTAAATCATATACTGTAGAAAGTATTTCACTCATCGTATATTCAGATACTTTATATGTTTCATTATTATATGTTTTATCAACAATAAACGGTAAACCTAAAGCACTTTGTCTTGTATGATGTGTCATTGAATAACTTACTAATGCAACATTTAACTCTTCTGCTATTTGTTTCATTATATCAGTTTTACCTATACCTGGAGGACCCATTAAAAACACTGGTCTTTGTTGATGTGTTTTAATTATTTGTTGTCCTATATCATCTTTTGCTAAATAAGCAGTGATTGAATTTTTTATATTTATTTTTGCTTGATTTATATTCATAGTTATTCTCCCTATATATCTTCTTTTTCTAATATTATTTTTGTTGCCCATATTGGCACATCAACATTGTTATAATCGATTTGATCAATAAATGCGAAACAAGTTTTATATTTTGTTTTCTTTGTTGGGAATGTTCCATACCCATCTGTAAAATAAATTAAACCTTTTAATCTTGTAAATTCTTTTCTACGGACTAAGTCCTCAACATATTCAAATACAGGTCTAAAGTCTGTACCACCGAATCCTTTTATTATACAATTGTTTATGTAAGTATCGAATTCTTTTTTATTTGTTATTTTAACAGCTTCTTGTATTTCAGTATCACATTGTATTATATATAAATTAAATGAATGTCCAAATGAATTTGTTGACTCTAATATATTATATGTTTTATTTAAAAATGCTTTTACTACTTCTCCTTGTACAGAACCTGATGTATCTATTGCTATAACAAAGTCTCTTACTAAATATACTTCTTTATACTCTAATGGTTCTATAAGAGGTAAATTTCCATATGTCTTTAATCCATATGTATAAAATATCATGTCATATTCATCATCATTTATTCTAGGTGCTTCTTGAAGTGAAGCAAATTTCTTTAAAAATGATTCATAATCATATTTTTCTTTTGTAACTGCTCCTAATTGATCAAATAAAGCTCCAGCAGTACATCCTATTTGTTTTGAGAAACATTTTATTTCTATTAATAATCTGTTAGCTATATTAGTCCACATTTCTTCAGCTTGTTCTGGTGTCATTTGTGAACTTCCTCTAGATGAATCGTCTGAAGTATCTCCTTGACTAGAACTCTCTGAATTACCTGCACCTTGTGAAGAGTTACTACTATTTAAATCAGTAGAGTCACTTGAATTACCGCTACCATCTGAATCTCCACCTTCAGAATCACTAGTGCTAGTAGCACCTCCAGATTGATTGCTGTTACCTGTATCACCATTATCACTTGAGTTAAGTTGATTTGAATCTCCTGGAGAATCACATGATACAATTTGTCCATACCATCCTTCATGATTATCTACAACAAACAAATTATAAAGATATTCTATATCCATAGTATTTTGTTTAAGAAATAAATAAACAATATCTGGTTGGATAAATTTTATAACATCTTTAATTTCATCAATTACTTTTTTTCTTTGTAATTTACCGTCTCTAGTTAGTGAATCATTATTTAAATCGTCTATTATATTTTCTACGCATATATCACATGCTACATCCCAATATATACGATCTTTACCACTTGTTGCTAGGGGATTTCTTAATAAAGCATGAAAACAAGTGTGTAAATATGCCGATGAAAACTTTAATTTATCTTTTTTAAATGTTTCAATTATATAATCAGGATCATAATAAATATTTATCCCATCAGTTCCTAACGGAATTATTCCCGGTAGAATTTCTAATCTAAATATTATTACTTCTAAAAATCTTAGTTTTAATAATATGTTATTTTTTACTAAAGTGAATATTTCATCACTTATTTCATATTTATTCATGTTTTCACCACCTATAATGTTTTAATTATATATTAATAAATTTACATTTACAATACAACAAATATACAACAATATCTATATTATCAATTTTCTATCAATAATTCTACAAAATAAACTAAAGTAAAGTGAAAATTGACTTTGGATATTTGTCATAAGTTGCTTGATATTGTATAATAAAATCATAATAATAAGGAGAGATAATATGAGTAAAATAGTAAATGTAATAGGTGAAAAAGAATTAACAGAAAAATCTTTTGAGGAAATTGTTACACAATACCATTTCTTAGAAGTACTAAGAAATAATGATGATATATATATGGTTGATGAAAATTTAACTGAGTATCCTTACATTATGAAAAATTATAATAAAAAAACTCTTATATGCCATGAAAATCTTGATGGTTGGGCTAGTTATATAGATGAGGTTGAAACAGTTGTTATATTAGGAAAAGGTTTATCTATTGATGGTAATGAATCATTTGACGGTATTCTAGATAAGAATTTAAAAAAAGTTATATATAATGAATCAACTTTTCTAACAAACAAATGGTTTTTAGTAGAAGGATCTTCATTTATAATAAAAAATTATGATTTATTTTGTGATAAAGAAAACTTTATTAAAAGATTAAAAGGTAAATCAGAGAAAATTAAAGAATTAATAAATAATTTAGTTAAATTAGATGATGATGTAATAGTTAAATTTTTAATTGAGAATAATATTATACCATTTGATTCTCTTAAAGAATTTACTAACTTTAAGTTATCAGCTGCATGTTCTTCTTTAATATTAAATGCTATAAATAATAGTGGTGATACTGTTAAAAAGAATTATGATGATTCTCAAGAAAGATTATCAGAATTATCTATTGGTGTAATTGATTATACTTTAAAAGACTTTAAGAAAGTATTTAATTGTGATATTGAGGGTGATAAGATTGTTTTATCTAAATATCTAGGTAAAGAAACTATTATATCAATACCATCTTCTGTTGAAGGGATTTCAAAATTTGAATTTAAATATCTTGTTAAAAATAGTAATATAAAAGAATTATATTTTGAAGAAGGTATTACGAGTTTAACAGTACATAAAGATAATGAAAAAGATGTACTTTGCGAATATCGTAATCTAATTAAAATTAGACTTCCAAAATCTTTAAAACATATAGATGATACTTTTTTTGATGGAGCTAATATAAATTTAATAGTTGAATCAAATAATACAACAGATAATAACTTTGTTAAAGTTAAAGATAATTTAGTAATATTTAATAATACTTGTATTCATTATAATAAAGATAAAGCAGCTAAAAATGTTGTTGTAGGTATACCTGATGGTATTACTACTCTTCATTCATATTTATTCAGGAATTTTAAAGGGTTACAAGAAGTAAACTTACCAAATAGTATAAATTTAATTAAAGAAGGAACATTTAGTTTTTCTGGATTAAAAACAATTATAATTCCTAAAGAAGTAACAATTATTAAAGAAGATACATTTAAAGGTTGTAATAAACTTACTAAAATAACACTTCATGATAAAATAACAAATATAGAAAAAAGAGCATTTAGCTCATCTGGAATAAAGGAAATAACAATTCCTCCATTAGTAACAAAAATAACTGTGGAAACATTTGATGAATGTGGTAAACTTACTAAAGTAATATTACATGATAAAATAACAAATATAGAACGAGGTGCATTTAAGTCATCTGGAATAAAAGAAATAACAATTCCTCCATTAGTAACAGAAATTAATACAGAAACATTTTCATTTAGTAAGCTTAATAAAATAACATTACATGATAAAATCACAAAAATACATTTTGAATCATTTGATTATTCTGATATTACTGAAATAACAATTCCATCATCAGTAAAAGAATTAGGAAGACGTACATTCGCATTTTGTCGTGCTCTAGAAAGTATTAAGTTATCTGATTCATTAACGGTAATTGATACAGAAACATTTTCTCGTTCAGGAATTAAAGATATAATAATTCCTTCATCAGTAGAAAAGTTATGTGTATGTACTTTTGAACATTGTGTGAATTTAGTAAGTGTAACACTCCCTGATTCTATTATAGACATAGCTTATGGTGCTTTTTTAGGATGTACTTCTTTAAAAAACATTATTATTTCATCTAACTTTAATAAAAGTGTTTTAGAATCACTAAAAAAAGACTACCCAGATGTTGAAATAGTAATCAAATAAAATTATAAAATAAATTAGGAGTTATTATGAGAGATAAAAATAAATCAAAAGAATATTTTGAAAAGTATATTGAAGATAAAACAATTTTATTAAATGAATTAGTTGATATTCTTTTAAAAGAAGGCGAAGCAAAAAGTGGTCCTACTACTCCAGCTGCTTCTAAAGTGTTTCATTGTGCTTTAGAATTTTTCAATGCTATATTTTCAGTAGGTGAATGTAAAGAAACATTACAACAATGCTATAATTTGATATTAATGCCATTAAAATTTATTCATGTAATTGAATATAGAGATGTATTAAATATATTAAGTATAGGAATTCTATTAGATATAAATCCTATGGGAGATATTAAACATTTATTGGATGTACATATGGATGATTTTCTAGGTTTACTAACTGAGTATTTCACAAAAGAACCAACTTTTGGTATTGACCAAGAAATAGATTTCCCTTACATTACTTTATATTTACAAATGGCTTTAGTAGAATCTCCTGAGGAAGCCCTAGAGATTCTAGTAGATTATTTATTAATAGATTGGTATGATTCTCAATCTCATGAATATTGGCATGGAAATGAAGATACAGAAAATTACTTTGGATATTGGTGTTTTGAGGCTATGGCTTTAGCAAAGATAAATAAAGTAGATACAACTAAATTAGAAACAATAAAATATTTTAGTATAATATAATATAAAAAAATCCACTTTAACTTTAATTTAAAGTGGATTTTTTATTATTTTAAACAAGCCTTAATTAAACCATTAAATAAAGGATGTGGTTTTAAAGGTCTACTTTTAAACTCTGGATGATATTGACAAGCAATAAAGAATTTATGATTTTTAAGTTCAATAATTTCTACTAAATTAGATTGAGCATTTAATCCTGAGAAAACAAAATTGTCATCGAATTTATTACGATATAAGTTATTAAATTCATAACGATGTCTATGTCTTTCTTTTATCTCTACTTCTTTATATAGTTTATGAGCTAAAGTATTTTTAGTGATTTCACAATCATAAGAACCTAGTCTTAAAGTACCACCGATATTAATACCATGATATTGATCAGGTAAATAATCAAATAACGGAGTATCTGTTTGAGCATCTAATTCAGTTGAATTAGCATTTTCTAAATTTAAAACATTTTTAGCATATTCAATAGTTGCTAATTGCATACCAAAACATATACCTAAAAATGGAATATTATTTTCTCTAGCAAATTTAATAGCGTTTAATTTACCGTTAACTCCTCTATTACCAAATCCACCTGGTACTAAAATACCATCTAATGAACTTAATTCACTTATATCATTTTTTAAGTCTGAAGAATCAATAGCTTTAATATTAACTTTAACATTATTTGCATATCCAGCATGATATAAAGATTCGTGAATAGATAAGTAAGCATCTTTTAAAGAAACATATTTACCAATTAAACCAATAGTAATTTCATTTTTAAGAGAACTAATAGTTTTTACTAATTTAGTTATCTCAGATAAATCAGCTTTTGGAGCTTCTAAATTAAAATGTTCTAAAACAAGATCATCAATGTTTTGTTCATATAAATGAGTGATAACATCATAAATAACTTTTTGATCACACATATCAATAACATTAGGACTATTAACATCACAAGAATCAGCTATTTTAACTTTTAAATCTGCTGGAACTTCTTTTTCAGCTCTTAAAATAATAATATCTGGTTGAATACCTAAACTTCTTAATTCTTTAACACTGTGTTGAGTAGGTTTAGTTTTTAACTCATCAGCAGCTCTTAAATAAGGAACTAATGTGTTATGTACATATAATGTGTTATTAAATCCTAAATCACGTCTTAATTGTCTTATAGCTTCAATAAAAGGTAATGATTCTATATCTCCAACTGTACCACCGATTTCAGTTATAATAACATCGGCATTTGAAGTTGATGCTGCAGCATGAACTTTATTTTTAATTTCATTTGTTATATGTGGAATAACTTGTACAGTTCTACCACCATAATCTCCACGTCTTTCTTTTTCAATAACATTTTGATAAATTTTACCTGAAGTAATATTAGATTCTTTTGATAAATTTTCATCAATAAATCTTTCATAGTGTCCTAAATCTAAATCAGTTTCTGCTCCATCTTCTGTAACATAAACTTCACCATGTTGATAAGGACTCATTGTTCCTGGGTCTACATTTATATATGGATCAAATTTTTGCATAAAAACTTTTAATCCTCTTTTTTTAAGTATGTATCCAATACTCGATGCACAAATACCTTTCCCTAAAGAAGAAACTACACCACCTGTTACAAATATATATTTTACATTTTTCATTTAATATCCTCCTTATAAAAAAATAAAAAAGTCTCCATCGGAAGACTTTTAGTGTGCCCTTTAATATTATATCAATTTTACATAACTAATGCAATTGTAATTTTATTTTATTGTAACTAATTGATTCATATATAAAATATAGTAAATAAAAAAGCCTTTTGTAAAGGCGTTTATTTATTATTATAAATATTTTCTATTATTTTATAAGTGTTAAAACTAGCACCTCTAAGAAGGTTATTTGAGTAAGTGTAAAAACTATAAGTATTTTTATTTAACTGTTTTAACCTACAAGTATATATATTACTATCTGATGAAATATCTTTATTATAACAAGTAATATCATAAATAGAATTGTTTACTAAAATATCTTTTAAAGAATTAATAGAACAGTTATCAACTTCAATAATAATATTAACAAGGTGTCCGTATAATACAGGTACTCTTACACAATTAGAAAATACTTCAATATTTTTATTTAATATTTTTTTAGTTTCATAAATCATTTTTTCTTCTTCTGTTGTATTGTTTAAATTAATAACATTTCCAATAAAAGGAATGCAAGTCTTTAATTCGTTGTTATTAAATTTATTAACAATATTATAACCACCACCACTACAACTTTGATAAGTATTATATATTATTTTTTTAATAGGATGAATATTGTTAATGTAATATAAAGGGATTAAAGACTGAATTATACAACAGTTAGGATTAATATAAATATTTTTGTTTTTTATAAAGTTTATTTCAGGAATAGTAAGATCATATACTTCTCTATAAGCACTAGAGTTATCAACAATAGAAATATTATGTTCAAGCAATAGTGGTACATATAATTTAGATATATTACTAGATGTCATTAAACAAGCGATATTAAAATCATTTAAATTAATTTCTTCAAATAATTTAACAGTATAATCTTTATTTTTTAAAGTAATAATTTTATTTTTACTTTTAATAGATGCAACAAACTCTATTTTATTAAATGATAAGTAACTATCTTCTAATAATGAAATTAAAGATTTACCTACTAAGCCTGTAGCACCTATAATAAGTAAGTTCATGTTCTTAAATCCTCATTTAAAGAAGTCTTATCTTCTACTGCTTCAGTCTTCTCTTTAGAAATTAATTGTTGCTTGTTATAAACTACTTCATTTTCTAAAACATCTTTAGTAACAATTGTACCAGCACCTATAACACTATTTTTATTAATAGTTACACCTTCTAAAACAACAGCATTTGCTCCTATAAATACATTTTCATGGATAATAACAGGTTTATTAGAAATAGGTTCTAAAACCCCAGCAATAACTACTCCAGCTCCAATATGACAATTATTCATAATAATAGCACCGGATCCTATTACGGCATTCATATCAACCATAGTTCTACTACCGATTGAAGCTTTAGTATTAACAACAGCACCCATTAAAATAATACAATCATCAGCTAGAGTAACATTATCTCTAATAACAGCACCTGGTTCTATTCTAGCATTTGTATTAGTGTAATCGTATAAATCCATTAATTTATTATTAGATAAAGGAAATAGATGTTTATATTCAATTAAATAATTGTATTTATTAATAATACTTTTAATAACATTATTATCTTCAACAATTAAATAAGGATTATTACCCAATATAAATTTAACATTTAATTTAATTTTATCTTTAAACTTTATAATTAAAATATTTTCCAACATTAATTATCTCCTTTCTTAATATATTATGATTTTCTAAAGAATAATTTGTTAAAGGTAAACGTAGTTCATCATTATTCATTGATAAAATAGTCATAGCCTCTTTAATACCTATTGGATTTGTTTCTAAAAACAATGCATTAATTAAACTTTTATATAAATTAAATAAATCTAAAGCCTCTTTAGTTTTATTACTTTTATATAAAGTATAAATATCATGTATTTCTTTAGGGATAATATTACCTGATACATTTATAATACCTTCAGCATTCAATGCTAAAAAAGGAATTATAAATTCATCATTACCACAATAAATTTTAAAATTTTCTGATTGAAGAGAAAATAAGTTAACTGTTTGTTTAAAGTTTTCATTAGCCTCTTTAATACCTATAATATTTTCAATCTCACTTAACTCTTTTATTAAATTAAAATCTAATGTAACACCTGTACGATTAGGTATATGATAGATAATTATTTTAGAAGAAATACTACTTGATATTTCTTTAAAATGTTTATATATTCCAGTGTTATTTGCCTTGTTGTAATATGGTGTTATAACTAAGAAATATTTGATACCTAAATCCTCATAAATTTGTATATCATTTTTTGCTTTTTGAGTGTTGTTTGAACACACTCCAACAATGATATCTATTTTGTCATTTATGTATGAAATGCAAAACTTAACTATCTCTATACATTCGTTATCACTTAGAGTAGAAGTTTCAGCTGTTGTACCTAATAAAAGTAATCCATCTGTTTTATTTTCTATATGAAAATCTATTAACTCTTCTAACTTAGTATAATTTACTTTATTGTTTAAAAATGGCGTTACTAAAGCAACTATTGAACCTTTAATCATATAATTTCCCCTTTAAATGTGTGAAAAACTTTACTTTCTAATAAAATATTATTATTAGAAATTGATAAATTAGACATTCCTCCTAAAGAAGAAATGTTTATTGAATCTATATTTTTTTCTTTATATAAAACACTCATAATAGCTATTAATCCTGAACCACAACCTCTTGTTTCACCAACACCTTTTTCATAAGTTTGAGCATTATTTTGATGAAAAAAAGTTATGTTAATATTATATTTTTTATGGAGTTTTATTGCTTTATTTTTATTGTATTTTTCAAATAAAATTAAGTGATTTACATCACCAAAAACATAGTAATATTTTTTAATTTTTTGATATTTTAAAAGTGGATAATATAATGTATATAAATCATTATTATTTGTTATTTTAAATTGTTTATTTTCAAATTTAAATATAGTAGTTTTATCGTATTTATCATTTATAAATTTAGCAGCACATCTTATTCCATTACCACACATTTTTGCTTTACTTCCATCTTTATTAAAAAATAACATATTATCACCATCCAAAAAGATAAGACCATCTGCACCTATTAATTTATGTTGATCACAAATAGTACTTATATTTAACGGAGGCTCTTCAATAATAACAAAGTCATTTTCTAAACAATGATATTTGTTGAATAACATTTAACCACCCCTAACAATACATTATATTCAAGTTAATAAAAAATATCATATTATTTTAAAAATTCAATATATTTTAGTTAAGGGGTGGTTATTTATTTTTAATAAAAATGTATTAGAAGTAGAATCAAGTTTAATTAGAAAATATACTAGTTTAGTTGCTGAGTATAATGATGGTATTTCATTTGCTATAGGAGAGCCTTGTATTGAAGTTGATAAAAGAGTAATTGACAGAACAATAAAATCTTTATTAGATAATGAATATAAATATACTAATGCTCAAGGAGATAGTGAACTTCTTAGTGCTATTGTAAATAAAGAAAAAGTTAACAAAGAAAATGTATTAGTTACTTTTGGTTCTAGCGAAGGTATATTTATTTCTTTATTAACAATACTTAATAAAGATGATGAGGTAATAGTTATTACTCCATGTTATCCTCAATATGAACCTGTTGTTAAATTTTGTGGAGGTACAGTTAGATATGTTGAAACAGTAGATACAAATTATATTCCAACATTTTCAAATTTAATTAATGTTATTAATAATAGAACTAAAGTTTTAATATTAAATACACCTTCAAATCCAACGGGTATTATGTATGATAAATCTACATTAAATATGATTAATGAATTGGCTAAAAAAAATAATTTTTATATTTTATGCGATGATGTTTATGAGTCTTTATGTTACAAGGAAAAGTGTGTTTATCCATTTGATTTATCACATGTTATTTTCTTAAAAAGTTTTTCTAAAACATATGGAATGACAGGATATAGATTAGGTTATATTATTGCTAATGATAATGTTGTTAAAGAGTTGTTGAAGGTGCATTCTTATTTAAATATTTCTGTCCCTGTTTTTATTCAAAAAGCAGGAGTAGAAGCACTAGATTTAAAAAGAAATTCATATAAAAATATTAAAGAAAATTTAAGTATTACATATGATTATTTAAATCAAATTAATATACCTTTTTTAGATGTTGATGGTGGTATATTTATCTTTATTGATATTAGAGAATTTAACGTTAATAGTATAGAATTTTGTGATATGTTTTTATCAAAATATCATGTTGCTTGTGTACCAGGTATTTGCTTTAAATGCGAGGGTTTTATTAGGGTTAATTTCGCTATTAAAAAACAAGAATTAATTACAGGATTAAATAGATTAGAGGACTTTGTATGTACAATTAGAAATAGTAAAAAGGAAGAAAAATAATTTCTTCCTTTTTACTATATTTTAAATTTATCTATTACTTCAACAAGCTTATTATAATAACATTTTCTTTGTTCTATATTTGTTGTAAATTTATTTGTGTGTAAATTATACCCCGTACCTAAGCCATATAATAAGTATAGTGTTTCTGCTTTTTCTTTGTAATAACCGAAATCTTCTGCTGATTTTAATGTTTTTACTTTTTGTGGATTTATTATTTCAAGTAAATTTTTAGAACATATTAAAGGCGGATAATATTCTTTAAAATTATAATCAACATCACAATTTGTATTTAATTTCATACGTCTTATTTTATCCTCTATATTTTTATTTTTTTTGAATCTTACAGAGTAATATAATGTAGCGTGATCCGAACTTATATTTCTTATAATTCCACTTTGTATTTTACCTAAATGTGCTATCTTATTTTTCTTAAATTTAAGTAATTTTTTATATATTAAATAACTAGCAAATGTTGCATCAGTTTTATTTGAATAAGTTGAGACATGATTAGGTTTCCCCCATATATTAATATCTAATTCATATGATCCAAACATTAGATTTTTATTTGAATATATTTTATCAAATTCTAAGTTTGGCCATACATGCATACCTATAACTTTTGTTATTTTTAATTTCTTAAAAAGTTTGCTTTTAATGATATCTTTACTACCTAATCCTGTCTCTTCTTTTGATTGGAAAATCAATGCTATATTATGGTTGAATTTATTGCTTTTTATATGTTCACAAAGTTGTAGTAATGCTGATGTATGTATGTCATGTCCGCAAGCATGCATACTATCATTTTTACTACAAATTTTATGTGAAATATCTTCTGATATCGGTAGTGCATCTAATTCACTTCTGAATGCTAAAGTTTCTGATTGTTGCATGTTGAAAAAGGCAACTATGCTTAACTTTATTTTAAAAATTTTAGGATTATATTTCTCTAATATTTCTAAGACATATTTATTTGTTTTATGTTCTTTTCCAGAGCATTCAGGGTTTTCATGTAAATACTTATAAATAGTTTCCATATTATATCACTCTTTTCACATTAAAATTATATGAAATAACAGTTAAAAATATGCTTTAACTATGTTAAAAGAATAGTTTATATGGTAAAATAGAAATGAATAATATCTTGGAAGGAAAAAGAGAGATGAAAATAAATAATAAATATTTTGATAAAATTAATACTGAACCATTTTTAGTTCAGGAAGTATCTGCTGGAACAATTGAGTTCTATGATTTAAAAGATTACCCAGAAATTTATAATAGTGTTGTTGGAAATGGTAGATTTTATTTTTGGTCTATTAATAATACTGATGTACATAAAATATTACTTGAAGAATCTTATTATAATGAACTTAAAGATTTATATTGTAAACGTGTTAATGAAGTACAATTAGATTTTTTCCGTGATATAAATGCTATAAGAAAAGGAATTGTTACTAAGTTCTTTACGCCATTAGCAATAATTATATTAATTTTATTTGGATTAATATATGCTTTAGTTCCATCGGATCAATCAGGATTACAAATTGGTTTATATGCATTTGTTTTAATTTTATTTATCGTATTTAATATGAAATTAAATAAAAAAATTAATATGGATGTAACAAATTGTAATGTTGAGGCTGTAAATAAAATTAAAGGTATTTTAGGTGCAGATAAATATGAATCGTTATTAGATAAGCAAGAAGCTTATATTGAAGAATTTTATAAAAAACAAAGAGCAGAATTAGGAATTGAAGAACCTGAGGATTTTGTTGAGGATGAATATGTTGAAGAAACAACATCAGAAGAAACACAAACAAACAATGAAACGATTGAAGAAACAAATTTAGATTCTAAAGGAGAATAACTATGAACGATTATATAGATAATTTATGTATTAACGGTATTAGAATGACTAGTATGTATGCAATTAATAAAGCTAAAAGTGGTCATCCGGGAATTGCTTTAGGAGCAGCTCCTATTATCCATACTTTATATACTAGACATTTAATTGCGGATGCAAATGTTCCAAATTGGATTAATAGAGATAGATTTATTTTATCTGCTGGTCATGGATCAAGTATGTTATATTCTACTCTACATATGGCAGGTTACGCTATTACTATGGAAGATATGAAAGCTTTCAGACAATTTGGAAGTATTACTCCTGGTCATCCTGAACCTCATTTAACTCCAGGTGTAGATGTTGCAACAGGTCCATTAGGTTCTGGTTTAGCTACTGCAGTTGGATTAACTATAGCAACAAGTATTGTTGGAGGAGCTTATAACAAATATAGTCTTCCTTTATTTGATAACTATACTTATGTTTTATGTGGAGATGGAGATTTACAAGAGGGTGTAGCTATTGAGGCTATGACTATCGCTGGTACGTTAGAATTAGAAAAGTTAATTGTATTATATGATTCTAATGATATTCAATTAGATGGTAGAGTTGATGAGTGTCACAAAGTAAATACTGAAAATAAATTTAGATCTTTAGGATGGGAATATATTTTAGTAGAAGATGGTAATAGTGTTAATGATATTGATGAGGCTATTAAATTAGCAAAAACTCATACTGCTCCTACTATTATTGAAATTAAAACTGAAATTGGTTTTGGATCAAGTATGTCTGGTGATTCTTCAGTTCATGGTAGTCCATTAGGTGATGCTTTAACTAAAGAATTAGCAACTAATTTAGAATGGAACTTTGAACCATTTGAATTACCTCGTGAATGTTATGAATTTTATGATGAAACATTTGGAGCAAGAGGTGCTGAGATTAATAACCAATTTAATATTAATTTATCAAATTATATTGATAAATATGGAAAGAACTATGAACAAATTACTTCTTTCTTAAATAATGATTATAAATTAGATTTCTCTAAAGTGAATTTTGATAGTTTAATGGGGAAACCTATTAGAGATGTATCAGGTGTTGTTTTAACAGAGATTTGTAGACAAATCCCATTTATTGTGGGAGGAAGTGCTGATGTTGCTAAAGCTTCTAAAATAAGAGGAGCTAATGGTAATTATGGTGCTGATAATAAATATGGTAAAAACATTTTATTTGGTGTAAGAGAACATGCAATGGGTGCTATTGCTAATGGTATTACTTTATATGGTGGTTTAACTGGGTTAGCTAGTACATTCATGGCATTTAGTGATTATATGAAACCAACATTCCGTATGGCAGCTTTAATGAAAGTTCCTACAGTATTTATTTTCTCTCATGATTCATTAGCAGTTGGAGAAGATGGTGCAACTCACCAACCAATCGAACAATTAACTATGATGAGAAGTATTCCAAACTTCAATGTTATTAGACCATGTGATGTTAAAGAAGTAGTACAAGGTATGGAGATTGCTTTCTTATCTAAAGAAACTCCAACTGCTATTATAACTACTAGACAAAATATTGATATGTATGAAAATAAAGGATGTAATGTTTCTAATGGAGCATACATTATTCATAAAGAAAAAGGTGCTTTAGATGCTGTTATAGTAGCTTCAGGAAGTGAAGTTAGTTTAGCAATTAAAACTGCTGAAGCATTATCTTCTAAACTTAAAATTAGAGTTGTTTCAATGCCTTCAATGTTCTTATTTGATAAACAAAAAGCTGCTTATAAAGAAAGTGTATTACCTTCTGATAAGCCGATCATTGCTGTTGAAATGGGACATCCTATGCCTTGGTATAAATATACTCCTAATGTATATGGTGTTGAGGAATTTGGTGTTAGTGCACCAGCTGCTGAAGTATTAAATCATTTTGGATTTACTGTTGAAAAGTTTAGTGATTATGTTACTAACATTATCAAACCTAAAACTAAAAAATAGCATTACAAAGAGAAAAAGACTAATTTTTATAATTAGTCTTTTTTGTTTTTTAATTTTTATTTGTGATTATATACTACTTTGCAAGAACCAAAACAATTTGAATCCCAATTAGGTTGTGACTCACTTGCTTCACAATAAATAGTTAAATTAGGACATTCTGAAAATGCATTTTCTTTTATAGTAGTTACACTCTTAGGAATAATAATTGATTCTAAAGATTCGCAATATGTGAACACTTTACTTTCTATTATTTCTAACTTATTAGATAGATTAATAGTTTTTAATTTAGTACACCACTGGAATGCTTGAGATTCTATTCTAGTAACTTTATTAGATAGTTTTACTTTAGTTAAAGAACTACAATAAAAGAAAGCTTGTTGAGGAATTGATGTTACTTTATTAGGAATAGTAATATTCTTTAATTTTACACAACCATTAAAACATAAGTTTCCTAAAGTTGTTAGAGTTTTAGGTAGATTAATTGACTGTAACTTTTTACATTTATCAAATGCATTACTTTCAATAGTAGTAAGTCCTTCAGCAATAATAACTTTCTGAACACTACTTTTTGCGAATGCTAAAAATTTAATATTTTTAACACTACTTGGTATTTCAACATTAACTATTTTATCAGATCCATAAAATTCACTTGATTTTATTTCTGTAACTCCATCAGGAATTTGGAAAGTTGATGTTGGTTGTTCACAGAAATAAAGTAATTTTTGACCATCTTTACTATATAAACTACCATCAATAGTTTTATAAATAGGGTTGTCTTCATGTACATTTATTGCTGTTAGTGATTTACAATCATCAAATGCACTTACAGCAATATTTGTTACTGTACTTGGAATATTAATAACATTTAATTTCAAACAACTAGAAAAAGCATAATCTTCAATTGTTTCTAAGTTATCATTAATAGTTATTTCTGTTAAATGTTCACAATAAGCAAAAGCTTTTTTGCTAATAACTTTAATATTATTAGGTAAAACAATACTTTTAATACTACTCATACTAAACATTGCCTCTGAAATCTCTTGTAATCCATCTGATAAAATGGCACTAGTAAGACTTTCACATTCTTTATATAACTCTTTATCAACAGAAGTAACGGAATTAGGTAAAGTGATTTCTTTTAAATTACTACAGTAATTAAATACACCTCTCTCTAATTCTTTTAAACCATTAGGTAGTACTATATCTTCTAATTTTGAACAATAAGCAAAAGCTATTTCTTCAATAACTTCTAAAGTAGAAGGTAGAGTAACTTTCATTAATTCACGACATCCTAAGAAAGCTTCGTGTTTAATAGTTTTAACACCTTCTGGAATAATAATCTCTTTTGCATTAATAGAATTAAAAGCTAAAGGGGAAATGATTTCAAGTCCTTCAGGTAATACTAATGTTTCTAGTGAACTACAATCACTAAATGCTCTACCACCAATAAATGTAACAGAACTAGGTATATTAATGTTTTTTAATTTTCTACAACTTGTAAATATTCCTCTAGGTATGGCCTTTATGTTATTTGGCATAACAAAAGAAGTAAGTTCATAACAACCATTAAATGCAAATTCATGAATATCTGTTACTGAATTAGGTAAAGTAATATCAGTTAGTTTTGAACAATAAGCAAAAGCTTCATAACCAATTAATTCTAAGGTTTTTGGTAGTTGAATATCAGTTAAAGAAGAACATCCTCTAAAACCTTCTTTTTCTATTGTTTTTAATTCGTTAGGTAAAGTTAATTCACTTAAAATAGAACAGTTATAAAAAGCACCTTTAGGTATAGTAGTAATTTTATTAGATAATATTATTGAAGATAAATTCTTACAATCTTCAAATACATTTTCATTAATAACTTCGATGTTATCATGTAAAGTTATTTTATTTAAATTAGTTTTAGAAAAAGCTGATGCTCCTATACTAGTTAAACTTTCATTTAAAGTAATTGATTCTATTTTTGATTTATAAAAAGTTAATCCACCTATAGCAGTTATTTTACAAGTTTTGTTATTAACAGTTACACTATCAGGTAATACTATGTTTATTTCTTCAGTTAATACTTTTGTTATTGTAGCCTTATCATCTATTACTATATATTCAAAATTATTATCAGAGTGTTCTGTTATTTCATAAACTTTATCTTCAATAATTATATTTTTTAAAGATGTGTGAGACAATAGATATTTTTCTGGTGACAAACTACATTCATTTATAGTAATTGATTCTAATGATGAGCAATTTAAAAATGAATCTTGTTGAATTATTGTATTACTACTTTCTAATACAATTGTTTTTAAATTTTCACATTTATTAAAAGCAGATTCTGATATATATTCAACATTACTTGGTATAGTAAGTGTAGTTATACCTTCACAAAACGAAAAAGCATATGTATCTATTCTTTTTAACTCTTTAGGTATATTAATACTTTTTAAAGAAGAACACCTGAAAAAGGCAGAATAACCAATATCTTTAACTTTATCAGGAATATTTATCGATTGTAATGAATTACAACTATAGAATACTTCTCTTGATATTGATTCTAAATTTTTAGATAATGTTATATTTGATAATGCATTACAACCATAAAATACTCCTGAATCCATATTAGTTAGAGTATCTGGTAGTTTAACATTAACTAATTCTCTACAATGGTAAAAAGCATATCGTGATATATATTCTAAACCATCATGTAATGTAATATCTGTTAATGAACTACAATGACTAAAAGCATATGCTCCAACATGAGTTATACTATTAGGTATTTCTACTGTTTTTAATGAATAACATTTTTCAAATGCTTTTTCATATATTTTAGTTACAGGATAAACATTATTATTATATTTTATTTCAGATGGTACTATATACATACTACTTGATCTATCTATCTGTGATAAATATATTTGGTTTTTATCAAATATATATTCCGTACCTTTAATTTTAAATCTTTCCATCATAATCACTCCATTCTTTTTAATTTTATCATTGTATTGTTTATATAGCAATGAAGTAAAAAAAACTCTAGAAAACTAGAGTATTTTTTGTTATTTTGTTTTTTTGAATTCTTCTTCCATTTCATTATACTTAGAAGTACCTAAGTCTCTATATACCGTACCATTAGTAATATGAGCTGGATTCCATGCTGGATATTCAGTTACATCATTCATTTCTTCATCAGCCATTACAGCCTCATATACATCATTAAATACAGGGCAATATCCTACGTAAGAAGCATTTTCAATACTATTTTCTTTATCAATCATAAAGTTAATAAATTCATAAGCTAAATCTTGATTTTTAGAAATAGTTGGAATACACATTGCATCAAAAAATACATTGTTTGTATCTGGTATATAAATATTATAATTACCAACATAATCATCAGCATATAATTGATCAAAGAAATCTCCAGAATAAACTAATCCTATATCAATAGCACCACGAGAGATTCTACCTTTAATATCATCTGTACCCCAAACATCATAATTAAAATCTTTTAATAATGTTGTACATTCTTTTAATTGTTCTGTAGTGTAATTATTTAAATCATAACCTAAATACATTTGTGCAGCTGCATAAGCATCTCTACTTACATCATACATAGCAGTTTTGTATCCAGTATCATTAAAGAAAACTCCCCACTCTTGCGATTTAACAGTATCTTCAATAGAAGTATCACCATCAACAGTTT
Source organism: bacterium (assembly GCA_044432925.1). Classification (GTDB taxonomy): domain Bacteria; phylum Bacillota_I; class Bacilli_A; order Acholeplasmatales; family Anaeroplasmataceae; genus JAWXUE01. The sequence continues at coordinate 9,104 of JAWXUE010000012.1, read as the reverse complement.
TATACATAATTCCTAATGAACCCCAGAAGTATGGAACAAAATAATCTTCGTACCCACATCCTTCAATGTAAGTTTCTAATCCTGTTGTATAATCAATTCTAGTATTATCATCTTTATATAAATTTGGTAATTTAGTTGGATCTAATTCTATTATTAAATTTTCATTAGATAATTTTTCTATCATATAATCACTTGGGAAAACTACATCATAATCAGCAGTTTTCATTTTTAAATCACCATACATTAATTCATTTGAAACTAAGTTTCTTTCAACAACTTGAACATTAAATTCATCTTCAAATTCCTCTATTAAATCTTCACTTATATATTCTTGCCAATTCAAGATATATAATTTAGTTTTAGAAGAACATCCAGCAAGTGCTATAACACTTAATCCTAATATAGTTAATCCTAATATTTTTTTCATATTTTTTTACCTTTCTTTTTGTGTTGGATATAAGTATAAATACCTACACCAAATATAGTTATGAACATAATTAATGTGTTATAAGCACACGCTTTAGGCCATGGGTCATTTTTAGTTATTTTTAAACTTCCATATAACCATATAGAGAAGTTTTCTATTTCTACTCCTGAAACAAAGTAAGAAATAACAAAATCATCAATACTCATCGTGAATGCAAAAAACATTCCAGCGAATATACCAGATTTAATTGATGGGACAATTATTTTTCTTAATGCATAATAAGGAGTACATCCTAAATCTAATGCAGCATCAAATAAATTTTTATCTAATTCATTTAATTTAGGTAATACACTTAATACCACATATGGTGTTGAGAACAACACATGTGCAATTAAAAGTGTATTAAATCCTAATAATCTAATTCCTATAATATTACCTAATATAGTAAATAGTATTAATAAGAATATACCTGTTACAATATCAGCATTAATAATAGGTACATTATTTAAAAATATTAAATATTTTTTATATTTTTTATTTATAGCATTAATACCTATTGCTGTAAGTGTTCCTAATATAGTAGATATTAATGTAGATAATATAGCTATAAGTAATGTATTTTTTATAGCAGACATTAAATTATCATCTTGAAACATTTTAGAATACCATTCTAATGTTAGTCCTGTAAAATCATTACCACTATTATCTGTATTAAACGATAATAGTGCAATAATTAATAAAGGGAAGTAAGTAAAAAATAATACTAAACCTAAAAATGTAAATTTAGAAATATTTAATACATTCTTTTTAACTTTTTTACTTTGAAGAGAATTATTCATCATATTAACATTTCCCCCTCTTCATCGATTTTCATCATTAAGAATAAGGCAGCAAATACAACAATCATCAATAATAAAGATATAGAACTACCAATATTAAATTGTCCTGTACCATCTTTGAAATATCTTTCAATAATATTACCTATTAATTGCATATTTCCATTTGAAACGATATATGGAATAGTAAATCCCATAGCACAAGGTAAGAATACCATTGTAACACCACTTGTGATACCTTTAGCAGATAAAGGTAGAGTTACTTTTAAAAATGTTTTAATAGGTCCTGCACCTAAATCATTAGCTGCTTCAATTAATCCTTTATCTGTTTTTTCTAAAACAGTATAAATAGGGAAAATCATAAACGGTATATAAATTAATATCATAGTTAAAATAACAGCAGTTTGTGTGCCACTTAAATCTATACTAATACCAAACATATTATTTAATAAACCAGCAGGTTGTAATAATCTATTAATTGTTTCTACACGAAGTAGAAGATTAGTCCACATAGGAACTATAAAAAGAAGTAGTATAAAGAATTTGTATTTTGTTTTTAAATTAGAAACTATATATGCTACAGGGTAACCTATAATTAATGATCCTATTGTTGCTAGTAAAGCTAATTTAGTTGATAGTAATGTAGCATCTAAATTAGCCTTACTAAATACAGTATTTAAATGGGCTAGTGAGAAAGATGCACTATCAAACTCAAAATAGTTAATACTTAAAACAGATAATAATAACATTAATGCTAAAGGTATTAATATAAGTATACCCATCCATATAATGTATGGTATAGATAATTTCTTAAATTTATTCATTTACTTTCATAAGATGAATTTCATATGGATCTACTGAAAGTCCAATCTTATCTCCTACTTTAACAAGTTCATAATTATGTATAACAAATTCTTTTTCACCAATATAAGCACATATTTCAAAATGTACTCCTTTAAATACTACAGAGTCTACTTCAGCAATTAACTTTGCTTTTGATACATCAACAATATCGAAATCCTCAGGTCTAATAACTACATCACATTTTTCATCAACGCTAAAGTTTTCATCAACACATTCAAAATCACTACCCATAAAGTTAACTATTTTATTTCCTTTATATGTACCTTCTAAAATGTTTGACTCACCAATAAAGTTCGCAACAAAGCGGTTTTTCGGCTCATTATATATATCTTGAGGAGTACCTATTTGTTGGATTGTACCATTGTCCATAACAACAACTGTATCAGACATAGTTAAAGCTTCCTCTTGATCATGTGTAACAAATATAAATGTAATTCCTAATTCTCTTTGCATTTCTTTTAGTTCGTATTGCATCTCTTGTCTAAGTTTTAAATCAAGAGCAGCTAAAGGTTCATCTAATAATAAAATTTTAGGTTTATTAATAATTGCACGAGCAATAGCTATACGTTGTTGTTGCCCTCCAGATAGAGTATCAATTTTTCTATCCATCATCGAATCTAGTTTAACCATTTTTAATGCTTCTAATACCTTTGTATTAATTTCTAATTCAGTAAATCTTTGTTGTTTAGCAATTTTAACTTTTTCTTTTGTTTCTATTTTCATTTTATATTTTAAATTTTTAATTTCTAATTTAATTTCATTTTTACGTTCTATAGAAGCAGTAGAAGATTCTTTTTGTAATAATAAAATTTTAGGTTCATAATTTCTTCTAATTGAACTTTTAGCATCTTCAACAATTCTATTATAATTTCTTAAACCAAAAGCTACATTATCAAATACATTTAAATGTGGAAATAATGCATATCTTTGGAATACAGTATTAACAGGTCTTTCATAAGGAGCGATATCATTAACTAACTCTCCATCTAAAATAATTTCACCACTATCTACTGATTCAAATCCACCTATCATTCTTAAAGTAGTAGTCTTCCCACAACCAGAAGGACCTAAGAATGTCATAAATTCATTTTCATTAACATAAAAGCTAATATCATTAACAACAACATTATCATTATAACTTTTTGTTATATTTTTTAATTCAATAAGTTTTTTCATAAATACCTCCTAGAAATTTGGTGGGCAAGAAACCCAAATAACTTTCGCATTAGATTTACCAGTATTAACTAAATAATGGGTTTTATCCGTTTTAAAATAAAAAGCCTCACCTTGTTTACAAGTTTCAGTTAAACTGCCGTAAACAACGTCTACTTGACCTTCTATAACATATCCAAACTCTTGTCCATCATGTGGATGATCTATAAAAGTTTGAACACCAGGTTTAATAACTAATAAAATAGGTTCCATAAAAAGTTTTTGACTTGTTGGAACTAACCAATCTTGTGTATAACCATCAAATTCTTTTTCGTAATGTTCTTCCTCAGTAAAAACTATTTTTTGAGTAGTTTCTTCATAAAAGAAGTCACTTAGTGTAGTACCTAATACTTCTAAAATATGTGTAAGTGTTTGAATAGATGGACTTGTTTTATTATTTTCTAATAATGAAATATAACTTTTAGTTAATTCACATCTATTTGCTAATTCTTCTTGTGTAAGAAGTAATTGCATCCTCATTGATTTTATTTTTGCACCTAATTCCATATTATACCTCCAGTTTAGAGAAAATTGACTATAAGTTGAGAATTACTCAACTTATACTCACTAAAATTTATTATAGTTTTTTTCAGTGAAAAAGTCAATAATATAAATAAAAAAACCATCAAAAAATTTGATGGTTTAGAATATAAGATTCCATATGTTAACTATAATGTTATTTTGATAGAAATATTTGAATAATCCGAAACTTGAGTCTAACTGTGTAGTAATAAAACTTCCTATTGATTCCTCAATAAATGATATGTTTAATGCTACTATTAATCCAGCAGAAACAACAAATAGTATTAAAGTGAATACTAGAAGAGAAAAAACTATTCCAAATATTCCATCTATAAATTTAAATACTTTACTTTCACGAAGTCTATCAGCAATTTTCTTTAATATAAATATTATTAATGTTGCTCCAAATAATAATATAAAGAATACAATTGTTGATATTATTATTTCACTTAAGAAAGTTGAAATTGAATTAATCATATCTGCAGGTTCAGGATTACCTAACATAGAAGATATAATACCTGTTAGAAAACTTGGTACTCCCGCAGCTTCTAACATTTCAGGTAATGCATTAGCACTAGATAAATCAATGTTTGATTTCGTTATGTTTTGAGTAATGGTTTCTACAATGTTACTTCCTATTGGAGTTTTCATTACCAAATCAGTACAAGGAGATGTTAGTAATATAGAAATTAATAATCCACTTAGTATACTTGCTATTTTTAAAATGTATTTTACAAAACCAACTTTATATCCAAATATTATCGATATAATAATGAAGAATATAATTACTAAATCTAATATCATACAATCCCTCCTTTATAAAAATAAACATTCAATGAAATACACCTACTCACAGAAGAGAATGCTTAAGCCTGCTACCTTCCGGTCCTGAGCTGGTTCACACCTTTTTCTTGAATAGGTGTATTTCATTGAATGTGTTTTAATTATATCATTTTTATTTACAAAATCAATATTATTTTTTCAGATTTCGCAAAGTTTTAAAAAAAGTTTGTAATTCATATTCACATTGTTCTTTTAATACACCTGATATTACATTTACTTTATGATTAAAGTCATACTCAAATAAGTTTAATACTGATCCAGCAGCACCTGTTTTATAATCAAATGCTCCAAAATATATATTTTTAATTCTAGATTGTATTATAGCTCCACTACACATAGAACATGGTTCTAGTGTAATATACATATCACAATCTACTAATCTCCAAGAATTTAATTTTTTACATGCTTTTTGTATTGCTAGTATTTCAGCGTGAGCAGTAGTAGTTTGTGTTTTTTCTCTTGTGTTATACGCTCTAGCAATTATTTTGTTATCTTTTACAATAACGCATCCTACAGGAACTTCATTAATGTCTGCTGCTTTTTTAGCTTCTTTTAAAGCTTCTAACATAAACTTTTCCATTATAAGGAATGACACTTTCTACATCTAGGTTCGTATAAAGAAGAAGCGCCTAATACAATTAATTCATCATCACTTGATAATCTTTTTGATTTAGTTGCACTTTCTCCACATATAGAACATATTGAAGTTAGTTTAGTTACTTTTTCAGCTCTGGCTAATAGTTGTGCTGTAATCTCAAAGGGATTACCTAAAAAGTCACAATCTAATCCACCAACAATAACTCTTATTCCTTTATCTGCTAATGTTTCACATACATTTATTATATCTTTATCAAAAAATTGAACTTCATCAGCAATTATTACATTAGTGTTTTCATTTACATGATTATATATCTCTGTACTTTTTGTTATATTAATTGAATTTTTTTTATAGTTACTATGTGATACTATTTCTGAATCAGAATATCTATCATCTAAAGAAGGTTTAAATACAAAGTAATTTTTCTTTGCATAATCTAATCTAGTTGCTAATCTTATTAATTCTTCAGTTTTCCCAGCAAACATTGGTCCGCATATTATTTCAATACTTCCTATATTATTCATAAATCCTCCTATTAAAAAAAGAACTCAATTGAGTTCTTATTTTTTTATTTTTCTTCTTTGTTAATTCCATAACGTTTTTTGAAACGTTCTACTCTACCATCTGCTTGACCAAATGATTGTTTACCTGTATAAAATGCATGACAATTTGAACATGTATCCACTTTAATTTCTGGTAAAACTGATCCTGAAGTAAATTCGTTTCCGCAAGTAGTACAAACTACTTTTGTGTTATGGTATTCTGGATGAATATCTTTTTTCATCTGAAACACTCTCCTTCCGCCATGGTGTAAGAACCATAGTAAGTTTTCACATAGTATTTTATCATATCAACCTTTATAAATCAATAAAAAGATGAAAAAAGAAGTATATATTATAATACTTCATAATTTACATGTAATATATCTAGTTTTTTTAGGATGTTTTCGTATCCTCTTTCTATTATATTGAAGTTATCTATTATTATATCTTTGTTTGTTGAAATAGCATATATTAGAAGACTTGCTGCACATCTTAAGTCTGTTGCTGATACTTCATTAGTTATTGTTTCTTTATTACCTGTAATTAAACAATCACTGTTATTTATTTCTATATTTACTCCTAACTTTATTAATTCATTACATACTTCAAATCTATTTTCATATATTGTTTCTGTTATTTTACAAGCATCTTTACTATAAGCCATTACAGGTAATAATAAAGGGAATATATCAGTTGATAATTTAGGGTATTCAGCACTTATTATTTTCATTCCATTTATTCTTGATTTTCTCGTTGTTACGGAGTTTTTTGTTATTTTTATATTTGCTTTAGATTGTTTTAATGGTAGTAGTATATTGTTTAGATGGTTTATATTTATTTTTTTAACTTTTACTTTATTTGTTACTAGTCCTAGACATATAAAAGTAGAAGCTTCAATTCGATCTGGTATTATTTTGTATTTTATTTTTTTGTTTAAATAACTTTTACCATATATATATACTGATGTACCTTCAATATATATTTTTAATCCCATTTTTTTCATAAAGTTTACGAAGTCTATTAGTTCTGGTTCTAATGATATGTTATTTATTGTTGTTAGTCCTTCAATTCTTGATGCTAATAGTATTAGATTTATTGTTGCTCCTAAACTTTTCTTTGGTAATGTTATTTTAGCATTTGTGGGTCTTATTAATGCTATTTCTATTATGTTGTCTGTTATTTTATATTTAGCACCTAATGCTTCAAATCCCATTAGGTGGAAGTCTATTGGTCTTTTACCAATATTACATCCACCTGGTAAATATATTTTAACATGATTAAAAAGTGCTAAATATAATCCCATTAAATAGTATGATGCTCTAAATGTTTTGCATGATTCATGTAGTATTTCTTTGTTTTGTATTTTAGGTGTTATTTTTAATGTATTTCTTTTTCTTTTTATTGTTGCTCCTAAGTATTCTATTATTTGTATTAATTCATTTATATCTTTTATATCTGGTATGTTTTTTAATTTTACTTTTTTGTTGTTTAATAGTGCCCCTACTATTATTGGTAGGGCACTATTTTTTGACCCATTTATTTTTATTGTTCCTTTGACAGTAGAAGGTCTTATTTTTATTGTTTTCAAATATGATCACCGGTATAGTATATGCGTCTATATATAATTTAGTTACAATTTGTTTTTTTAATTGATTTGTTGTATAATTTAAGTGAATTTGTAAGAGGGAGAAAGTGTTTGATCACTTAATTGAAATTATGAAAAATCGTATTGAAAAAGATGCAATAGGCGAAATGGAAATTCCTATTAATGCTTATTATGGTATTGCCACTTTAAGAAGTAAAGAGTACTTTTCTATTACTAAGGTAAAGGTTCACAAACAAATGATTAAATCACTTGCTATTATTAAGAAAGCTTGTACTTTATCTAACTATGATGCTAAGTTTCTATCAAGAGATGTTACTAAAGCTATTTGTAGTGCTTGTGATGAGGTTATTAATGGTAGATTTAATAATCAATTTTTAACTGATGCTATTCAAGGTGGTGCTGGTCACGCTATGAATATGAATATGAACGAGGTTATTGCTAATAGAGCTAATGAGATGTTAGGTGGTAAGTTAGGAGATTATGATTTAGTGCATCCACTAAATCATGTTAATTTATCTCAATCTACTAATGATGTTATTCCAACTGCTGCTAAGCATGCTATTTTACAATTGTCTAAAACTTTATTAGTTGAATTAAAGAAGATTAGAAAATGTTTTAATGATAAGTCTACTATGTATGGTGATACTTTTAAGATTGGTAGAACTCATTTACAAGATTCTCTTCCTTTATCTTTTGGTGAACTTTTTAAAGCTACTTCATCAACTATTCAAAGAGATATTCAACGTATTAATAGTGCGTTAGAGGAGATGCATGTTGTTAGTTTGGGTACTGGTGATATTGGTATTGCTGGTTATTCACATAATGTATATGTTAAAAGTATTGATACTAGATTGAATGAAGTTGGTAATGTTGAATTTAGAAAAGCTGATAATGCTCTTGATGTTGCTAGAAATATGGATGAGTTTGTTAATTTGAGTCATGCTATTAAGTTAGCTGCTATTAATTTAAGTAAGACTTCAAGTGATATTAGGTTAATGGCTAGTTATGGTGAGGTTTCTTTACAACCTGTTGAAGCTAGTACTGGTTTGTTATCTGGTAAGGTTAATCCAACTATTCCAGAGGTTGTTAATCAGGTTTGTTTTCAAATTGTTGGTAAGGATACTACTATTAATTTAGCTGCTGAGCATGGTCAATTAGAACTTAATGTTTTTGGTCCTATTATTTATGAGAATACTTTTGATAGTATTGAGTATATGAGTAGAGCTATTAAATTATTAAGAGAATTTGTTGTTGAAACTATGGTTATTAATGAGAAGAAGTGTAAGAACGATATTGTTAATACTTCAGCTATTGGTGTTACTTTATTACCTAAATTAGGTTTAGATAAAACTATTGCTATTATTAAGGAAGCAAGAATTAATAATATTAGTGTTAGGGATATTGTTTTAAGAGATAATCTTATTAGTGAAAAAGAGTTAGAAAATATTTTAACTATTCATGCTATTAAAGCTTTATAATTTATATTTTTAATTTAAAAGAATCTGAAAAAGATTCTTTTTTATTTTTTATAAAACAATAAGATTAATTTAATTATGTATTATTTTGTGTTTTTGCGAAAAACGAAATTGTATTGACATATATTATTTATATTTACTTTAATGGTTATCGGGTATATTTCTATCGCTTCCACAAG
>JAWXUE010000011.1:0-41760 GCA_044432925.1 bacterium | reverse complement strand
AGTAAACCCATAATCACTAGCCTGAGGTACCCCATTACTAGCAGCATTATAAGAATCCGAGTTATAAATATCTTCATTTAAAATATCATCAATAAAGGAAACGGGGGAGATGCTTGTGGAAACGATAGAAATATACCCGATAACCATTAAAGTAAATATAAATAATTTTTTCATTTAAAATTCCTATAATGTATTTTATTAATTTTCGAAAAAAGCGATAAAAACATAATCTTAAATTAATCTTCTTCTTTTACATAAATAAAAAAATTGTGAAAAAGTAAGTATATTAAACACAAAATAATATTTTGTGATATAATAAAAAAAGATGAGGTGTAATTATGAGAAAATTAATAATAAAAAGTATATTAGCTGGAATGAGCATCGCTTTTGGTGCAATTGCTTACGTATTAACATTTGACCAAGGAATAGTTGGTCCTGCGTTATTTAGTATAGGAATACTATTAGTAATAGAGTTTGATTTCAAACTATTTACAAGTTACGTACCTAAATACGCTCCTTTAGGAAAAGAAGATCACAGATTAAATGCAAACTTACATTACCTAAGAAATTGTTTAATTGTTGTAGCAGCAAACTTTATTGGAGCAGCATCAGTTGCTGTGATAGTTTATCACACAAGAATATCTGATGGAACATTCGCTTCAACAATAGAATACATAGCACATCATAAAGTTGAAGATGGATTACTAAGCGTATTTATAATGTCAGTATTCTGTGGATTAATAATAGCTTGTATATGTAAAGCAGAAAAATGGAAAAACAATGTATTATATATTGTAATACTAATATCAGTATTTATTATATGTGGATTTGATCATGTAGTAGCAAATAGCTTCTACTTAGTATACTCAGGAGAATTATGGAGTGTTACCGGATTAATATACATACTAATAAACTTATTAGGAAACTTCATAGGAGGATATCTATTTGTATTCACTCCATTATTAGGAGTAGACGAGCCTCCTCACTATTATGAAGATAAAATGAAAAAGAAAAAAGAATTAGAAGAAAAAGAAAAAGCCTTAGAACAAACAAACCGTTAGTTCTAGGGCTTTTTTTAATTAAATTTGTTTTCTAGCAATTCTCATCTTAGCACTATGAGCTCTATTATTATCATCTAATTCTTCTTCTGAAGGTAAAATAGGTTTTCTAGTAATTAATTCTAAAGGAGCTTTCTCTGTAACAACAATAGGTAAACCTTTAGGAATATCAATCGTAGAATACTCTTTAAAAATAGTCTTACAAATTCTATCCTCTAAAGAATGGAAAGTAATAACAACAGCTCTACCATCTATATTAAGCATATCAATAGCATCTTTAATACTATCCTCAAAAACTCTTAATTCATCATTTACAGCAATTCTTAAAGCTTGGAAAATCTTTTTAGCAGGATGACCTTTTTGATTAAGAACTTTATTAGGAAGAGCACTCTTAATAGCATCAACTAATTGAAACGTAGTTTCAATAGGTTGTTCTTCTCTTAGTTTAATAATTCTATTAGCAATCTTAGAAGAAAAAGGATCTTCTCCATATCTATAAAAAATAGTTTCTAGTTGTTTAAAGTCATAAGTATTAACAATATCATAACATCTAAGTTCACTATCAGTATTCATTCGCATATCTAAAAAAGCATCAAAACGATAACTAAAACCACGTTCCGGAATATCGAACTGAAAAGATGAAACACCTAAATCATAAACGATACCATCTATCTTAGAAATATTTAATTTTTGTAATTGATTTTTTAAATCCACGAAATTACTTTTAATAATAGTAAAATTATCAGAAATAGCTTTTAATCTAGAAGTTGCTTTAAGAATAGCATAATCATCTTGATCAAAACAATATAAGTGACCTGTAGTTAATTTAGATAAAATTAAAGAACTATGTCCTCCACCACCTAAAGTAGCATCGACATAAATACCATTAGGTTTAATATTTAAACCATCTACAGCTTCATTTAATAATACAGTAACATGTTTAGACATATAAAATACCCCCTATAAGAGAAAATAGATGCTTATAAGCATCTATCTCATTTACTATTCTTCTTTAGTAGTTTTTTTGGCAACGATTTGTTTACCTTTGTAACATCCGCATGAACGACAAACTCTATGAGCTAAAGTTAACTCACCACAGCTTGGACAAGCGATCATTCCTGGCATCTCTAACTTAACGTGTTGACGACGGATTCTTTTTTTGTTTTTCGAAATTCTTCTCACTGGTGCTATCATTTATTGTCACCTCCTATTAGATCTTTTAATCCCGCAAAAGGACTATCTGGTTTTTCAGCTTCATCGCTAAAATGGTTCTCATAACCTTCTTTAACTATTTTCATTGGTTTAGAAACAATGATTTCAGTAAGAATGACATCAGTTAAATCAATTGTATCATTAACAATTGGATTCACTAAAGAAGAAAAGTCTTCGTCATATCCAAATAATTCAAGAACATTAGATTCAAAGAAATATTCTACTTCTTCTAATGTAACAGAACATTGCATATAAAGTGTTGCTTTAATATCGATATCAAATTCATAAGTATCATGACTTAAATCCTTACATATACCTGATATAATGCAGTCTTTTGTACGAATAACATCATCCATACTTCCAATTAATTCATTTAAGTCTAATTCAAACTCAAAATTAAATGGTTTAGTTAATTTTCTTAGTTGTGGTATTGCCCATTTCATAAAATCACTCCAGCACATATAATTATATATTTTTTAGCCTTAAAAGTCAATTAAAATATGACAATATAAACAATTTATGTTAATATATATTGTATATATTGTGAGGTGTTATTATGGAAAACTTAATTGAAAATAGATATTCTATTATCGAAAATAAAAATAAAAGAGAAATAGTACTATTAAGAGGTAAGGGTTGCGTTTGGAGAAAATGTAGATTTTGTGATTATCATTTAGATTCAAACAAAGACCAATCTTTAAATGATCAAATAAATATTGCTGAATTAGATAAAGTAACGGGAATATATAATCATCTAGAAGTTATTAATTCAGGAAGTTTTATAGACCTATCTTCTACTACTATCGATTATATAGAAAAAGTATGTATAAAAAATAATATCACTACACTACACTTTGAATGTCATTACTTACATAAAGATGAAGTAAAACCATTAAAAGATAGATTTAAGAAAAATAATATAACAGTAAATATAAAAATAGGAGTAGAAACATTTGATTACTTATTTAGAGAATCATATTTAAATAAAGGAATCTTAGAAAAAGACCCTTCTATTATCGCATCATACTTTGATGAGGTATGCTTATTACAAGGAATACCAGGACAAACAGTAGAGTCAATGATTAATGATATAGAAATAGGATTAAAATACTTTAACAGAGTATGCGTAAATATAATGATTGATAACGGTATGCCAATTATGGCAGACCCAAATGTAATCAAGATATTTATGCAAGAGGTTTATCCCCTATACGTTAATAATGATGATATAGATATACTTTTAAATAATACTGATTTTGGAGTTGGTAACTTATGATATTAGAAAAAGAAATAAAATGTAGATATTCTATTGTTGAAGTTAAGAACAAAAGAGAAATAGTATTAATTAGAGGTAGTGGCTGTACTTGGAGAAGATGTAGATTTTGTGATTATCATTTAGATTTTAATAAAAATCAAGATGAAAACTTTATATTAAATAAAGCACTTTTAGATCAAGTTACTGGAATACATAAACATTTAGAAATAATTAATTCAGGAAGCTTCGTTGATTTATCTGATGAGACAATGGACTATATTGAAAAAACATGTATAAAAAACAATATAAATGAATTATATTTTGAATGTCACTTTAAACATAAAGCTGAAATAAAAAAATTAAAAGATAGATTTATAAAACACAATATAAAAGTATTAGTTAAAATAGGAGTAGAAACATTTGATTACTATTTTAGAGAATCATATTTAACAAAAGGTATAACAGAGAAAAATCCCGCTGTTATAGCAAATTACTTTGATGAGGTATGCTTACTACAAGGAATACCAGGACAAAATGTAACATCAATGACTAACGATATAGAAACAGGATTAAAATACTTCCATAGAGTATATATAAATATAATGCAAGAAAATGCTAAACCAATAAAACCAGACCCTAAAGTAATAAAATTATTTATGGATAATATATATCCTAAATATAAAGATAATCCTAATGTTGATATATTACTTGATGATGAAGCATTTGGTGTTGGTGGAGTAACGACATACGCAAAGGATACATTATGAAAATATTAGGAATAATAGCTGAATACAATCCATTACACAATGGACATATCCACCACTTAAATGAAGCAATGAAAATTAAACCTGATTTAGTCATTGCTGTAATTACTTCTACTTTTAATTCAAGAGGAGAAATATCATTATTATCAAGTAAAGAAAAAACATCGTTATTATTAAATAACAATGTTGATATAATAGTTGAACTACCATTTATCTTAGGAGTACAATCAGCAGATCTATTTGCTTATCATAGTGTTAAAGTGTTAAATAACTTTAATGTAACAAATATAGTATCTGGAAGTGAAGATAATAATATAGATTACATTAAACAATTAGATACTACTTCTAAAAGTAAAGAATATAATAATTTAATTGCAAACTATTTAAAAGATGGATTATCTTATAAACAATCTTCAAATAAAGCATTCGAAACATTAGGAATAACTATTCCTAATAGCAACGATATGCTTAATTGGAAGTATTATAGTTCTATTCAAGATATAAATAGTAATATTGAATTATCATTTGTTAAAAGAGAAAAAAGTAATTACTTAGATAAATCACAAAATGATAATACAATATGTAGTGCTACTAGTATTCGAGAAACTAAAAACTATGTTAACTACGTACCTTCTTCAGTTAAAGAGATTCTAGATACTAAAGGAATTTTAACTCATGATAACTTAGATAAATATCTTGTTTATAAAAGAGATTCATCTACTAAGTTAAATGATATTTATTTTATGGATGAAGGATTAGATAATGCCTTCTTAAAATCAAATGAATTATCATTTAATAATATTGCAAGTGAACTTACTTCTACACGTTATACAACAAGTAGAATTAGACGTGCATTACTACAAATACTTTTTAATATAACTAAAGATGAAGCAAATTCATCCTTAAAGGAATTCTACCCTAGAGTAATAGGTTTTAATACTAAAGGTCAATCTTATTTAAATAGTATTAAAAAAGAAAAAGAATTTTTTACTAATTTAAAATCTAATATTAATACTACTTATGATATTGAAATTAGAATACTTAAAACATTATCAAATATATATGGTATTGATTACTTTAAAGAAAATCAATTACTACCTATAATAAAAAAATAATCCCTTTAATTAGGGATTATTTTTCATTTATATTTATTTTAATATTATTCCTATGGAGTTGCGTAACATACCACCATTTAATAAATGTTTTTTAACATTTCTTTGTAATGATGTATTTTCAGGATAATCTTTTACTTCTAATTTCTCATTACCAAATAACCATAACTTATAAGAGTTGTTATCTTCTGAATTAAAGATAGTATAATCATCTCTAAAGTATTTTAATTTAGAATTATTAGGTAATAGATTTTCTAGGTCTACTGATAATAACCAAGTAGAGCATACAAAATATGCATTATTATATTCTTTAAAATATTTATTCATAAAGTTTCTAGCTAACAAATAAGATTCTTCTATTCCTTCTTTAGTTAATGAAACATCTGATGGTATATGAACAGATAATAGTTTATCCCCTGCTTTAACTGCAACTTCATTATTTATAACAATATCATCTACTGAAGTTTGAAATTCATATTCCAACATTCCTAATCTAAATAAAATCATATTTACTTGTCTTTGAGTCCACCATTGTATATTAAAATAATATTCACCTGTTCTATTTTTATTTTCTAAAACAGATCTAGTAAATATGCCCATTGTATCAAAGAACACTTTATCATCAATTCCTAATTGTTTATATTTATTATATGTATTTAAACATTCGTTAAAATATAAATATAACCAAACTAAATGAACATTCTTCTCATCATTGTAAACTTTATTTAATTCATCACATGAATCATTATCACCTTGAATAAACTTATCAAAACATTTTTTAACATCTGTTAAATCATTCTTAATAATTGAATCAATTTGTATCATAAGTTCTTCAGGGAAATTTATATTTAAAGCAAACTCTTTAATATTCATGTTATTCTCCTAATAGATTATATTTATATAAAGCACATAATGTTTTAGCATCAACTATTTCATTATTTAAAATCATTTCTTTAACTTTACTCATTTCAACAAACTCGATATCAATAACCTCATCAATATCTAAGTTAAGTTTACCTTCTTTTAATTTAGTAACTAAATAAAGTTTAATAACTTCATTAGTATATCCAACAGACGGATACATACAACCTAAATCTTTAATATCTAATGCTACAAAACCTGTTTCTTCCTCTAATTCTCTTTTAGCAGCTTCTAAAGGATCTTCTCCTATTTCTAACTTACCAGCAGGTATCTCATAGATATAATCATTAAAAGGATATCTAAATTGTTTTTCTAATAAAACTTTATTATCTACTACAACAAGAATAGCTGCTCCACCATTATGATGAATTACTTCTCTTTTAGATTCAATATCATTATCACATAAAACATCATCTACAGTTAGTTTAACAACTCTACCTTCATAAATTAGTTTACTATTAAGTTTCTTTTCCATATTAAATACCTTCTTCTATATTTTGATTAGCTTCAATTAAAGTCATAAAATCTTTTTTAGTTTCTAATTTTTTCCATAACAATACTCCAACTATTGATACACAGACAAACTGTCCAATAGCTACTTGAACACTAAATAGTAAAAACATTAGAAAATCAAAGTTGCTTAATGAAAATGCATAAGTATCAAAATTCATAATAGCTAATTCAAAACCTATTATAACACTTGTTGCAACAGGCATTAATGAAGCTATAAAAATATTTTTACATTTTGATACTAATACTAATGCTATTAAAGTAGCACTAGAACCAACAACAATATCTAATATCCCAAATGGTGATAAGATGTTTGCTATAGCACATCCTATTGTTAATGGGATTATATATTTCTTATTATAAAAACATATTAATACTAAAGCTTCTGATATTCTAAATTGAATACCTCCGTAAGATAGTGGTGCACATAAATATGTAACCACAACATAAATAGATGCTATAACAGCACCAACGCATAATTCTTTTATATTCATAATTTTTCTCCTTGTTTTTTATTATAGATGGTTATGCAAGGAACATCTACATATTTATTATATATAATGAAAAGAAAAAAGACAATTAAATTGTCTTTTAAATTAAACCTACTTTTTTATAAATATAATCTACTTGAGTTAAATAATATTCTAATGTGAAACAACTATCTATTTCATCTTTAGAAAGATATTTATTAACATCTTTATTTTGATGTAATAATTCTTGATAATCTAAATTATTAGATAATGCATTCATTGCTATAGGTTGTACCATATCATATGCTAACTCTCTTGTTAATCCTTTTTCAATTAAACTATTCATAACTCTTTGAGCAAATATTACTTTTTTAGTTAAATATATATTGTTTAACATTTGATTTTCATATACTACTATATTTTCTAATATACCTTTAAATCTATTTAACATATAATCTATTAAACATGTTGCATCAGGTAAAATAATTCTTTCTGTTGAAGAGTGTGAGATATCGCGTTCATGCCATAATGCAACATTCTCGAAGAATGTTGAAGCATACCCACGCATAACTCTAGCACAACCACAAATATTTTCACTACTAATAGGATTACGTTTATGTGGCATAGCACTTGAACCTTTTTGTTTATTTCCAAAAGACTCTTCTAATTCTCTTACTTCAGTTCTTTGTAAGTTTCTTATTTCTAATGCTATTTGTTCTAAGTTAGAAGCTATTAAAGCAAGTGTACTCATATAATGAGCATGTCTATCTCTTTGAATTACTTGAGTAGAAATATTAGCATTATCAATACCTAAATTTTCACATACATACTCACTAATAAATGGCGGTATATTGGCATAATTTCCAACTGCTCCACTCAATTTACCTACTTCAATCTCCTTAGAAACATTATCAAATCTGATAATGTTTCTTTGCATTTGTTCGTACCATAAAGCCCACTTTAAACCAAAAGAAGTTATATCAGCATGTATACCGTGAGTACGACCTATACAAGGAGTATTCTTATATTTTAATGCTTGTTTTTTTAATACTAAAGAGAAATTCACTAAATCTTCTTTTATAATATTATTAGCTTGTTTCATTAGATATCCATTAGCAGTATCTACTACATCTGTACTAGTCAAACCATAATGAACCCATTTACTTTCATCACCTAAAGATTCAGATACTGCTCTAGTAAAAGCAACAACATCATGTCTTGTTTCCTCTTCTATTTCAAATATTCTTTCTAATTTAAAAGTAGCATTTTTCTCTAATAAGTCTACTTCTTTTTTAGGAGCGACATTTAACTTTTCCCAAGCTTTAGCATTAAGTACTTCTACTTTTAAATATGCATTAAACTTAGCTTGGTCAGTCCATATATCTCTCATTACTTTTCTGCTATAACGTTCTATCATTTTAATTACTCCTTAAAATAGTCCTTTTATTTTATTATCAATAATATCCATGTTTAATGCTGCTGGAGTTTTTGGTAATCCAGGCATAGTCATTATTGCTGATGTTAAACAAACAATAAATCCAGCACCAATAGATGGTTTTAAATTTTTAATAGTTATTGTATGGTCATTAGGTGCTCCTAATAACTTTGCATTATCTGAAAAAGAATATTGTGTTTTAGCCATACATATTGCTAGATTACCCCAACCTCTTTTTTCAAAGTCTTCTATTTGTTTTAATACTTTATCTGTAAACACTACTTCTTTAGCACAATATATTTGTGTACATATTGTTGTTATTTTATTTTTAATACTATCTTCATTTTTATATAATGGTTTTAATTTAGTTTTGTCATTTATTTTACTTAATACTTTATTAGCTAAATCAATTGCACCTTTGCTTCCTTCATTAAATACTTCAGATAAACTTATTTCATGGTTATTTTCTTTTGCCCATGCTAATAATGTATTAATTTCTTCATTTGTATCTGTATTAAATTTATTTATTGCTATTACATATGGTAAGTTAAATTTAGAAATATTTTCTATATGTCTTTCTAAGTTAGATATACCTTTTAATAAAGCTTCTTTGTTTTCAATATTTAAATCAGCTTTCTCTACTCCACCTTGCATCTTTAAAGCTCTTATAGTAGCTACTATTACAACAGCACTAGGATTTATATTAGCTTGGTTACATTTAATGTTTAAAAACTTCTCAGCACCTAAATCAGCACCAAATCCAGCTTCTGTTACAACATAGTCAGCTAACTTCATTGCTGTTTTAGTTGCTATGATACTGTTACATCCATGAGCAATATTAGCAAATGGTCCACCATGAATTAAAACAGGTGTATGTTCTAATGTTTGTACTAAGTTAGGTTTAATAGCATCTTTCATTATAACTGCTATTGCTCCACTACATCCTAAGTCTTTAACAGTTATAGCTTTATTATCAGTACTATATCCAATTACTATTTTATTTATTTTATTTTTAAAATCTTCTAAGTCTGTTGATAAACATAATATTGCCATTACTTCAGATGCTACACTTATATCAAAGTGATCATCACGCATTACTCCATTAGCATCACTACCTAAACCAACTGTAATGTTACGTAACACTCTATCATTCATATCCATTACTCTTTTAAAGATTATTTTATTAATATCGATATTCAATTCATTTCCTTGGTGGATATGATTATCAACAATAGCAGCAATTGCATTGTTTGCTGTTGTGATTGCATGTATATCCCCAGTGAAATGTAAATTAATATCTTCCATTGGTATAACTTGAGCATAACCTCCACCACAAGCTCCACCTTTCATTCCTAATACTGGTCCAAATGATGGTTCTCTTAATGCAACTATAGTATTTTTATTTAAGCAATTTAGCGCGTCAGCAAGCCCTATTGTTGTTGTTGATTTACCTTCTCCAGCAGGAGTAGGTGAGATTGCTGTTACTAGTATAACTTTTCCATTTTTATCTTCTTTTGAAAGTTGATTAACATTTATTTTTGCTATATGTTTTCCATAACAATATAATGCATCCTCACTTACATTTATCTTTTTAGCAATATCTGTAATAGGAAGTATTTTAGCTTTTTGTGATATTTCTAAATCTGTCATATTAATCACCCTTTCAATAAATTATTTATATTTATATAATAACATAATTTAGTTGTTTTTTATATAAGAAAAAAGTTAATATATCAAATGATATACTAACTTTTATTATTATTTAAAATACTCTAACAAACATATTATCTGGTAATAAATCATCTATTAACATTTCTAATTCATTTATATCTTCATTTTTTACTATTTTAAGAGCATACACCATATCATCTGGAGTGTTATCTCCATAACATAATTCAAAGTAGCAATTCTCAGGGAATCCATCTTCATCAAACTCTTCTTCTAATTCTTCTGCATCTTCTAATTCTTCATCATAATCATAGTCAATTTCTCCGTGTAACCACACTAAAGAATAACCATATTGACCGAAGAACTCTGATGCACATTCCATCATATCTTCATATCCTCTAAATTCTCCCATATCATCTAATAGCTTTCTATTTTCATCTCTTGTTAAATGAATATTTGTATCTTTTAATAATGATTCTAAATTAGACATTAAATCATATTCACTTGTACCATCAGCAACAAAATATCCACAACCATCACCTTGAAAGTATGATACTAAAAATTTACTTATTTTTCTTTCTACTAAGTATTCAACTTCACTAGATGAACCTTTTCCCTTACTATATAATAATTCTACTAATCTTTCTTCTTTTGTCATTTTAGAATTCTCCTTTTTTATATTTATATTTTACAACAAAATATTTCATTAAACAACAAAATAAAGAGTGTAAATTTACACTCTTTATTCTACTTTTATATTATTGAATTTTTCCACCTGTAATTAAGATCATTTTAATTGCATCTTTACTATATGAATCTAATTCGAATATTAATTTTTTATCTAATGTACCACGTGCTAAACATTTAACACTTGCTATATTATTTTTTATTAATTTCTTTTCTTTTAATGTTTGTAATGAGACTAATTCTTTGTTTTTATAATATTTAGATATTGTATCTATATTGATTATATCTTTTTTACCATCTTGCACTGGTCTTTTTATTGTTTGAATTATTTCATTATATACTTCTTCATTAATTTCTATATTTTTTATTGTTTCTAAATCAATACTTCTTATTTTATTACTATCTAAAAACTCTTTGTTTATTTCAGTTAAGTTTTCATATGTTTTTGAATCAATTATTTCTTTGATTAATCCTTCATCTAGTAAAGCATCAAATCCTCTATTTTTTTCATAGAAACTTACTGGTACATATTTTAAGTTAGGTACTGTTTCTAATTTCTCCATAGTTTGTTCGATTAATTCAAATGCATATTTTAATCCACGTTTTGATTTAATTTTTAATCTTACTGGTAATTGTTCATATTTTTTAATATAACTACAATCTTTAAATCTATATTTTGTATCTACATAATCTTCTGGACTTAAAGCTAGATATAAGAATACTGATTTTCCTCTTACATTTATTTTTGCAGCTTGTTTTCTTCCAAAGTTATAAGCTTCATGATTCCATGATACTCTACCATTAACTTTTTTATATGATAATAATTTATTTTTAATAGCAGTATGATAATCTTTGTTTATATCTTCTGTTAAGTTTAATCTTGCTGAAAATGATTTTTTATATCTTATTAAAATCATTTTTCCTGTTTGTTGAGATATTCTAGCTGTAACCATTTCTTCTGATGAAGTCTCTTCAGTTTCTGTTTCTTCTTCATCTTCTTCATCTTCTTCAATGATTTCTTCATCTTCATCATCAGTATCATCTAATGATAACAATGGTCTATAATCTTTTTCATCTACAACTACTACTTCAGGAAACTCTTCGATAACAGCCATTTGTACTTCTTGTTGATCATTTAAGATTACTTCTTTAGCTATTGCTTGTCCATATTTATCTATTATATTAAATGTAGTTGTTGAAATGATTGTTTCTACTTCTTCTTCAGTTATAGTATTTCCTTCAACATCTTGTATTATTATTGTTCCTCTAGCAACTTCAACTAATATATCTTCTTTTTCAACTGGATTTCCAAATTGATCTTCTACTGTTATTACTCCAGGTTGACTTTGTTTTAATGATATTTGTTTTTCTGTTATTTCAGAGAAATTATATTTCTCTTCAACAACTATTAATTCATTAGGTATTAATACACCTTCTTTTGTGTACATTGTTATTGTTCCTAATGGTGCTTCTTTTAATATTGTTTCTTTAGATATTATTGTTTGATTTATATCGTATACTTCAATATTCCCAAAAACTATTTCATTACAAATATTTTCCTTAGGTACAACGTTTCCTTCGATATCTAACACTTCAACAACTGTTGTTTCTTCTACAGTTTCCGATGTTTCTACAGTTTCCGTTTCTTCTGTTGTTTCTTCTGTTACTTCTACTGTAGTAGTTACTGTTTCTACTAATACTTCTTTTGGTATTGCTTTACCAAATTGATCGTATACTTCAATTGTTCCTTTTGAACCTTCATTTAATACTTCTTCTTTTGAAATAGATTTTCCATTTATATCGTATACTTCGATATTTCCATTTTTAATTTCATTATAGATTTCTTCTTTTGCTACTGCTTTACCAAATTTATCTTGTACTTCTATTTCATAAGTTGTTTCTTCTACAATATCCGTTTTTTCTTTTGTTTCTTCTGTTGTTTCTTCTGTTACTTCTACTGTAGTAGTTACTGTTTCTACTAATACTTCTTTCGGTATTGCTTTACCAAATTGATCATATACTTCAATTGTTCCTTTTGAACCTTCAGTTAACACTTCTTCTTTTGGAATAACTGTTCCATTTATATCGTATACTTCGATATTTCCATTTTTAATTTCATTATAGATATCTTCTTTTGCTACTGCTTTTCCGAATTTATCTTGTACTTCTATTTGTGGTGTTACTTCTTTTGTTAAAAGCATTTCTTTTGGTATTGCTTTACCGAATTTATCATACATATCAATATTACCACTAGGTGCATCTCTTAAAATTACTTCTTTAGCAATTGCTTTACCGAATTGATCGTATATTATAATACCACCATTTTCAACTTCATTATAAATATCTTCTTTCGCTACTGCTTTTCCGAAATAATCGTACATATCAATAGTACCGTGAGATTCTTCATCTTTAACACGAATACCTTTATTTTTTGTTGATTTGAATGCTAATAAAACTATAATACCAAATACTGCTAATGTTGATGCAATAATTATTGTAATTGTCATATTATCCTCTTTTCTATAACTTATAATAAATTATGTTAATTTATCGTAAAACATCTACTTTATGTGTTTGTTCAAAAATAACTTCTTCTTTTTCTTTTACTTTTTCTAATTTATTTATTACTGTAATACTACCAGTTTTTTCCTCAGGTATATATAAATCTAATTCTTTTGCTTTACCAAAAGTGTCAGTAACATCAACTGTACCAATACTTTTATTGTCTGAAGTTAAATTCTCTTTTTCTTTAGGAGTTCCGAATTGATTTATTCTTTTTATAGTAACTACTTCTTCAACTTCTTGTTTATAAATATCTTTTTCTTCAACTTTAACAAACTTATTAACTAAATTTATTTGTTGTGTTTCTTCAACAGGCATTATTTCAACTTTTTTTTCTTTTGCTGTAGGTATAGTTTTTATTGCTTGAACTTCTACTTCTACTTTAACATCGTCTACTCTTATTCCTTTTACATTATTTTGTTTATTTTTTAAAAATAATTTTATTGATAAAGCTATTAATCCGATTACTAGTATAACTATTAAAAATAACATCTAATTCATCCTCTCTTATGCAATTGTTCTTTTTTTGAAATTACCTACTAACCTTTTTACAGGTGTAGTTATTATAAATACATTAGGGTCTATCTCTTTTGCTAATTCAATTATAGGATAAAGTTGAAATGAAGATAACACTATTTCTAAAATAAATTTCTTTTTATGTGTATATCCACCCTCAGCATTTACTACTGTTACTCCATGTCCTGATTCTCTCATTATCATAGAACTTATTTCTTCACCTTTTTCAGTTATTATTTCAACTTTAAGATGATTATATATTGTATGTATTTTATCAGTTACTATTGATGTAACAACAATTCTTATTATTGTATAAAATACTATTGCCCAACTCTGTAATACAAAACCACCTATTAAAGCAATTGAGAAATTAAATATTAAAGAACTAACTCCAATTGATAATTCTTTTTTTAATGCAAAGGCTTGAGCAATTATATCAAGACCACCAGTTGAACCACCGAATCTTAGTGCTAATGCTCCACCGATACCGATCATACCACCACCTATTAATGCTAACATTAATTGATTATATTGCTCACCTACAACGTTTATTTGAAAATCTATTACATTTATAAATCCTAAACCCATTATCGATTGTATTACAATTGATAATAATGAATATATAGCAAATTTAAATGATACATATTTAAATGCTATATATAATAATGGAATGTTTATAACAAAGATAAATACCCCTATCGCATATGTTTCACCTGTTGCTTTAGCAATGATGTTTAATATTAATTGGACTAATCCGACTACTCCACCTGAATATAAACTACCAGGTTGTAAAAACCATATTAATCCTAATGAATATATTACAGATGCTAATGATATTATTAAAAATCTTTTATATTCTATTTTTACTACATTTTTCATTTTATTTAACTTTTGCTCCTGGAATAAGTCCATAAACTTCTACTAACTTTAATGTATTGTTATCTTGAGCACATAATATCATTCCATATGATTTTGTTTTTCTTATTTCTATTTCTTTTAGATTAGTTACAACACAAACATTTTTTCCTACCATTTCTTCAGGAGAATAATATGCAGCAATTCCACTAACTATTTGTCTTTCTTCAGTTCCTATGTCTACCATAGATACTAATAGTTTATCAGCATTTTCATGCTTTTTACTTTCTAATACTTTTCCCACAACTATTTCTACTTTTGAAAAGTCATCTATTGTAATTGTATTTTCCATTACTTTTTGAACTTCTTTCTCTTCTTCTAATTTCTTTTGAATATCTTTTATATCTAATCTATTAAATAATATATCAGCATCATTAGTGTTATATCCTTTTTCTTTTCCAAACTCTAATGTTTTATATGATACATTTTTAGTATTTAATTGTTTAAATATATTTTGTGCAGTATTAGGTATAAATGATTCTATAAATGCTGTTGTAATTCTTATTGTTTCTAATAAGTTATATAATACATTTTCTAATACATCTTTTTGATTCTCTTCAGCAGCTAATTTCCAAGGTGCTGTTTCATCTATATATTTATTTGCTCGTCTTAATACAACAATAACTTCTTCTATAGCATCACTAACTTTTACTTGGTCCATTAATGAATCTACTTTTGTTTTTAAGTTATTACATTTTTCTATTAAGTCTTTATCAAATTCAGTTTCAGCTTTATTATTTTTTATTCCTTTAGGAAAATACTTTTGTTGCATAGTAATTGTTCTTTTTACTAAGTTTCCTAAAGTATTAGCTAAATCAGTATTTGTTCTTTCTACTATTAACTCATGAGTAATTGTTCCATCTTGTGCAAAAGGCATTTCATGTAACACATAATATCTTACTCTATCTACACCATATAAATCTACTAACTCATTTGTATATAATACATTTCCTTTAGATTTACTCATTTTGTTTTCTCCAAATAAGATCCAAGGATGTCCAAATATTTGTTTAGGAAGTTCTTCATTTAATGCCATTAATATTATTGGCCAGTAAATTGTATGGAATCTTAAAATATCTTTACCTATGATGTGTACATCAGCTGGCCAATATTTTTTATATAATTCTCCATGTTTACCATTTATATCAAATCCTAAACCTGAAATATAATTGCTTAATGCATCAATCCAAACATATGTTACATGTTTAGTATCAAATTTAACTGGTATACCCCAAGTAAATGTTGATCTTGATACACATAAATCAGGAATATCATCTTTTAAGAAATTATTTAACATTTCATTTTTTCTAGATTCAGGTTGGATAAATTCAGGGTTATCTTTGATATGTTTTACTAATCTGTCTTGATACTTAGATAACTTCATAAAATAAGCTTCTTCTTTTTCTAAAGTTACTTTAGCACCACAATCAGGACAACATTTATCTTTTAATTGTGTTTCTGTAAAAAATGATTCACAATCCTTACAATAGTTCCCTTCATAATTACCTTTATAGATATCTCCTTGTTTAAATAACTTTTCGAAAATATCTTGAACAACTTTTTTATGATCTGCATCTGTTGTTCTAATGAATCTATCATACTTTACATCTACTAAATCGTATATTTCTTTTATTTTTGTTGATACTTTATCAGTAAATTCTTGTGTTGATATATTTTGTTCTTTTGCTTTTTCTTCTATTTTTTGACCATGTTCATCTGAACCTGTTTGAAAATAACAATCATATCCTCTAAATTTATTGTATCTAACTATACTATCTGCTAAGATAGCTTCATATACGTTACCTATATGAGGTGTTCCTGATGTATAAGCTATTGCTTGTGTTAAATAAAATTTTTTCATTTTGTTTCCTCCGCCCTAATGATGGGTATTGATTAATGTTTGTAATTCTTTTTTATAGAAATCCTCTTGTTCTTTTGTTAACTCAAGATATTCTTCTATTAATTCATAAGATATATTTCCATCTTTTATCGCAAATACTGCGGGTACTGATAATCTAGGTATATTTGAATCTCTAAACTCTGTATCTATTAATACTGTTTCTTCGTGTTGATATCCTAGTAATTGTATAAACTCTTTATACTTTAATTCATCTTTAGTATTTAAACATTTTCTAAAGTCTTCTTCTTTATCTTTAGGATCAAGATTATAAACTTTAATATTATTGTTTTTTGCTACTTCATTTATTAATGGTATTACTGGTGTACAATTTTTACACCAATCACCACCAAAATAAAATATAAATGATTCTTTATTAATTATTTTATTTTTAAATTCATTATAAGTAATTTGTTTTACCATACTACTCATCCTTATTTGAATATTCTTTGTATAAATCTTGTCTTTCGATATTTAATCTTTTAGCTACAATTCCTATTGCTTCATTTTTTCTTTTTCCAGCAAGTATTAATTCATCTATTTGATTTAATCTATCTTCATAATCATAAGACTCTACTTTAGTATTCCCTTCAACAACTATTACCATTTCACCTTTTAGTTCATCACACACTTCTATTACTTCTTCGATACTACCTCTTATTATTTCTTCAAATTTTTTAGTTAGTTCTCTACATAAAGCAATATTTCTATTTCCAAATACTTTTAACATATCTGTTAGTGCTTCTTTGATTCTATGAGGTGATTCGTAAAATAACATTGTTACTTCTTGTTGTTTTAGTAATTCTAATTCTTTTGTTCTTTTTGATGTTTTACTATCTAAGAAACCATAGAACATAAAATGATTAGGTGCTATATTTGATACTATTAAAGCTGTTAGACAAGCACTTACTCCAGGTATAGGAATCACTGAAAAACCTTCTTGTATAGCCATTTTTGATGCATGGAACCCTGGGTCTGATATTATAGGCATTCCAGCATCACTTACTAATGCAACACTTATATCATTTTTTAAATATTCTATTATTTTTTTGTATGATACTTCTTTATTAAACTCTTGATATATTTCTAATTTATTTTTGATATTATAATGATTTAATAATACTTTAGTTACACGAGTATCTTCAGCAAAGATTACTCCTACTTCTTTTAAGGTATTAATTGCTCTAAAAGTTATATCTTCTAGATTCCCAATAGGGGTAGCTACAAGATATAACTTTGCATTGTTGTTATTGAAACTTTTTTGTCTTTGCATTATTCTTTAATAATACGAGATGCTCTTTCTCTTAAATCACGTTCATCATAAATTATAGACATTAACTCACGTCTTCTGTCTGGTGTAATATCAAATATTTTTTGGATTTTTTCTAAAAATAAATGTTCTGTTGTATTGTATAAATCTTCACTCATTGATATATTTACTAAGTTTAAGAATACAATATTTTTTACTACTCTATTTGTTTTTTTGAAGAAATCAATTGTTGTTTCAATTGAATCACTATTTACAAATGAATAATCAGATGTTAAATGTCCTACTTCATGAAACATTTTATCTAATAATATACTTTCTAACTCTGTTGCACTTCCATCGATATCTACCATGTATAATGCTAAATCTAAAAACTTTAATTGTTCTTTTTTATTTAATAAACTTAAAAACATAATTATTCCTCTTTTCTATTATATATTTTCAATACTTCTTCTGTGTATTCACCATCTTCATCGTGAACTACTAATGGAGATAGTATTGTGACTCCACCAGTATTAACTGATTTTTTTGCTTCTATTAAAACATGATTACATGTTTGGTTATTTTTAGGATATATAAATTGTAATCTTTTTAATGACATTTTATATTTATTTAATGTTATTATTATTTCATCTAATCTGTCAGGACGATGTACCATTGCTAGATATCCACCATTATTTAATAATGCATAAGATTCTTTTATTACATCATCTAAATTACATTCTACTTCATGACGAGCTATAGTTTTAAATTCACTTTTATTTATATTTGATGTTTTATCATATTTAAAAAATGGTGGATTAACTAATACTAAATCATATTTTTGTCTTCCTATTTTTTTATGTATATCTATTAGATTATCATTTATAAAGTTTATATTTTCAAACTTATTTTCTTTTAATGATTTTACTGCTAGATCATATGCTTCTTTTTGTAGTTCTATTGATGTTATAGGTTTTTTTGTTCTTAATGTTAGATAAAAACTTACTGCACCATTACCACTACACAATTCTACTATGTTATTTACTTTTTGGTTTATTGTTGCGAAATCCGCTAATAATAATGAGTCTATTGAAAATGAAAATAATTCAGTATTTTGATATATTTTTATTTTAGGATATCCTAGTAATTCGTTTAGTACTTCCATTTAGTGTTTTTTATTCTCATTTTTAAATTTTTTAATTTCTAATATTTCATCATATTCAATATATCCAAATGAGTCTGTTGTTAGATTTTTTATTTTAAATTTTTTCTTTAAAACATCTACATTTAATATTTTAGCATCTCCTGCTTCAGTTTTTACTATATCTCCTGAATCAGGTAATCCTTTTCTATAATAATCATAAGTATCATTTTCATATTTTATACAACATAATAATTTAGAACATATTCCACTTATTTTTTGAGGATTTAAACTTAGGTTTTGATTTTTTGCCATTTTAATACTTACGTTATCAAATTCTCCTAAGAACTTTTTACAACATATTATTAATCCACAAGGTCCAATACCACCAAGCATTTTAGCGCCTTCTCTTAATCCTACTTGTCTTAGTTCTATTCTTACTTTAAACATTTCAGCAAGTTCTTTTACTAATACTCTAAAATCTACTCTAGCTTCTGATTCAAAATAAATTATTAATTTTTGTTTATCTAATGTATATTCACAACTTAGATATTTCATTTCTAATTTATTTTTTCTTATACACTTATTTATTTTAGAATCATTTTCTTTTTCTTGAGCTATATTTTTTTCATTATTTTCTATATCTGCTTGTGTAGCCAATCTTAGTATTGGTTTTATTTCTGTAGTTATTTCTTTAGGACATTCTAAAGGTTCCCCAACAACTACACCCATTTCAAGACCTCTTGCAGTTTCCACTACAACAACATCATTATCTTGTAATGTTAATTTATTAGCACCGAAATAATATCTTTTTCCAGCTTCTTTAAATTTAATTTTACATACTATCAACTAAGATCACCTCCATTTAAAGCTATTAATGTCTTTATTACATGTAAATTTATATTAATATTATACCTTAATTTATATTCTAATTCTACTAACTCTTTAATTATTTCACTTATATAACTTACTTTATATATAGTTTTAAGCTTTGTATAATCTATTGTTATAAAAGTTTGAGGTTCTTGATTTATCATTACTTTATAAATATCTTTGTATAATTCTTGTAATAAATTTATAAATAGAATTAAATTAGATGCTTGTAGTGTTTCTTGATTTTCTTTATAAAATAACAAGATATCTTTTTTGTTTAATTTATCTATAAACTTATATACTAAGTTTATTACTTTTAATTCTTCAGTATCATTTAATAACTCTATACATTTATCAACATTATTTTTTATATGAGGTAATATATTACAATATTTATCTTCAACATTTAATTCAGTTAATTTTTTTACTAAAAAGTCATAACTTAATTCTTTAAATGTTAATGATATTACTCTTGATTTTATTGTGGTAATAATTAAATCAGGGCTATTAGTTAATAATATTGCATAAGTATTACCTTCAGGTTCTTCTATAAACTTTAATAATCTATTTTGTAATTTTACACTCATTTTATGAGCATCTTCAATTATATAAACTCTAGGTCCATTTAGTGGCGCTGTAGATGAAAATTCTTTTTGAAGATTATTTATTTGATCTGTTAGTATTTCTTTTTTATCATTATAAATATATGTTAGATTAAGAAATTGTTTATTTAGAATTTGTTTACAAGTATCACATTTTAAGCAAGGCTCATCTTCCTTACACCATAACATACATGTAAAATAAAGGGCTGTTTCTAATTTACCTACACCTTTTGATCCCTCAAACATATAAGCATGTGATAATCTATTTTGTTTTTTAGAGTTATTAAGAAATTCTAATATATTTTTTTGAGATTCTAAGATGTCCATAAATTTACCCCCTAACGATATTTAATATTTTTGTATATAATAATTCAATTATATCTTCTAATGGTAATGTACCATCAATTGCTTCTACTCTATTTGGATATGTTTCAACAACTTTAACAAATCCATTATAAACTTTTTCATGAAAAGATATTTCTTCTAAATCTAATCTATCTTGTTTATCTCTATTTTCAATTCTTTTTAATGCAACTTCTGGTTTAACATCAATAAAGAATGTTTTTTCAGGCATATATTTTAATGCATATTTATTTATATCTAATACATCTTCAAATCCTAAATCTCTACCACATCCTTGATATGCTAGACTTGAATCTAAATATCTATCACATAATACAATAGCACCTTCATTTAATGCTGGTAAAACTTTTTGATGTAAATGTTGTGTTCTACTAGCAGCATATAATAATGCTTCTGTTTCATAAGTAATATCTTTATTATTAACATCTAATATTATATTTCTAATATCTTCTGATATTTTGATACCACCAGGTTCTCTAGTAACAACAACTTTATATCCTAATTTTTCTAATCTATTTTTAATTTCGATAATAGCTGATGATTTACCGCTACCTTCTCCACCTTCAAATGTAATAAAGTTTTTCATTTTATTCCCCCTCGTAAATAACTTCCATTAAATATAATCCTTGAGCTTGTGCATTTTTATTAGACAATTTAGGATCTTTAGAAGTAATAATTTTTATAAAGTCTTCTTTAGATAACTTCTGCATTCCAACATCAATTAAAGAACCAACCATCTTTCTTATTTGATATCTTAAAAAGCCATTACCATAAAAAGCTATTTCAATATAATCTTTATGATTAATTATATTTGCTTCATAAATTGTTCTTATAGTAGATTTAAGTTCATTTATCTTACTACTACAAAAACCTTTAAAATCATGTTCACCAATTAATTCTTTAATAGCATCATCCATTAATTCTAAATTTATATTTGGATAATTACCATAGTAATTACGATCAAATACTGAATAGTTTTTTGTTTTAATTAAATAAGAATACCTTTTACCTAAAGCATTAAATCTAGCATGAAAACTATCCACTTCATGTTTAACACTAATTATTCTTATATCTTGTGGTAAAAAAGAATTAATAGAAATCATCCATCTAAAATCTTCTATTTCAATATTAGTTTCAAAATGAACAACTTGTCCTTTAGCGTGAACGTATCTATCTGTACGTCCACTACCATAAACTTTATTAACTGTTTTATCTATATTGTTAATTGCTTTAACTAGTTCATCTTCTATATTAATTAAATTATCTTGATGTTGAAATCCATAATAATTAGTACCATCATATTGTATAACTAATTTTATTATCATAATGTCACCTGTAAGTATATAGATAATCCTAGTACACCAAATATTAATAAAAATCCTAGATAATCTATAAATTTAAATTTAAGTACATTTAGATTACTTCTTTTACTTCCTATAACATAACCACGTGCTTCCATAGCACAAGCGAGATCTTCTGCTCTTTTAAACGATACAACAAACATTGGTATTAGTAATGTTATTATTTGTTTTACTTTTTGCACAATACTTCCTTCACTAAAATCTACACCTCTACTAGCTTGTGCTTTTAATATTTTATTTGTTTCAAGTAATAATGTTGGAACAAATCTTAATGTTAAAGATATCATTAAAGATATTTCAGCTACAGGTAATTTTATTAATTTAAAAGGACTTAGTACTTTTTCTAATCCTGTATTTAAATCTATAGTTGATGTTGTTAGTGTTAGTATTGTTGATATTATAACTAATAAAACAATTCTAGATACAAAGAATCCACCTTTTATTAATCCATCATCATATATATTAAATCTAAATGATGTTATTACTACATTACTAAATTCAATATATAGTAATGAACTTAATATAGCAATTATTGTTATTAATAAATATGACATTTTAAATTTTATATATTTACTTGTGAAAATATAGAAGGTAAATATACCTATCATTGTTAATATATGAAATAAACTAAAGTTTACTAATTTAGTATAAATTAGCTCTCCTGTTTGAGTATATATTATTTGTAAACAAAAACTAAATAAAGATATTATTATAATAGGTTTTAAACCTTTTATAATAAGTCCTATAGGAAGTCTTGCACTAAGTAGTATTATAATTAATACAATTAATGCTCCTAACATATAAGTAAGTGTAGGTAACATAAATAAAGCTATCATTAAAATAATAAAACTAATTATTTTAAATCTAGG
This sequence comes from bacterium, assembly GCA_044432925.1. Lineage (GTDB taxonomy): Bacteria > Bacillota_I > Bacilli_A > Acholeplasmatales > Anaeroplasmataceae > JAWXUE01. The sequence continues at coordinate 18,320 of JAWXUE010000011.1, read as the reverse complement.
GTCTAATTTATATATCCAACTATCACCTTTTACATATTGTCCTATTGTTAAAGTAAGGTTATCCATTAAATATCCCCCCTTAACTTTTCAACTAGTTCTTCTATTGTTTTAATATTATAATTTAAATTTAAATTTAAATTATTATTCAACTCATCAATAGAATCTAATATTAAAGGTTTCTTTAAATGAAGGTCTTTATAAATTTCTGAAATAAATAAATCTTCTTTATTACCATCAAATTCAATTTTACCTTCTTTTAATACAACTAATCTATTTACATGTTCATATGCTAAATCCATATCATGTGTAATCATTATAATAGTTTTATTATATTCTTTATTCATATAATTAAAGAAATCCATAATATCTTTAGCACCTTTAGGATCAAGTCCTCTAGTAGGTTCATCTAGTAATAATATATCTGGTTCATATGCTAATACTCCAGCAATAGCAACTTTTCTCATTTGACCACCTGATAATTCAAAAGGTGATTTATCTAATATATGTTCTATATTTAATAACTTAGCATATTTTATAGCTGACTCTTTTGCTTCTTCTTCAGTAAAACCAAAGTTCATAGGTCCAAACATAATATCTTTTAATACAGTTTCCTCAAATAATTGATATTCAGGAAATTGAAATACAAATCCTATTTGTTTTCTAATACTTTTCATTTTAGGATTTTTTCTTTTTTTATTAGTTATAATATTATCAAATACAACAACTTCCCCATTAGTAGGTAATATTAATCCATTGATATGTTGCATTAAAGTAGATTTACCACTACCAGTATGTCCTAATATCCCAACAAATTCATTTTTGCCTTCAATTGATAAATTGATATTATAAATGGCTTTATCTATATTATTTTTATTTTTTGAATATGAATATCCTACTTGTCTAAACTCAATTGCCATAATAAATTCACCAACTTCTTGTTTTCTTTTAATTTATCATCATTTTTAACTTCATTATATAACTTCAAATAAAAAGGCATATCTAAATTAGAACTATTTAAAAGTTCTTCATTATTAAATATAACTTCAGGTTTATCTTGTGCTATTACTTCTCCATCTTTTAATACAACAACAATATCACTATGTTTTGCTAAATTTAAATCATGAGTAATTGTTATAATAGTTTTATCTTTCATATCTTGGATAACTTTAATAAGTTTAGATATATCTTCTACACCTTTAGGATCTAACATTGAAGTTGCTTCATCAAAAATAATATAATCTGTATCTAATGCTAATATAGATGCTATAGCTACTCTTTGCTTTTGTCCTCCAGATAAATTATGAGGTTCTGATTCTAAAAATTTATCCATAGAAACTAAACTGGCTGTATTATCTATAATTTTATTCATTTCTTCTACTGCTATATTTCTATTTTCTAATCCGAAAGCTATATCATGTTTAACACTAACTCCCACAAATTGATTGTCTGGATTTTGAAATACTATACCTATTTTTTTTCTAATATCATTAACAGTATCTTCGTTTAAAATAGTACCATCAACAATAACTTCTCCACTTGTTTGTTTGATTAATCCAACTAACAATTTAGACAATGTAGATTTACCACTACCATTATGACCAACAATACTTATCCATTGACCTTTATTTATTTCTAAATTTAAATTTTTAAGTACCATATCCTCTTTATTATATGAAAAAGATATATCTTTAATTTGTATCATAATTACTCACCTACAATCATTTTATTATATCATATTATGTGTACATTTTCTAGAAAATAAACTAGGATAAAAGAAAAAAAGTATTAGAAAATTAATTCTAATACTTTTGTTATTTATTTTAATCTATTATTAACTTCTTGTATTGTTGGCATAGCTGGAATTGCTCCATATGATTCAACACAAAGACTTGCTGTTGCATTAGCAAATCTAGCATATTCTACTAATTCTTCTAATGTTGAATTAAGTCCAGCATTTTCAGTTACTTTATGTAGGAATGCTCCCCAGAATGCATCACCAGCACCAGTAGTATCTACTGCTTTACATTTAAAGCCAGGTACATGAACTCCACCTTCTTTGTTACATACATAACATCCATTAGCACCTAATGTTACAACAACTATTTTAACACCTTTTTTTAATAAGAAATCAGATGCTTCTTCATAATCATGTACATCAGTTAATAATAAAGTTTCTTCATCAGATAACTTCATAATATCAGCTGTTATACTTCTCATATGATGTTTAGCCATATCTTCACTTTCCCATAAAGAAGCTCTATAGTTAGGATCATAAGATACTAATACATCATTTTCTCTAGCAACATTTATTGCATAATGCGTTGTTGAACGAACTGGTTCATCTGTTAAAGATAAACTACCTACATGTAATAATTTACTTTCTTTAATAGCATTAACACTTAATTCATTATATCTAAGTTGAGTATCTGCTCCTGGCTTTCTAGCAAAAGAAAATGATCTCTCTTTAAATTCATTTATATCAACAAATGCTAAAGTAGTAAAGAAATCTTTATCTAATAAAAATCCATCAGCATTAACGCCTTCATTAACTAAAGTTCTTTTAAGAAACCTACCATGCATGTCTGTTCCAGCCTTACCAATAAACGCTGTAGTTGAGCCTAATTTTGTTGCAGCAACTAATACATTAGCAGGTGCTCCACCTGGATTTTGTTGGAATAATTTATTTTTACCTTCCATACCTACTAAAGTAAAATCAATTAAAATTTCACCTAAAGCAGTAATATCAAATGTCTTCTTCATAGAAAACCTCCTATACAAATAATACGATTATAATTGAACAAGCAAATCCTGTTAAAGCTATTATTGTAGACATGACTGTCCAAGATTTTAAAGTATCTTTTTCAGTCATTCCTAAAACAGAATTAACTAACCAAAATCCTGAATCATTAAAATGACTTAGAATTGATGATCCAGCATTAATAGCAATAACCATCGCTACTAAATACATAGGATCTAATGTAGCAACCTCAGGAATACCTATTAAGATAGATGCTGTTAGTGTCATAGCAACTACTGCTGCTCCGGCACAAATCCTAACTAATGCTGCTAATAAGAATGCTATTATAATAATTGGTAATCCACTACTTTGCATTGCTGTAGCAATCATATCACCAATACCAATAACTTGTAATACTTCACTAATAATTCCTCCACCAGCAATTACCAATAAAATTGATGCTGTTGGTTTTAATGATGTTTCTAAGATTGATTTAATCTTATCCATATCATATCCTTGTTTTTTACCTAATAAATACATTGCTGCTAATATAGCAATAATTAAAGATATAAAAGGTGTTCCTAAAAATTGTACAACCCCAGCAATCATTACTGGTAATTCAAAGTAACTACATATTGTATTAATTAATATTAATACTAAAGGTAATAATATTACAAATAATACTGTTTTAAAACTAGGTAATTCAGCTACTTGTTCTTCATCTTCTATTTCTGGTGCTTGTATATCTATTTTACTTCCTATAAATTTAGAAAATAATATTCCAGCTAACACTAATGAGATAATCCCTACAGGAACTCCTACTAATATCATTAAACCTAAATCTACACCTAATATCCCAGCAACCAATATTGAACCTGCTGATGGTGGTATAAATGCAAAACTTGTTGCTAATCCCGCTAATAACGGTATAGCAAAGTATAATGCTGATTTACCAGTCTTTTTTGATAATCCAAATGCTATAGGCATTAATATCATTACTCCGGCTTCAAAGAAAACTGTGGTTCCTACTATTAATCCAGTTACACCCAGAGCAATTGCTGCCTTAGATTCACCAAACTTATCTATCAATGTTTGAGCAAGACTCTTAGCACCGCCTGAGGCGTCTAAAATACCACCAAACATTGATCCTAATCCTATTAATAAAACTACACCCTGTAATGTTTTACCAGCCCCTTCTTGGACTGTAAATGATAATGTACTTATATCAAGTCCAGCACCTAATCCTATAAATAAAGCTGATATTATTAATGATAAAAAGGGGTTTAATTTTATTTTTATTATTAAAATTAATAATAATATAATTCCTATTGATGCAGATAATATAATTCTTAATGTATTTATATCCATAAATACTCTCCTTTATTTAGATGGGTCTACTAAATATTTACCTAAACTTCTTTTTGCTGGATCTTGTAATACACCTTCTAATTCTTTTAATGATATTATATCATATACCATTGAAGATACATCTATTTTTCTTGAATCAATTAAATCTAATGCTCTTTGTTGAGTACAAGGATTTATAAATGATGAAGTTAAGATTAATTCTTTTTTAAATATTTCAAATGGTTTAACTTTTATTTCTTCATCTGGTGATGTTAATCCAAACATCATTACTAATCCTTTATTCCCACAAATATCTATTGCCATTTCGATTGTGTTTGTTTTCCCAACACATTCTATAACTTTATTTACTTTAATATTATGTTTAGCTAATTCTTCTTTTACATTGCTATTTATAGGATCTATACATAAATCAGCTCCCATTTCTTTAGCAATCTTACATTTAGCATCTACAGGTTCTATCATTACTATTTGAGATGCTCCACCTAATTTAGCTAACTGTAACATTATTAAACCAATCATTCCTCCACCAATAATAGCTACTTTGTCAGAATGTTTGATATTACACATATCAATTCCATGTAAACAGCATCCTAAAGGTTCTACCATTGCTCCTTCTTCATATGAAGTGTTTTCCCCTAATTTATATACTGCTTTTTCATTAACGTTACAAAATTGTTTAAATCCACCATCTACTGTTATACCGTAGATAACCATATTTTCGCAATAATGTGTTAATCCATTACGACATGGTGTACATGCACCACAATATTGATTTGGATCTACACATACTCTATCTCCAACTTTGAAATTCTTTACATCACTTGCTACTTCAGTAATTATCCCAGAATACTCATGACCTAAAACTGTATTTGGTGTTACATCAGCAGATCCTTTAGCTCCATGATAAATATGTACATCTGTTCCACATATACCACATGCTTTAACATTAATCATTACTTCACCACTTTTTAATGGTTGTTTCTCTTTGTTTACTAATTTTAATTCACCTGTTTTAACAAAAATTGCACTATTCATTTTCATTTCCTCCTATTATGATAGCGTTTACAAAAGCTAGTCAATAAAAAGCGACATACTTTTGCGTAAGTCTTACTTATAAGTCTAGTATAACATTCACACATTATATTTGTCAACATTATTATTTAAATTTGCTTTTTTATATTTACTATATTATAATTAACACATTGAAGATAGGATGTGGTAATTATGACTTTAGATACTAGCAAAGTAAAAAAGGTAAATCAAAACAATGTTTTTACTTATATTTATAAAAATAAAATTGTTAATAAGGCAATGATTTGTGACAATTTAAATATGTGCTTATCTACTGTAAATTCTAACTTAAAAAATTTAGAACAACTAGGAGTTATTAAAAAGAATGGTTTTTTTGAATCTACCGGTGGTAGAAAATCTGATCAAATAGAAATTAATGTTATTCATAAATGTTCTATTGGTATTGCCATTCTTAAAAATAAAGTTCATATTGTTGCAACAAATCTTTATTGTGAAACTTTATATAAAGAAATTATCAACGTTAATTATTCTGATTCAGATGAATATTATATGCAACTATCAAATTTATTAAATGATTTTATAACAAAAAATAATATCGATAATAATATTATTTTAGGTGTATCTGTAGCTACACAAGGATTAGTTATTGATCAAAAAGTTACTTATAGTAAAGTTATGGGTAATAGTAATATGTCTGCTTCAAAATTAAAAGAATTTATTAAATATGATTTACATTTAGAACATGATTCTAAATGTGCTGCTGATTTATCTTTATGGAAACATAATTTTGTTAATGGTTGTGTTTTATTATTAAATAACAATCTTGGTAGTGCTATTATTGTTGATAAGAAAATTATTGGTGGTTTAAGTGGAACTATTGAACATTATCATTTAGATAATGATAATTTATGTTACTGTGGTAACCGTGGTTGTTTTGAAACTATTTGTTCTGTAAGTAGCTTAGAGGCAAGAAGTGGCTTAAGTATAACAAATTTCTTTTCTGAATTACGTAATAACAACTCTAATATGGCTATTATTTGGAAGGAGTATTTGGATACTTTAAGTACTGTTATTAATAATATTAATTATGTTATTGATGGTACATTAGTTTTATCAGGTCAACTTTCTTCTTTCTTAATTCCTTCTGATATTAAATATATTTTTGATAATGTTTCAAAGTTATCTCCTTTTAGAATTAATGATGATTTCATAATCACAAGTGATTCTGGTGAATTTACTCAAGCTATAGGAGCAGCACTTTATTTTATAAAAGAATTTATTAGTACAATATAAAAATAGAGATATCTTTTTAGATATCTCTATTTCTTTTTTTTGTATAAAAAAAGAGTGTATAAACACTCTTAAGTTTTTATTGATTATTCAACGAATGCAATGATTGCCATTTCAGTTGCATCACCACGACGAACACGAGTTCTAATTACTCTTGTATATCCACCGTTACGGTTTGCAAATTTAGGAGCTATTTCATTAAATAATTTTTGTAAAGCAGTATTCCCTTCAGCATCAACTTCATTACGGATTAATTGAGCCGCTTGACGTCTAGAGTGAAGTGTATTTGTTTTACCTAATGTAACCATTTTATCAGCTAATCTTTTTAATTCTTTAGCTTTAACAATAGTTGTTTCAATACTTCCATTAAGTATTAAGTCAGTTACTAAATCGCGTAATAATGCTTTTCTTTGCGCACTATTGCGTCTTAATCTACTATAACCTGCCACTATAAGTTCCTCCTTTTATAATTAATCTCTGTTAAATCCTAGTTCTAAACCATCTAATTTTTCTTTTACTTCTTTTAATGATTTACGACCTAAGTTTTTAACTTTCATCATATCTTCTTCAGATTTATTTATTAAGTCAGAAACGTTGTTAATTCCTGCTCTTTTTAAACAGTTATATGAACGAACTGATAAATCTAATTCATCAATTGTCATATCTAAAGATGTATTTGAAGTTTTGTCATCTTTTTCTGTCATGTAATCTGTTTCTTTTGCGATTTCGCTTAATTCCACAACAACATTTAAATGTTCAATCATCATTTTAGATGCAATAGCAATTGCTTCTTTAGGATCGATTGATCCGTTTGTTGTTACTTCCATTGTTAACTTATCGCAGTTAGCAACATTATCATTTCTTGTTTTTTCAACATTAAATGTAACATTTGTTACTGGTGTAAATAATGAATCGATAGCGATTGTATTTACTACACCTTTTGTATGTGCTTTATTTGAATCCGCTCCAACATATCCAACACCACGGCGAACAGTTAGAGTCATATCTAACTTTCCACCTTTTGATACTGTTGCTATATGTTGATTTGGATTTACAATTGTTACACCTGAATTGGAAGAGCAACGAATATCTCTTGCGCATACTTCACCTTCATTTGAATGAACTTCGAAAATTTCTTCAAAATTAGGATCAGTAGAATCAGTAGATAATACTACTCTTTTTAAATTTAATACAATTGTCATCACATCTTCAACTACACCATCAATAGACATAAACTCATGTTCAGCTCCATCGATTTTAACGTTTACAATTGCAACACCTGGTAGAGATGATAATAATATACGGCGTAGAGAGTTACCTAAAGTAATCCCAAACCCTCTCTCAAGTGGTGATATGACAAACTTACCATAGTTTCCATCATTAGAAAGTTCTTCTATTTCTGTTTTTGGTTTATCAAATTTTAAGTCTTTCATTACGTTCCTCCTAAATAAAATATATTATCCTCTTGGGCGTTTTGGAGGACGGCATCCATTATGAGGAACTGGAGTTACATCTTTAATTGATGTAATTTCTAATCCAGCTACTTGTAATGAACGGATTGCTGCTTCACGTCCTGGACCTGGTCCTTTAACGCTTACCTCTACTTTAATTACACCTTGATCCATAGCTGCTTTTGCACAAGCTTCACTTGCCATTTGAGCTGCGAAAGGTGTTGATTTACGACTTCCTTTATATCCTAAAGCTCCAGCGCTTGACCATGCTAATGCATTTCCAGCTGGATCTGTAATAGTGATAATAGTGTTGTTGAAAGTCGAATGAATGTGAGCTATACCTGCAGGTATGTTTCTTTTCACACGGCGTTTTTTAACTATTTTACGTGCCATCCTAAATGACCTCCTTTATTATTTCTTTTTACCAGCCATTGTTTTAGCTGGGCCTTTGCGTGTACGACTGTTATTTCTAGTGTTTTGTCCACGTACAGGTAATCCTCTACGGTGACGCATTCCTCTATAACAACCGATTTCCATTAATCTTTTAATGTTAAGTGTAACTTCTCTTCTTAAGTCACCCTCAACTTTTACTTTACTAACTTCAGTACGGATTCTACCTAATTCATCATCATTAAGATCTTTAACTCTTGCTGATTCATTAATTTTAGCAGCTGCTAAAACTTGTCTTGAAGTAGTAGGACCGATACCATAAATATAAGTTAATGAGATAACTACGCGTTTATCTCTAGGAATATCTACTCCTGCTATACGTGCCATACTGCACCTCCTATAATTTTATCCTTGTCTTTGTTTGTGCTTTGGATTTTCACAAATAACCATTACTCTACCTTTACGGCGAATAACTTTGCATTTATCACACATTGGTTTTACTGATGGTCTAACTTTCATCTTTAATACCTCCAATATTTTTTGTTATTACTTACGTCTGTAAGTAATGCGGCCACGTGTTAAATCGTATGTTGATAATTCAACCGTAACTTTATCCCCTGGTAAGATGCGTATGTTATTCATACGGATTTTACCAGAAACGTGCGCCAAAATTTGATGACCGTTTTCTAATTCTACTATAAACTTTGTATTAGGTAATACTTCCATTACCTTTCCTTCTAGTTCAATTATTTCTTCTTTATTCTTAGCCATAATATCCTCCTTAAAGTGTTGTTAATATCTCATAACCATCTTCTGTTACTAAAATAGTATGTTCATAATGAGCACTATTTTTTTTATCACATGTAATGGTAGTCCAATTATCTTGTAAGACTTTTACTCTTTTAGTTCCTATGTTTATCATAGGTTCAATTGCTAAGGTCATACCAGCTTTTAAAACTGGACCTAAATGAGGTTTTCCAAAATTTGGAATTGCTGGATCTTCATGTAACTGAGACCCTATTCCATGTCCTGTAAACTCTTCAACTACTCCATAACCGAAGGATGTTGCATATGTACCTATTGAATTACTAATATCACTTAGGTGAACTGTTGCTTTAACAGCATTCAATCCTTGATACAAAGCTTCCTTTGTTACTTTCATAAGTTCTTGATCTTCTTTTGATATAGTTCCTACAGCATAAGTCCATGCTGAATCACCGTGATAACCTTTGTAATTAGCGCCGATATCAACAGCTATTATATCTCCATTTTTCAAGATTGATTTTGATGATGGAATCCCATGTACAACAACTTCATTAATAGAAGCACATATGCTTCCAGGAAATCCATTGTATCCTTTAAACGAAGGAATTGCATCATTATCTCTTATTACTTTTTCCACTATTTCGTCAAGTTCTAAAGTCGATATTCCAGGTCGGATGTTCTTCGCTACCTCAGCATGAGCTAACGCCACTATTCTACCTGCTTTTCTCATTAGTTCAATTTCTCTTGGTGATTTGATTGTAATCATTTATTCACCAAGTTTACCAACTAAGTCTGAAAATACATTTTCAACTGGTTGATCCCCGTTTACTACTACTAAAAGATTTTTAGCAGAATAATAATCTAATAATGGTTGTGTTTGTGACGAATAAACTTCAAGTCTATTTCCTGCAGTTTCAACATTATCATCTTTACGAATCATTAATTCTGAACCACATTCATCACAAATGTTTTCTTGTTTTGGAGAATTAAATAAGATATGGAACGTTGCTCCACATGATTTACAAATTCTTCTTCCAACAATTCTTTCAATTAAGATTTTGCTATCAACATTAACATCAATAACATTATCTAAAGAATAATTTAATTCGCTAAGTATTGTATCTAATGATTTTGCTTGTTCTAGATTTCTAGGAAACCCATCTAAAAGAAAACCTTTTTCTTGACAATCTTTAGCAGCTAATCTGTCGCGTACTATACCAATTGTTACATCATCAGGTACTAATTTCCCTTGATCCATATAACTCTTAGCTAATACGCCCATCTTAGTTTCTTGTTTAATAGCTTCACGAAACATATCTCCTGTAGAAATATGTGGAATGTTATAAGCTTCAACTAGTTTTGCTGCTTGTGTACCCTTACCAGCACCTGGAGGGCCCATAATTAATAATTTTTTCATATAATTACCTACTATTCTCTAGTCATACCAGTAGCTGTTGTTTCTTTAGCTTCTGTTTCTAATTGTTTCATTGTTTCAATTGCAACACCTACTATAATTAGTAAACTTGTTCCTCCAATTGTGATTACACTCGATTGAGCAGCATCAAAATTAAATACTTTTGCAGTAATGATTGGAATTATAGCTAATACAGCTAAGTATGTAGATCCCATTAATGTAACGTTGAATAAAACTCTAGAAATAAAGTTTTTCGTTTCATCACCAGGTCTAATACCAGGAATAAATGCATTAGATTTTTGTAAATTATCATTTATTTTTTCTGGATCTACTTGCATAAATGCGTAGAAGAATGAGAATACAAAGATTAAGAAGATATATAACATCATACCTAATGGTTCTGTATTAGTAAAAATTTGATTTACCCAGAACGTGAATCCGTTATCTGATACATCTAAATCCATTAATCCTAAGATTGTTGTTGGTAAACTCATTAAAGTTGATGCAAATATTACTGGAATTACTCCTGATGAATTTAATTTGATTGGAATATCAGAATTAGATTTACCTTGTCTATTTGCATATTGGATAGAAATTTTTCTTGTTACTGCTTCTAAGAATACTACTCCTATAATTACACCAATATATAATAATACGATTGCTGTGTAACTAGCAACACTTGCTGCTGTAGCTCCACCTGCAATGTATGCACTATGTAATGTTGCAAACATAGCTGGAATTGTAGTAACAATCCCTGCAGTAATAATCATTGAAGATCCATTACCTAAACCATGACGAGTAATTAAGTCAGCTAACCATATAACAAAACATGATCCAGCAGTAATTACTATTGCCATATAAGTATAGTATAACCAGTATAAACTAGTATTTTCTACCATTGTAACGTCAAATATATTTCCTTTGTTTGCTGCACTTAACCCTAATAATAAAGCTAATGCTTGAACAAATGCTAATGCAACTGATGCATATCTAGTAACACGATTAATTTTTTGTTTTCCCACTTCACCTTGTTCTGACCATTCCTTTAATTTAGGAACAACCATTTGTAATAATTGAATTACAATTGAAGCTGTGATGTATGGAGAAATACCTAGTGCAAGAATACTTAATTGTCCTAATGCACCACCACTAAAAGTGTTTAATATATTTAAGAAAGAATTATCAGCCATAGTATTACTAATTGCTGAGTCATCTATTAACGGAATTACAATAAATGTTCCTAATTTGAATACAAATAATAACGCTAATGTTACTAAAATTCTTCTTAAAAGTGTTTTATTACTTAAAATTAGTTTTGCTTTATTTAACACCTTAGATCACCTCTACGCTTCCACCGGCTGCTTCAATAGCTGCTGCAGCTGATTTGCTGAATTTGTGAGCTTTTACTGTTAATTTTTTATTTAATTTTTCACCATCGTTTAAGTTTCCTAAAACTTTTAAACCACCTAATAATTTAGAAATCATTCTTTTTTCTAATAATAAGTCTGGAGTGATGACAGTATTGTTTTCAAATACTAATAAATCTTGGATATTAACGATCGCATATTCACGACGGTTGATATTTTTAAAACCTCTTTTTGGTAAACGTTGGAATAAAGGTAATTGTCCCCCTTCAAATCCTGGACGAACTCCTCCACCTGAACGAGCGTTTTGACCTTTATGACCTTTACCTGAAGTCTTACCTAATCCACTACCTATCCCGCGTCCTAAACGTTTTTTAGAATGTCTAGCACCAGGAACTGGTTTTAACTCATTTAACATAGCAAGGCACCTCCTTATTTTTGTTCAACAATTTTAACTAAATGTTCAATTGTTTTTATCATACCACGAATGGCATCGTTGTCTTCTTTAACAACTGTAGAACCGATTCTTCCTAAACCTAAAGCTTTTGCTGTAGCAACTTGATTTGGTTTACGACCGATTAAACTTTTTACTAAAGTAACTTCATATTTCATAATTACTCTCCTAACAACTGTTCTTTAGTTAAACCACGAGTTGCGGCAACTTGTTCAACAGTTCTCATAGATTTTAAACCTTCAATAGTAGCTCTCACCATATTAATTGGTGTTTTACTTCCTAATGATTTTGATAAGATATCACTGATTCCAGCAAGTTCTAGTACAGCACGAACTGCACCACCTGCGATAACTCCTGTACCTTGGCTAGCTGGTTTTAAGAATACTCTACCTGCTCCGTATACACCTGTTACTGCATGAGGAATAGTTGTTCCTACAACAGGAACACTTATCATATTTTTCTTAGCACTTTCGATTGCTTTTTTAATAGCATCTGGTACTTCTTGTGCTTTTCCAGTACCGAATCCAACGTTACCTTTTCCATCACCGATTACAACTAAAGCAGCAAAACGGAAACGACGTCCACCTTTAACTACTTTTGTTACACGGTTAATTGAAACAACGCGTTCTTCAAATTCTGGTACAACTTTTTCTCTTTCTTTACGTTCTTGGCGCATGAGATTGTCCTCCTTCTTAGAATTCTAGCCCAGCTTCACGAGCTGCTTCTGCTAGTGCTTTAACGCGTCCATGGTATAAATACCCACCACGGTCAAATACAACAGTTTTTAAATTAGCTTTGATAGCTGCTTTAGCGATTGTTTCTCCAACTTTTTTAGCTGCTTCAACATTACCACCGTTTTTTAATTTTAATGCTTTATCGCTAGAAGAAGCAGAGCAAAGTGTAACACCGTTAACATCATCTATTAATTGTGCATAGATTTGTTTATTTGAGCGGAATACATTTAAACGAGGTTTGTCTGCTGTTCCTGAAATTTTATTACGAATACGTTTATGTCTTTTTAAACGATTTGCATTTGAACTTTCTTTATTAATCATATTATGTTAACTCCTTTCTTACTTCTTAGCTGTTTTACCTTCTTTACGGCGTACTCTTTCGTCTTCATAACGAATCCCTTTACCTTTGTAAGGTTCTGGTTTTCTTACTTCACGAATGACTGCCGCAAATTGGCTTACTTTTTGTTTATCAGTACCACTGATAATGATTTCTGTATTTTTTGGAAGTTCAGCTGTTAATCCAGCAGGTACTTCTAATTCTACAGGGTGAGAATATCCAGCAGAAACAACAATTTTTGTTCCTTGTAATACTGCACGATACCCAACACCTTCTATTAATAGACGTTTTTTGAATCCTTCAGATACACCTGTAACCATATTTGATAATATAGCACGAGAAGTTCCGTGGATCGCTTTAAAAGCGTCTGAAGGTCTAGTTAATGTAATAACTGACGCATCTTGATTAATTTTAATATCGTTATTGAATTGAAAGCTTAATTCTCCTTTAGGTCCTTTAACTGTTACGAAATTTGTTTCGTTTACGTTAATTGTTACACCTGCAGGCACATTGATTTGCTTGTTCCCAACACGAGACATCTAAAACACCTCCTATAATTTTTACCAAATGTGTAATATTACCAAACGTATGCTAATATTTCTCCACCAATTTTTTCTTTACGAGCTTCTTTATCTGTCATTACTCCTTTTGAAGTAGACACGATTGCAATTCCTAAGCCATTTAGAACTTTTGGAAGTTCATCAACTTGAGCGAATACTCTTAAACCTGGTTTAGAAACACGTTTAAGTTCTTTGATAACACGTTCATTTGTGTTTGTATATTTTAATGTTACTTTAATAACACCTTGTGGATTTTCATTTTTTTCTACTGAATAATCAGTGATAAATCCTTCTTTTTTTAATACAGCTAAAACTGCTTTTTTCAAATTTGATGCAGGTATTGCAACTGTTTCATGACGCATTTTGTTTGCGTTTCTAATACGAGTTAACATATCTGCAATTGGATCTGTCATAACCATATATTTTTTCCTCCTTCCAGTAAACGGAAAATAATTTTACCAACTTGCTTTTTTAACGCCTGGAATTTGTCCCTTGTATGCTAATTCACGGAAACAAATACGGCATATTTGAAATTTACTAATTACTGAGTGTGGTCTACCACAACGTTCGCATCTAGTATATTCTCTTGTACTAAACTTTTGTTTACGAGCTTGTTTAGCTTTTAATGAAGTTTTTGCCATAGTTTTCTTCCTTTCTATTTCTTTTTAAACGGCATACCAAGAAGACTTAATAATGCACGGCCTTCTTCATCAGACTTTGCAGTTGTAACAACTACAATGTCCATCCCACGCATCTTTTTGATATTATCAAAATTGATCTCAGGGAATAATAATTGTTCTTTAACACCTAAAGTGTAGTTTCCTCTACCATCAAATGAATTAGCAGATACACCTTGGAAGTCACGAACGCGAGGTAAAGCGATTGAAGTTAATTTATCAAAAAATTGATACATACGTTCTCCACGTAATGTTACTTTACAACCGATTGGCATACCTTCACGTAATTTAAAACTTGCTATAGATTTTTTTGCTTTAGTAACAACTGGTTTTTGACCAGCGATTAATGTCATTTCAGCAACAGCATCATCTAAAATTTTAGCGTTTGACACTGCATCACCAACACCCATATTGATAACAATTTTATCAAGTTTAGGTAATTCCATAGGTGATGAATATTTAAATTGTTCAGCTAATTGTTTTTTAACTGACGTTTCATATTTTTCACGTAAGCGATTCATAATTTACCTCCTCCTTGATTAATTATCTAATACAGTATTAGATTTTTTTGCTACTCTTACTTTTGTTTCTTTTCCATCTTTACCTTTAACAGTAGTGTAACCAACTCTTGTAGGAACGTTTGTTTTAGGATCTAATAACATTACGTTTGATACATGAATTGGTGCTTCCATTTCAACAATTGAACCAGTTTGGTTTTGTTGAGTAGGCTTTTGATGTTTTTTAACTTTATTAACACCTTCAACTAATACTCTATCAGTTTTAGGATATACTTTTAATACTTTAGCTGTAGTTGGAACTAAGTTTCCTTTTTTATCTTTTGATAAACGGTCTTTACCAGTTGTTACTACAACAGTATCTCCTGCTTTAATTTTCATCTTGTGCACCTCCCTATAGTACTTCTGGTGCTAGCGATACGATCTTCATGAAGTTTTTATCACGAAGCTCACGAGCTACAGGACCAAAAATACGAGTTCCACGTGGGTTTAAATCCTCGCGGATGATAACAGCTGCATTTTCATCAAACTTGATATAAGAACCATCTTTTCTTCTTAAACCATGTTTAGTACGAACGATTACAGCTTTACAAACATCACCTTTTTTAACTGTTCCATTTGGAATAGCTTTTTTTACAGTAACAACTACTACATCACCGATGTTTGCATAACGGTGTAAAGCACCGCCTAAAACTTTAATAACTAAAACTTCACGAGCTCCTGAATTATCAGCAACTGCAAGTCTACTTTCTTGTTGGATCATTTAAAGTACCTCCCTTCGGAACTATTGCTTATAAACTTACTTTTTTTTCTACGATTTCAACTAGACGAAAACGTTTAGTAGCAGATAAAGGTCTTGTTTCCATGATTTTTACAACATCACCAACATTAGCTTCGTTGTTTTCATCATGTGCATGAAACTTAGAAGATTGCTTTACGCGTTTTCCGTATAATCTATCTTTTTTATATGTATCTACAACTACAGTTATTGATTTGTCGCATTTGTTTGACGAAACTACTCCAGTGTAAACTTTTCTATTATTACGTTCCATGATTATCCTCCTTATCTAGCACTCTCGCTTAGAACTGTTTTCATTCTAGCGATTGTTTTTTTAACATTTTTAATTTTCGCAGTATTTTCTAATTGACCTACTGCTAATTGGAAACGTAAGTTGAATAATTCTTTTGTTAATTCATCAACTCTTTTTTGAATTTGTTCAGGTTTAAGTTTTCTGATATCATTTGCTTTCATTATTCAGCACGCTCCTTTGTGATAATTTTTGTTTTGATAGGTAATTTATGTTGAGCAAGTCTTAATGCTTCTCTAGCGATTTCTTCTGAAACCCCACCAACTTCAAACATAACTTTTCCTTGTTTAACTACTGCAACCCAAGAAGATGGAGCACCTTTACCAGATCCCATACGTACTTCTAATGGTTTAGTTGTTTTAGCTAAATGTGGGAATATATTAATCCACACTTGACCATTACGTTTCATATAACGAGTCATCGCGATACGAGCCGCTTCAATTTGACGGTTAGTAATCCATGCACCTTCTAATGCTTGAATTCCAAATTCACCAAAATTTACTTTTGTTCCACCTTTTGCTTTTCCTTCGTAACTAATACGATGAGGACGGCGATATTTTGTTCTTTTTGGCATTAACATAATTATTGTCCTCCTTTAGGTTGTCTAGGAGCAGGTTTCTTGTTGAACTCTTTTCTAGGAGGTCTTGAATCTACCACAGCAGCTTTTCTACCTGGTAAAACTTCTCCTTTATAAATCCAAACTTTTACACCTAATTTTCCATAAGTTGTATTAGCTTCAGCTGTAGCATAATCTACATCTGCTCTTAGAGTAGCTAAAGGTACTTGACCTTCAGAATATCCTTCGCTTCTAGCCATTTCAGCTCCACCTAAACGTCCTGAAATTAAAGTTTTTGCTCCTTTTGCTCCTGATTTAAGAGCTCTTTGAATAGCAACTTTTTGCACACGTCTAAATGAGGCACGATTTTCTAATTGTTCAGCGATTGACTGAGCAACTAAAGTAGCATCTAACTCTGGGCGTCTAACTTCAACTACATTTAAAACTATTTCTTTTTTAGTCATGTATTCTAAAGTTTTTTGCGCTTTGTTTTTGCTTTCACCTTCGCGTCCTATAACGACACCAGGTTTTGCTGTGTATAATGTAACTTTTACACGATCTTTGTTAGCACCTTTAATACGTTCGATTGTAACTCTTGATACAGCCGCTTTAACAAATGTTTTTTCTAAAAATTCACGAATTTTAATATCTTCGATTAATAATTTAGCAACATCTTTTTTATCAGCATACCAAGAAGAGTCCCAATCACGGATTATACCAACGCGTAATCCAACTGGACTTACTTTTTGACCCATTGTAAACTCCTCCTTATTATTCTTTTTCAGCCACTACGACTGTAATATTACATGTTCTTTTAACGATTACGTCACCGCGTCCTTTTGCACGAGGTAACATTCTTTTCATTCTAACAGAATCATTAGCATAACATTCTTTAACATATAAGTTGTTAACGTTCATGTTATTGTTATGATCAGCATTCGCTACAGCAGATTTTAAAACTTTTTCAATAGCTTCTGTTGAAGCTTTTGGAGTTAATCTTAAGATTGCATAAGCTTCTCCTACATTTTTACCACGGATTAAGTCTAAAACTAATCTCGCTTTACGAGGAGTGATGCGTACAGTATTGGCAATTGCTTTTGCTTGCATGTTGTTTTCTCCTCTCGATTATCGTTTCTTTCCTTTTTTGTCATCTTTTTCATGACCGTGGTATGTACGAGTTGGAGCGAATTCCCCTAACTTGTGTCCTACCATATCTTCTGTTACATAAACAGGTACGTGTTCACGTCCGTTGTATACTGCAATTGTAAACCCTATAAAATTCGGGAATATTGTAGAACGACGTGACCATGTTTGTATTACTTTTTTATCCCCTGCTGCATTTTCAACTTTTTTCATTAAGTGATCATCACAGAAAGGTCCTTTTTTAATTGAACGAGACATAATTTAGTCCTCCTATCCTTATTTATCGTTTCTTCTACGCACGATTAATGCATTAGAAGCTTTTTTGTGTTTACGAGTTTTTAAACCTAATGCAGGTTTACCCCAAGGTGTTACTGGTGAAGGACGTCCGATTGGAGTTCTACCTTCCCCTCCCCCATGAGGGTGATCGTTAGGGTTCATTACTGAC
>JAWXUE010000010.1:37171-41816 GCA_044432925.1 bacterium | reverse complement strand
TTTAATTTAGCGAATCTTGGAAGACCATCTTCTAATGGAGCTTTCATATCACCTTGAATTAAAGGAAGTACATAATCAATGTAATCTTGAGTTAATCCTGTTTTATTTTCATTGAACCATTCTAATGGTACAGTTTTTTCAGTATTAGCAGCTTTTGATAAGTTAACTAATTTGTATTTACATTTGTATCTACCTTTTGAATCAGTTGATCTTTCAAAACAAACCATTTTATCAGTTTTACCTTTAACAGCAGCTTGAACAGCTTTTTTACCTGCAGTGAATGCTTCAGTAACATCAACTTTAGAAGCTAAGTGAGCAGCACATCTTTGTAATAAAGAGAATTCTACAGCACGAACTTTAGTTCCAAATTCATTTTTTAATTGATCAGCTAAAACTTGACCAGTACCACCTAATTGAGCATGACCGAATGCATCTTTAGCTAATTCACCGAACATTTCAGGTAAATATTTACCATCTTTATCTTTAACACCTTCAGAAACACAGATGATAACTTTGTTTTTAGTTTTCATTACATTTTTAACATCTTCAATACATTTTTCCATTGAAAATTCAATTTCTGGTAAATAGATTAAATCTGGTCCTTGACCTTTGTATACAGCTAATTGAGCAGCTGCAGTTAACCAACCAGCATTTCTACCCATAACTTCAACAACAGTAATCATTGGAATGTCATAAACAGTAGCATCTTGGTATAATTCCATTAATGAAGTAGCAACATATCTAGCAGCACTTGCATAACCTGGACAGTGATCAGTACCTGTTAAATCGTTATCGATTGTTTTAGGTACTCCCATACAAATACACTCATAATCATTTTTCTTAAAGAATTTAGAAATTTTGTTACAAGTATCCATTGAATCATTTCCACCATTGTAGAAGAAATAACGGATATCATATTTTTTGAATACTTCTAATAATCTTTCATAATCAGTAGCATCTTTTTTGAAATCTTTTAATTTATATCTAACAGAACCGATTGATGAAGATGGAGTAGTTTTTAATAATTCTAATTCAGAAATATCTTCTTTACTCATATCATAGAAATCTTCTTCTAAGATTCCTTTGATTCCGTGTACAGCACCATATACTTGAGTGATGTTTTCTTGTGCTAAAGCTTCTAAGAATACTCCAGCAGCACTTGCATTAATTACTGATGTAGGTCCTCCTGATTGACCTAAAACAGCTGCACCTTTTAAAATTTGCATAATAAATCCTCCTATTTTTGTTAATTTACAATATCTATTTTATGTAAAATTAATGTATATGTCAATAAAAATAATAATAAAATAGCAAAAAACTATTAAAAAAATCCACTTTTTTTCAATAAGTTAATTTTGAAATATTGTAAAACACTCATATTATTTAAATAATAAAAAATAGAATATAAAAAATATTGTTAAATTTTGAATTTATGTTATAATTAAATAGGAAATGAAGGTGATGATATGCGCATTGGAGTATTAACTTCAGGGGGAGATTCTCCAGGTATGAATGCAGCGATTAGAGCTGTAGTAAGAGCGGCCTTAGTAAAAGGATATACAGTGTATGGAATTTATGACGGGTACAAAGGTTTAGTAGAAGGAAACTTAAAGAAGTTTACTAGGGTTGATGTTAGTGAAACATTAAATCGTGGTGGGACAATCTTAGGTACTGCTAGATTACCAGAGTTTACTGAACTTGAAATCAGAAACTTAGCTATCAAACAACTTAAGTGGCATGATATTGATTGTTTAATTACAATTGGTGGAGATGGTACTTATAGAGGTGCATTAGCACTTACTGAAATGGGAATTAACTGTATTGGATTACCTGGTACAATAGATAATGATATTTCTAGTACAGAATATACTATCGGATTCTCAACAGCATTAAACACAGCAGTAGATGCAATTGATAAATTAAGAGATACATCAAGTTCTCATCAAAGATGTTCTATTATTGAAATAATGGGACGTAATTGTGGTGACTTAAGTATTTATGCTGGTATTTGTTGTGGGGCTGAATATGTAATAACACAAGAAACAGGTTTTGATAAAAAGAATTTATTAGAATCTTTAAAAGCAAATCGTCTTGAAGGTAGAAAGCATGCTATAGTTGTAGTTGCCGAAAACATCACAGACGTACATAAATTAGCTAAAGAAGTAGAGACTCATAGTGGATATGAATGTCGAGCTACAGTTTTAGGATATATTCAACGTGGTGGTATACCAACACCAGAAGACCGTTTATTAGCATCTAGAATGGGTTCTTATGCGGTAGATCTTTTAGAACAAGGTGAAAAAGGAGTAGCAGTTGGAATAATTGACAACGAGATTACTCATACTAAGTTTGAAGACGCACTTAAAATGTCAAAAGAAAATAAAGGCATTTTAGGAATCATTAAGAAAATACAATAAAATAGGAGAAAACAAATGAAAAAAACTAAAGTAGTATGTACAATTGGTCCAGTAAGTGAATCACAAGAAATGTTAACTAAATTAATTGAAGCTGGAATGAACGTTATGAGAATGAACTTCTCTCATGGTGATGAAACAGAACAAACATTAAGAATTAACAATGTTAGAGAATTAAACAAAAAATTAGGAACTCATGTTGGTATTTTATTAGATACTAAAGGTCCTGAAATCAGAACTGGATTAGTTGATCCTTCAGTTAAAGTATTAAATATGGAAGCTGGAAAAGAAGTAAGAGTAACTTTTGATTATTCTTATGTAGCTAAAGATGCTTCTAAAATTGCTTTATCTTACCCAGGATTATTCAACGAAATTAACGTTGATAATAAAATCTTAATCGAAGATGGAAACTTAGCTTTAACAGTTAAATCAAAAGATACTAAAAATAATGAATTAGTTTGTACAGTAGATAATACTCACGGTTTAAAAAACAAAAAGAACTGTAATGTTCCAGGTGTTAAATTAGGAATGGAATTCATTTCTGAAAAAGATCGTACAGATATCATCTTTGGATGTAAACAAGATGTTGATTTCTTAGCTGCTTCTTTCGTAAGACGTGCTCAAGATTTAGTTGACTTAAGAGAATTATTAGCTTCTCAAGGGAATACTAGAATTAAAGTAATTTCTAAAATCGAAAACACTGAAGGTGTTGAAAACATGGATGAAATCATTGCTTTATCTGATGGTGTAATGGTTGCTCGTGGAGATTTAGGTGTTGATGTTCCAGTTTGGGAATTACCAGCAATCCAAAAAGAAATGATCGAAAAATGTCAAGCTGCAGGTAAAATTGTTATCTGTGCTACTCAAATGTTAGATTCTATGATCAATAACCATAGACCTACAAGAGCTGAAGCAACAGATTGCCATAATGCAGTATTAGATGGTACAGGTGCTACAATGTTATCTGGTGAATCTGCTCAAGGTGATTTCCCAGTTCAAGCTGTTACTTATATGTCAAAAATTGATGAAGAAGCAGAATTCTATATTGATTATGAAGCAAAATTAGAAAATGCTATTGAAATCACTGAAGAAAATGATACTGCTGCTGCAATGGGATTAGCTGCTGCTAAATTAGCATTAAACTATACTGTTGATGCAATCGTTGTTGAAGGTACTGAAGAATTAGCTTATAAAGTTTCTGCATTCCGTCCTTGTGCAAATGTATTCGCTGCTGTTGCTACAGCTGCTGAAGCTACTGGTTTATCTTTAGCTTGGGGTGTAACTGCGGTTGTTGGGAAAGCTACTGATGCTTTAAAAGTTGCTACTAAAGCAATGGATTTAGCAAAAGGTGATTTAGTATTAAAAGTTACTGAAACTTCTTTAGAATTCATCACTATTAAATAATTAAATAAAAATATAAATAAAAAACTATGATTATGTTAAATAATTATAGTTTTTTCTATATTAAAGAAGAGGGGAAATATTATGATTAATAATTCAATTTACTATTCACCTACTAAAGTATATTTTGGTGAAGATCAAGAAAATAATATTGGTAAAATTATAGATGAATATGGATATAAAAATATTTTAATTGTATATGGAAAAAATTCAGTAGTTAAAAGTGGATTACTTGAAAAAATTACAAAACAATTAAATGTATCATATCATTTAAGAGGTGGAGTAGAACCTAATCCTAAAATAAGTTTCGTTTTAGAAACAAATGAAAAATTTAAAGATGTAAATATTGATTTAATATTAGCTATTGGTGGGGGTTCTGTTATCGATACAGCAAAAGCCATTTCTGCTACAAAATTAGAAAATATTAACCCTTTAGATATATTACAAAGAAAAGTAGAACCTACTAAATTTATTGATGTAGCAACAGTACTTACATTAAGTGCAGCAGGAAGTGAATTAAGTAGTAGTTGTGTTTTAAGTGATTTAGAACTTAAAATTAAAAGAGGTTTCAATAATAATAAAATTAGACCAGTTTTTTCTATTTTAAATCCTAAATTAACTTACACAGTTTCTAAATATCAAACTGCAAATGGAATAGTAGATATAATGATGCATACATTAGAAAGATTCTTTAATCCTAAATATACAATACAATTTACATCAGAAGTAGCTATCGGTATATTAAAAACAGTTGTTGATAATGGTATGATTGCGATTAATAATCCATGTGATTATGAAGCAAGAGCAAATCTAATGTTAGCAGGAAGTTT
>JAWXUE010000010.1:0-37071 GCA_044432925.1 bacterium | reverse complement strand
GTACTTTTAATGGATTGTAAAGAAACTCATTTTAAAAAGAAATTTGATGATGAAGAATATGCTTCTATGAGAAATGTTTCCGGAGAAATAAAAGGTGCTGCTTTTATGATTAATTATTTAATGAAATTAGGAGTAAAAGAAGTAAGTATCTATTATGATTATGAAGGTATTGAAAAATGGTATAACGGAAAATGGAAAACTAATAGTGAAGCAACAAAAAGATATGTAGATTTTGCTAAAGAAGCAAAGAAGAAAATAAAAGTTAATTTTGTTAAAGTAAAAAGTCATTCAAATGATAAATATAATGATTTAGCTGATAGGCTTGCTAAAGATGCTTTAGGCATTAAGTAATGATTTAGTGTATAAGTAATCGTTGTGGGGGAATTTAATATTGTATATTTGTTCAGTATTTTCTACACCTTTACCCACAATTACTAATATACTATTTTCATCACATAACTCTAAACCCATCTTAATTGCATCTTTTCTAAAGAGTACTAAATAGTACTCTTTTTTTATTTTAGTCGTTAGGTCATAAAAGATATTTGTTATTAATTCATTCTTAGGATCTTCGCTTGTAATAATAATGTCAGATGCGTACTTATCAGCAATATATCCTAATAAAGGTCTTTTTGAAGCATCTTTACCTCCACTAGAACCCATTACTAAAATAATATTTTTTCTTGTTACTTGTCTAATATTTTTAAGTAAATTTTCTAGTGCATTAGGAGTATGAGCAAAATCAATTACAACTTCTTTATTAGCAGATTTTATTAATTCAAATCTTCCATTTATTTTATTCATTAAATTAAAATCAAGATTATAATTTAGATTAAACTGTTCTAGTACTAGTATTGAGGCTAAGAAATTATAGATGTTATATTTACCGAAAAAAGGGATAGTAACAACATTATTTGTTTTATATTTGTAATCAAATTTTGTTTCATTTATTGATTGTTTAATATTATGAGCTACACAATCTGCATTATATAATCCGTAAGTAATTACATTTTTACCTCTTATTTTTGTTAAATAATAATCATCACCATTAACTATAATTAAACCGTTATTTTTAATTCTTTTTATTAAACTTAATTTAGTTTCAACATAGTTATCCATTGTTTTATGAGTGTTTAAATGTTCATGCGTTATATTTGTATATACAATAGAATCAAATTCTAAACTAAAAAGTCTATTAGATAAAATACCTTCACTAGAACACTCCATAGCTACATACTTTACTCCTGTAACATACATTTCAAACAACGATTTTCTTATAGTTACAATATCAGGTGTGGTATTATTAATTTCTCTAACATTGTTATTAAAAATAATTCCATTAGTACCTATATATCCACAATTTGAATTTTGAGATATTAATGATTGTATCATTAAACAAGTTGATGTTTTTCCATCTGTCCCTGTTACTCCTATTAGTTTTATATTATTAGGGTAAAAGAAGTTTAATAATTTATAAAATATATAATAAATATTTTTATATACAACATTTTTAACACTACAATTAATTTTATAATTAGAAATTATCAAAGTAGCACCATGAGTTATTGCATCATTTATATAATGAGTATTATTTGAATATTTATCATTTAATACAATAAAAATGCTATTTTTATTACATTTTTTGCTATTAATTTCTACACTTGTATATTTCTTAAATTTTTCCAATTTATATCACCTAATACAATTATTTGTATTTATTAATATTTTATACAAAAATGATTGCTATAAAAAAAAATATATAATATAATTAAAATGAATTAAATTGGAAAAAAATAGAAAATGTAAAGAGGATTTAATATGTATTTATTAGACGCTGGATTAGATTTTAATGGTTGGGTTGCAGTACTATTAGCAGTATTAGGAGGAGTAGCCGTATTCTTATTAGGTATTGAGATGATGGGTAACTCGTTAAAAGCATTAGCTGGAAATAAAATGAAGAATTTAATTGAAAAAACAACAAGTACTCCTTTAAAAGGAATTCTTATAGGTGCACTTGTTACAGTAGTTATACAATCATCTTCAGGTACAACGGCTTTAGTAGTTAGTTTTGTTCGAAGTGGATTAATGACACTACCTCAAGCAGTTGGTATTATAATGGGTGCTAATATAGGTACAACAGTTACTTCGTTTTTAATTGGATTAGATATTGGTGCATATTCTTTATTAATTATATTTATTGGTGCAATACTAATGTTTTTCTCTAAAAAACAAAAAATAAAAACATTTGGAAGTGCAATATTAGGTTTTGGATTATTATTTTATGGTTTAGAATTAATGGGTGATGGATTAAAACAAATCACAACAGTTTATAATCAAGAAGCAAGTGATTTATTTTTCATTCTAGGAGATATTCCTATATTAGGTGTTACAGTAGGTGCAATTGTTACAGCAGTTGTTCAATCTAGTAGTGCCGCTATTGGGATATTACAAAGTTTATATGGAGCTGGAGGTTTTCCTTTAGCTGGTGCAATCGCTATTTTATTAGGTTCAAATATAGGTACAACAGTTACAGCTATGTTAGCGTCTGCTGGAGGGTCTAAAGAAGCTAAACAAACAGCGTTTATTCACTTTATGTTTAATGTATTAGGATCTGTATTCTTTATGATAGTATTAATTCCTTTTACAAACTTAGTACAATTAATTGAAGATAAAATATTAGGCCCTATAGGAAGTGATCCTAGTATGACTATTGCTGTTGCGCATATGATATTTAATTTATGTACAACATTTATAATGTATTTCTTTGTTAAAAAATTAGTGTTACTAGCTCAAAAAGTATTTAAAACAAATGAAGATGAAGAACATGAAGATGTATTATTAGATGAATCAATTATTGAAGCATCAACAGTACTTGCTTTAGAAGTAGCTAAGAAATCTGTACAACAAATGGCTTTAAGATGTATTAAGTTATTTAATGTAGCAAAAACTTCAACATTTGAATATGATGAAAAGTTATTAGAAAAAGCACAAAAGTATGAAGATCAAATAAATAGTTTAGATAAAAAGATTCATGATTATTTAACTTTAATGATTAAACATAATCCAGATGAACAAACTTCAACTCAAATTTCTAAGTGTTTAGATATTATTAGAGACTTAGAAAGAATTGGTGATCACTGTACTAATATAGTAGAGTTTAATATTGAAAACCAAACTAATGAAGCGTATACTGAAAAAGCAATAAATGAATTAACTAAAATATTTGCTAAAGTAGAAGAAATGATTTCTATTTCTTCAACATCTTTAGTAGAATTAAATAAAGAAGAATTAACAAATGTATTTAAGTTAGAAAAAGATGTAGATGCTATGGAAGTAAGATATAGAAAAAGACATTTCGTGCGTTTAAATCAAAAAGAATGTACTAATACATCGTATTCATTTGTAGAGATTCTTGCTAACTTAGAAAGAATAGCAGATCATTGTAATAATGTTTCAACAAATTTATTTACTGATGAATATTTAGTAGATACTGATATGGATATTTAAATAATTATAACTATACTTAATTGTATAGTTATTTTTCTTTATAATATAACAAAAATAGTTTATAATATAAAAGATAAAGGAATGATAATTATGTTTAAATTAGTGTCTAATTACACACCATCTGGTGATCAACCAGAAGCAATCAAACAATTAGTAGAAAATATTAATAATAATAAAAAAGAACAAGTGTTATTAGGTGCTACAGGTACAGGTAAAACATTTACTATTTCTAATGTAATAAAAGAAATAAATAAACCAACTTTAATACTTGCTCACAACAAAACATTAGCAGGTCAATTATATAGTGAATTCAAACAATTTTTCCCGGAAAATCATGTTGAATATTTTATTTCTTATTATGATTATTATCAACCAGAAGCTTATGTTGTTTCTAGTGATACTTATATAGAAAAAGATTCTCAAATAAATGAAGAAATTGATGAAATGAGACATAGTGCTACTGCTAGTTTAATGGAACATAAAGATGTTATTATAATTGCTTCTGTATCATGTATTTATGGTATAGGAGATCCTGAGACTTATAAAAATTCAATGTTGTTATTAAGAGTAGGGAATATTCATAATAGAAAAGAATTATTAAAAAAATTAATTGATATGTTATACGATAGAAATGAATTAGATTTTAAAAGAGGCACTTTTAGATTTAAAGGAGATATTTTAGAAATAATCCCTTCTTATGAAAGAAAGCAAGGTATTAGAGTTCAATTCTTTGATGAAGAAATAGAAAAAATTTCAGAGTTTGATGTTACAACAGGTAAAGCAATTAATCATGTTGATTATATTACAATCTTCCCTGCGACTCATTTCGTTACTGATAAAGAGAAAATGGAAGAAGCAACAAGAAGAATAAAAGAAGAGATGAAAACACAATATGATAAATTTATTAAAGAAGATAAATTTATAGAAGCTCAAAGAATAAAAGAAAGAACTAATTATGATATGGAGATGCTTGAACAAATGGGTTATTGTAATGGAGTAGAAAACTATTCTAGACATTTAACTTTAAAAAATGAAGGTGATACTCCGTATACTTTAATTGATTTCTTAGGTGATGATTATTTACTTGTAATAGATGAGTCTCATGTAACACTACCTCAAGTAAGAGGGATGTATAATGGAGATAGAGCAAGAAAAGAAAATTTAGTTAATTACGGATTTAGATTACCTTCAGCCTTAGATAATAGACCACTTCAATTTCATGAATTTGAAGAAAAAACAGATAATGTTATTTATGTATCAGCAACTCCAGGAGATTATGAAAAAAATAAAGATTTACCTGTTATACAACAAATCATTAGACCTACAGGTTTATTAGACCCTGTAATTGAAATAAGACCATCTGAAGGACAAATAGATGATTTATATGCTGAGATTGTTAAAAGAACTAAGTTAAATCAAAGAGTATTAGTTACAACACTTACTATAAAGATGTCTGAGGACTTAGCAGAACATTTAAAATCTTTAGGTGTTAAAGTTGCTTATCTTCATTCAGAGATTAAGTCTTTAGAAAGAATTGAAATAATTAGAGATTTAAGATTAGGTAAATATGATGCTTTAATAGGTATAAATTTATTAAGGGAAGGATTAGATATTCCTGAGGTATCTTTAGTAACAATATTAGATGCTGATAAACAAGGATTCCTACGTAGTGAAAGAAGTTTAATTCAAACTATCGGTAGAGCAGCAAGAAATCAAGATGGGTTAGTTATTATGTATGCTGATAAAATATCTGATGCTATGAGTGTTGCTATAGAAGAAACTAATAGAAGAAGAGAAATTCAAACAGAATATAATAAAGTAAATAATATAACACCACAAACTGTTATAAAAGAAGTAAGAGATGCTATCTCATTTAAAAAAGAAGTTATTGAAGAAACTAATAAGAAACTTAATAATCAATTATCAATTTCTGAATTAGAAGAAGAAATGTTTGCTGCGGCGAAGAGTCTAGATTTTGAAAGAGCTAGTGAATTAAGAGATGTTATTTTCGAATTAAAAGCAAAAAGCAAAAAAAAGAAATAATGTTTTAATAACAACATTATTTAAAAGGAGTGATTATATGAAATCAATAAGACATTTATATAAGATTGGTAATGGACCATCTTCATCTCACACTATGGGACCACAAAAGTGTTGTAATATAATTAAAGAAAAATACCCTAATGCTAATTTCTTTAATGTATACTTATATGGTTCTTTAGCTTTGACAGGTAAGGGTCATTTAACTGATTTTATCATTGAAAAAACATTAGTTAATTGTAATGTTAAATTTGATTATATTACTAATTATGATCATCCTAATACTATGAAAATAGAAGCCTTATTTAATGATGTTTATTTAGGTGAATTAACATTTGTTAGTGTAGGTGGAGGAGATGTTGTTATAAAAGGTGAATCTTTAAAAGAAGAGTTAGATATTTATCCTGTAACTACATTAGATGACACTAAACAATATTTAAAAGATAATAATTTAAGTTTATTAAATTATATTATTAAATATGAAGGTGAAGATATAATAAACTATATTAAAGAAATAAAAAAAGTAATGTTAAAAAGTATCGAAGTTGGTTTAACAAAAACAGATGTCTTACCAGGTAAACTTAAGGTTGAGCGTAAAGGTAAAAAAATATTTGATAAAGCAACTACAATGCAAGAAAAAATATTAGCTTATGCTTATGCAGTTAATGAAGAGAATGCATCAGCTGGACTTATTGTAACTGCACCTACATGTGGAGCATCTGGAGTTATTCCTGCTTTATTAAGAGGATTATCTGAGGAATTTAAATATAGTGAACAAAAATTAATTGAAGCTTTATTAATAGCAGGATTCTTTGGTTGTTTAATAAAAGAAAATGCTTCTATATCTGGTGCTGAGGCTGGATGTCAGGCTGAGGTTGGTTCAGCATGTTCTATGGCTTCAGCATTAACTACTTATTTATTTGATTGTAATATTGATGTGATAGAACAAGCAGCAGAGATGGCTTTAGAACATAATCTAGGTTTAACT
The DNA here is from genome assembly GCA_044432925.1 of bacterium. GTDB lineage: Bacteria > Bacillota_I > Bacilli_A > Acholeplasmatales > Anaeroplasmataceae > JAWXUE01. Next base: position 30,536 of record JAWXUE010000010.1, on the reverse strand, counting down.
TGTGATCCTGTTTTAGGATATGTGCAAATTCCTTGTATTGAAAGAAATGCTGTAGCAGCTAATCAAGCATATGATTGTGCTATTTTATCAAAGATTTTACAAGAAGGTACAAATAAGATTACTTTTGATATTGCTTGTCGTACAATGTTAGAAACAGGAAAAGATTTATCAGAACATTATAGAGAAACATCTATTGGGGGGTTAGCTAAACATTATGAAAAAAAATGATTTAATAAATATAAAAATTGATGGAATTGATTACTTAGGTAATGGTATAGCTCATCACGATGGACAAACTATTATTTGTAAGGAAGCAATTTTATATGAAGAAATAGAAACTTTAATTTTAAAAACAAATAAAAATATTACTTTTTCTAAAATAAATAAAATAACTAAACCTTCTAAATATAGAATAGAGCCTGTTTGTCCTTATTATAAATTATGTGGTGGTTGTAATTTGCTTCACGTAGATTATAAATACCAAATAGAAATGAAAAAACAAATGGTAGAAACAACTTTAAATAAAATGGTAAAAGGTATTAAAGTAAATAGTATTATTTCTTCAGATAATACATTTAATTATCGTAATAAAATTCAAGTACCTATCGGTTATAAAGATAATACATTTATAAAAGGTTTTTATAGAGAGAACTCTCATGAAATTATACCTTCAGATAACTGCTTAATTGAACCTTCTGTTTCTAAAGAAGTATTTGATAAGTTATTACCGTTATTAAAAATACATAATGTATTACCTTATAATGAAGAAGATAATACAGGTGAATTAAGACATGTTTTATTAAGAACAAATACTAAAGATGATGTTATGATTGTTTTTGTTAGTAGAGTTAATATTACTAATAAAATTAATAATATTTTAAATGATTTAGATTTTAATTTTAAATCAGTTTATTTAAATATAAATGATAAAAAAACAAATGTAGTTTTAGGTAAAGAATTTATTCATTTAAAAAACGAATTATTTATTGAAGAAGAAATTAATGATATTAAATTTAATATTCATCCTAATAGTTTCTTTCAAGTTAATCATGCTCAAATGGTTAAACTTTATAATAAAGGAATTGAAATGTTAGGACTTAATAAAGATGATGTAGTAATAGATGCTTACTGTGGTTTAGGTAGTATTACTTTAAATTTAGCAAAAAAATGTAAACATGTATATGGTATTGAAGTAGTTAAAGAAGCTATAGATAATGCTAATAATAGTAAGTCTATAAACAATATAAATAATGTAGATTTTTTATTAGGTAAATGTGAAGATGTTATAACTGATTTAGTAAATAATAAAACAATAAATGCAATAGTAGTAGATCCTCCTAGAAAAGGTTGTGATGAATATTTTTTAGAAACTATTGTTAAAAATAAAATAAACAAAATATTATATATTTCATGTAATCCATCTTCTTTAGCAAGAGACTTAAAATATTTAAATGAATTTTATAATATTGAAGAAGTACATTTAGTAGATATGTTTAGTCATTCTCATCATACTGAAAGTTTAGTAAAAATGACTCTTAAATAAATATATCAACTTTTTAATAAAACAAATTAATTTAGTAAAAAGTATTAGTGATTGTAATAATATATATGAGCGATAATGTTCATAGATTAATTATAAGATACTAATACTTTTTTATTTTCATTATAATTAATCAGTATTGTTCGGAATGACTATAAAATAATTTAATAAAATATAAAATTTATTTAAGTAAAAAGTATTAGTACTTGTTAAAAATGTAATATATGATATACTTATAGTAAGCGGCCGCTTACTAAATGGCTGAAATTGAGAGTTAGAATGGAGAGTATGTATGAGTATAGTAGAGTTTAAGGATGTTAGTAGAGTTTATGTTACAGGTAGTACAAAATACAAAGCATTAGATAATGTTAATTTAAAGTTAGATGAAGGAAGTTTTGTTGTTATATTAGGACCTTCTGGTGCTGGTAAGTCAACATTATTAAATATGCTAGGAGGATTAGATTCCCCAACTAGTGGAAATATTTTTGTTGAAGGAAAAGATATAGCAACATTGTCAAATAACGAACTTGCTGATTATCGTGCTAGTAAAGTAGGATTTATATTCCAATTTTATAATTTAATAGAAGCTTTGACGGTATATGAAAATGTTAAGTTAGTTCATGAAAATACAAAAGATGCAATTAGTGCAACAAAAGCATTAGAAGAAGTAGGATTATCGAATCAATTAAAAAAATTCCCAACAGAATTATCAGGAGGAGAGCAACAACGTGTTTCTATAGCAAGAGCTATAGCTAAAAATCCTAAAATTTTATTGTGTGATGAACCTACAGGAGCACTAGATTCAAAAACTGGTGAAATTGTTTTAAAGTTGTTGTTGAATTTGTCAAAAGAACATAAAAAAACTATTGTAGTTGTTACGCATAATCAAAATATTGCTTCAATTGCTGATGTTGTTATTAATGTTAAAAACGGTAATATTAATTCTTATGTAATCCAAGATAATCCTGCTTCAATAGCAGACATTGAATTGTAGGGTGGTGAGCAATTTGTTAATAAGAAAATTATTTAGAACGCTGTGGAAATATAAAGCACAATTTATATCAATGTTTATAATGACTGCTTTAGGTGTAGGGATATTTGTTGGGTTTAATGTCGAATGGTATTCAATTGAAAAAAATGTTGAAACTTTTTTTGAAGAGACAGGTTTTTCGGATTATAGAATCATCTCACAAGATGGGTTTTCTAGTAGTGATGTTTCAAAAATAAGTGATATATATGGATTAGATTATGTGACGAGATATATGACATTTAATGCTGAGGTGCAAAATGGTGTTGATACTTTAAATGATACGATCTCGTTAATATCCGTAGAAAATATAAACGTATCTGGGTTTATACATAAAAGTGGTGAAGAATATAATTCGGAATCAGAAGGTCTATGGATTTCTGAAAAGTATGCAATTTCTAATGGAGTAAATCTAGGAGATGAAATTCAATTCACATATAATGGAATTATAATAAACATTGTAGTTAAAGGGTTAATTCAATCTAGTGAACATATGATTTTTATACAAGACGAAACACAAATAATGCCTGATTATTTTAATTTTGGGTATGCATATATTTCGCCTAGTGTATTAAAAGATATATTGAAAGATGATTTTTTTACACAAATTCATGTTATATCTGATGATGAAGCAAGTGAGTTTAAAACTAAAATTGATAATGTTTTAAATAGCAATTCAACTATTATCTCCAAAAATGATGTTGTTTCTTATGTGGGGAGTAGCGGAGAAATTGAAGAGGGTAAAATAATGGGAAGTATTTTACCTGTGTTATTTCTATTCATTGCCATTTTAACTATGATTACAACAATGAATAGAATTACAAATAAAGAAAGAATTCAAATAGGAACACTTAAAGCATTGGGATTTAAGAATAAAAAAATAATGACACATTATACTATGTATGCGATGGTTGTTGGAGTTTTTGGTATTATTTTTGGTGTTGGATTAGGCTATCTATTAGCATATATAATCATTAACCCTAGTGGCTCGATGAGTACTTATCTAGATATGCCTTACTGGAATTTACACATGCCTATTTTTTGCTATTGTGTTCTAGGTATTGTGTTAGCAATATTATTGATTGTTGGAGTTTTATCTATTAGCAATATTTTAAAAAAATCTTCTTTAGAAATATTAAAACCTAGTGTAAAGAACAAAATAAAATCAATGAAAATTGAAAATACAAAATGGTTTCAAAACCTTTCGTTTGCCACACGTTGGAATGTACGTGATATATTACAAAATAAGGTTAGAACAATTATGAGTGTACTTGGTGTTATAGGATGTATGATTATTTTAATTGCTTCCTTAGGAATGAATGATACTATGAATAACTTTGTTGAAAAATCTTATGATGGTGCATTAAATTACAATTATAAAGTAAATTTAAGTGATGATGTATCACAAACAAAAATTGATGAGTTAATAAAATTATATGATGCTGATACAAGTTCAAGTGTTGGGGTTAAAATTGATGAGAAAAATTTATTTTTAGATATTTATAATATCAAAAATGATTACATTAAGTTTATTAATAGTGACGGAAATTATACAAGTTTAAAGGATCAAGGTGCATATATTTGCACAAGATTATCAAATGAATTAAATCTTAAAATTGGTGATAATATAGATGTAGTATTATATGGAACTAATAAAACATATACCATAACTATTACAGGTATATTAAGTTCTTTGTCTGAGAACATTGTAATAACACAAGAGTATGCGAACACATTAGAATTAAACTATTCTATTGATTCAATATATACAAATAAAGATGTATTATTACAGGAAGGTATAAAATCAATACAATCTAAAAAGAGTTTAGTAAGTTCCTTTGATACTTTGTTAGAGATAATGCGTATTATGATTGCAATGTTTGTAATTATAGGATTAATTTTATGCTTAGTTGTATTATATAATTTAGGTGTTATAGGTTATTCGGAGAGATATCGTGAAATGGCAACTCTTAAAGTATTAGGATTTAAAGATAAAAAAATATCACAATTGTTAATAACACAAAATATCTGGCTATCAATAGTTGGGATTATTATAGGTATTCCATTAGGTTATTGGGCGTTAACTTATTTACTTAATGCAATGTCTAGTGAATATGAAATGATTTTAACAATCAAAACGCATACGTATGTGTTAAGTATTTTATTAAATCTTGGAGTTTCATTAATTGTCTCAATGATTGTAGCTAGAAAGAATAAATACATTAATATGGTAGAAGCACTTAAATGCGCGGAGTAATATCAAAGTTTTAAAACAAAACGAATATTATCAAAATAAAGTTGAGTGGAACTTAAGAAGGTTACAGAGAAGTAAAAATAAAAATTAAAATAAATTTAGAAAAAAGTATTAGTGCTTATAACGATAGAGCAATATGTTCATTTAGTAATTATAAGATATTAATACTTTTTTATTTAATTTACTTTACTTTACATATATTTAACATATTTTTGAGTATATTTCTTGACGCACAATATGTTGTATGTTAAAATAGTAAGCGAGTGCTTACTTTATTTGCTTTTAAAGTAAGCGAATGCTTACTAATATAACAGATATTGAGGTGAAAAAAATGCTTTTAAAATTAAATAACATTGGTAAAATTTATGATTCAAATGGAATATACACTATCGGTTTAAGAGGTGTAAATTTAGATTTCAATTATAATGAATTTGTTGTAATTCAAGGTGAAAGTGGTAGTGGTAAATCAACTTTAATGAATATTATTGGAGCTAATGATACTTATGAAGAAGGAGAAATGTTTCTTAATGGACAAGAAACATCTCATTACACTTCTGAGGATTGGTCTAATTATAGAGAAAATTATATTACAACTATCTTTCAAGATTTTAATATTATAGAAAATTTAACTGTACTTGAAAATGTATTGTTAGCACTATTTAGAATTGAAGATATGAAAGAAAGAAAAAAATTAGCAATGTCTTTAATTGAGAAAGTAGGACTTACTAATCAAGCGAAGCAGAAAACTTCAAAATTAAGTGGAGGAGAGAAGCAAAGAGCTGTTATTGCAAGAGCATTAGCAAAAGATAGTCCGATTATCTTAGCGGATGAACCAACAGGTAACTTAGATGTTAAAAATTCTATTGAAATAGCTCAATTGTTAAAAGATGTTTCTAAAGATAAATTAGTAGTAGTAGTAACACATAATCCAGAGTATTTTATTAAACATTGCACTAGAAAAATAAAAGTATTTGATGGATCGATTATAGAAGATGATAGAGAAAATGTTACTAATAAAAAAGAAATGGTTATTACAAATGATAGTAAATCTAATAAAGGGAATATAAAAAATAGTTTAATGTTAGGAACTTTAAATTATAAGAGTAGACCAAAATTTACAATTATGATGAGTGTTGCTATATTAGTTTGTGTTATTTCAATTTTCTTTGTTTATAGTGTTGTGTCACAATTAATGATTAATCCTTTAACTCAATGCATTGATACTACACCTATTGATGGAAAGGTTAATATTTATTCTGAGGAAAACATCGATTACAAAGATATAAGTGAGTTAGCAGATAATCTAAATGCAAATTATTATATTACTAATAGAGTATATTCAGAATTCGACTTTACTATAAAAGGTGTATCGGGATTATCAGCTGATTATGATATTACATGCTTATATTCTCCGTTTGAATATAATTTGAAATATAAAGAGGCTGTATTGTTATTACCTATTAGTTTATCATCAAATTCTGATGAAATATCAAGTGTAATTGTGAATGCTGGGGTTGACATTGATACTGTTAATATTGTTACAACAATAAGTAGTAAAGATATTAAATTGTATCTATCCTTAGATAACATTATTGAAAATGGTGCACAAATCAAATCATTATTTAGTACTATGAGTATTGCAGGTAGTAGTACAGTTGTGCATACTTATAAAATTAATGATGATCTTGAAAATGGTGAAATTAATTTAATTAATTCTTCATTGTGGGATGTCGTTGGCAAGACTGTAATGTTGCAAATAGATACAAGTATTTATTATATTATTAAAGATGATAAAAGTGTTTTACAAGGTGCTGGGTTAGTAGTTGAACTTTGTAGTGATGATTATAATAGAATCTTTACTAATGAAGTAAGTGCTAAAGAGTTCTCATTTTATTACTCTAGTGATAGTGATGCAGTAAATGCTATAAATGATTTACCTGATAAATACTTAGCAGTACTATCATCTAGCGGATTTTATAAAGTAGAATCACCATCAATTTTTATTAATAACATTATATGTATTATTGCATTAGTAGCATCAGTTGCTTGTTTAAGCGCATTAATAGTAATAATATTTATGAGAAGTATGCAAATATTTAAAGTCGAATTTGCTATATATAAAACATTGGGTATTAATGATAAAGTTGCTAAAATGTCATTTTATTTCCAAATGTTATTAATATTTATACCATCAATTTTTATTATACCTCTTGTTTCAATTGTAGTTACTATGATGGCTAGTGTACCATTAGTATTTGTTGATTTAGTAAGCTATACAATTATTGAATTACTTGTACTTAGTATCGTATTAATAGTTGCTTTCTCTTTTTCTAGTCAAGTTTCAAAACAAAGCGTAAGAAGTGTACTCGCAAGGGGGGCTAGATAATGGTTCAAGCAATAAATTTAAAAAAGTCATTTAAAAGTGGTTTAGGAAAGAAATTCGCTGTTGATGATATAAGTTTTGAATTCCCTAATACTGGATTGTTTATGATATTTGGGAAAAGTGGAAGTGGTAAAACAACTTTCCTGAATTTATTAAGTGGTATGGAATACCCAAGTAGCGGAAAAGTTCTAATTGAAGGAAAAGAATTAGGTAAAGATATTGATAATATTAGAAACTCTAAGATGGGGTTTATATTTCAAAATTATTATTTGGAAAAAGGTTTTACAGTAGAAGAAATTATTGAAAATGGATTGATTATTTCTGGTCAAGGTAAAGATAAGAATTTAGATGATAGAGTAAATACAGCTTTAGAGCTTGTTGGTATGACAAGGTATAGGAAAAAGAATGGAGATGCTTTATCAGGTGGTCAAAAACAACGTGTAGCTGTTGCTAGAGCGTTAGTAAAAGAAACAAATATTATTTTTGCTGATGAACCAACAGGAAATTTAGATTCTGAAAATACTCATAATTTAATGAAGATACTTAAGAATATAGCAAAAGATAAGCTTGTTATTATGGTAACTCACGAGGTAAATCTTATTGAGGATTATGCTGATGATTATATAGAAATTAAAGATGGTAAAATTCTTGATGAAAGAAATGTTGTGTTAAAAAATAGTGTTTCTAATATCAAAAAAGAAGTTGACGAAAAAGAAAAAGTCATTGGTAAAACAGGTAGGCTATTTAATAAGCGTACTATTAAGAAAATCGGATTACAAAAGGAAAATTCAAGTTTTGCTAATGCACTAAAACAAATATATAATTCAATATTATCTTTATGTTTTATACTCTTACTTTTCTCTTTATTTCTTTTTTCAAGTACTGAATATTTAAAAAAAGATATCGATGATTCAAATATTTATTTAAACTTAAATTCTTATAAAACATTGCGTTCTTTAGAAGAGAAATATTATGATGAAATTGATTTTTTCGAAACAGAGTTTAAAGTTGGTAATTTTAATTCTTTAGCATATGTTTCATTACCAAGTATAGAGATTAGTTATGAAGCTAATTCGATAGATGAGAATTTAACGAATGATGATTTGATTTTAGGTGTTTTGCCTAATAGCAGTGAAGTTTTAATTAGTGAAGATATTGCTAATGAATTGTTAGCAAACATTCAAATTAATGAACTAGCTACTTTAGAACATGTTTTGAATATGTCTTTAAATAGCAAATATACAATATGTGGTATTACAAAGTCAAAAAATAAGTCTATACAATTCACTAGAGAAGATTATGTTAACTTCTTAAATGTATATTCAGTATTAAAATTAAATGATTTTCAAAATATATTCTTAAGTGATTCTTTTACAGATGTTTCATTTTCTACGGAAATAAGACTTACTTCAAAAGAGTTAGATACGGATATGGTAGAGGTTGAAATTAATAGAAACTCTTTATATAAAATGATGAGTAATGTTAATGAGGCTGATTTACTTGTTGAGAGTGCAAATACAAAATTAACTAAACAAAGTAAAGCTATTCAAATAACTGATAGTAAAATGTATGTTAAAAGCTTCTCTATTACAAGAAATATTATGAGTACTGACTTTATTATTTATGTAAATGAAAATGCATTAGATAATATATTTACTTATATATCACCTAATATAGAATCACTTGAGGGTGACGGATTAAATGATCTTATTGAAAAAAATTATTTCTTTAAAGTAACTCCTAATGCTGATGTAGCATTAGTTGAATTAAGAGAAGTATTGATTCTTGGAGGATGTGAATTTGTAGATATAAATCAAATTTATCAAACTCAAGAAAAATTATTGAAAAATGAAAGTGTAAGTTTTATAAAGTACGCATTAGTCGTGTTAACATTAACTTTATCAATTTACTATTTCATGGAAAAATCACTTAGCATTAAGAATGCTAAGGAATATGGTGTTTATAGAGCGATTGGTGTTTCTAAAATCAATTTGCTTAATAAAGAAGTTTCCTCTACATTTAAAGGAAATATTGTAAACTTTATTATAAGTTTCATTGTTATGGCAATTTTAGTATCTATTTGGATAGTTTTATCCTCAATGAATGTTTGGATATTTATATTATTTGCTATATTGTTATTAATTATTAGTTCAATTTTGTTAATAATTATCTCGTTGATTCCATACATATTTGTATTTTATCAATCGCCAGCTAATATATTATCAAAATATGACATTTAAAAAAGGAGAAAAAAATGAAAAATTTAAAATTAATATTTATTAATTTAATTACGGTAATTTCTTTATTTGGATTATCAGGATGTTCAGCAGGTGGAGAGGTTGAAGTTACATACATGGTAGATGATGCTGTGTATGAAACAATTGTATTTGATTCAATTAGCAGTATATCGCATCCTTCCTCACCGCAAAAAGATGGTTGGGAATTTGTTGGGTGGTATACAACAGATACTTTTACTGCAGGTACTTTATTCGATAAACTTACTTTCGAAGGCGAAGTGAAGTTTAATTTATATGCTAGATTTACACAAGATTCAGCAACTATTTATATTGATGGTGTTGATAGTGGTAAAATTGTATTAAATGAAGCATCTGATTACGCCCCAACAAAAGAAGATTTATCTTTTGATGGTTGGTATATAGATGCTAACTTTACAACAAAATTTGATAATCAAGATGTTGATAATTTATATGGTAGATTTAGAGCGTTAGTTACTATTACAAATGGATATGAAGAAGTTTATACTGAGTTTGTTACTCCAGGTGATAGTATTTCTGAACCTGCTTATGTAGATGTTAGAAAAAATTATATGTCTGAAGATGGTTATTATCATTTTACTTCTGGAGATTTAGGTTCTGTTGAATCTTTAAAAAAATTTAATTTTAATTCAGAAATTACTATTAATACAACAATTAATTTAATGTGGGAGTCAATAGGATTAGATTACTCATTAAGTGAATCTAATACATTGTCAGTAAAAAGAAGTACATCTGTTAGTGGTGATGTAAATGCTAGTGAAGTGTTATCTGTTCCAAGTTATGCATATTACGAAGGTGTATTATACGAAGTTGAGTTATTAAATAATTTTTATTATAGTACTGCTAAAAAATTAATTATTAACTATAATGTTAAAGGTTTAAATACATTATCATCAGCTTTACAATCTTCTACAAGTAATCTAAATGAAGTTATATTACCTGATTCACTAGAAGTTATTTTCTCTTCATTCACAGATACAACAAGTTTTACTGAAGATTCAATTAAATTGCCGGATGGAATTGAAGTTATTATTGATAGTTTTAGATTAGGTTATTATTCAAGTAACGGATATGACTTTAATATAGTTGTACCAAATAGTATTAAATATATGGCTATTGTAACAACAAGTTATACGTTTGATAATAATTCTACACATTACATTGAAAATATTAATGGAGAAAAAGCGATTTTTACAGATGTAGTTGGTAAAAAAACTTTAGTATCTTATATTCCAGAAAATACAATAGATGTAGTTATTCCTGAAGGAATTTACGGAATTAACGCTAGCGCATTTTCAATAATGAGTTCAACATTAGATACATTAAATTTACCTAGTACTTTTGAGAGCGTTAATATTTACCCAGCAGCAGCAGATTATAGTTATATGAATGCAACTTTATTTGAAAATGTTAAAAGTTATTCATTATTACAAAATTTAGCAGTTTATTGGGATATAAAATCAATTAGTAGTGTTGTAATAAATAACCAATCTTTACCTGAAGAATTAGATAATTGCTTATTAGGTCAACCAACAAATGGTAATTATATTAATTACAAAAATTCATATTTTGACTCTGAATTTAAAGTGTTATTTATTGGAGAGTCAGTAGAACAAGTATTTGTTAATGTTTATGTAACAAACTTAACGATTAATAAAAGTGTTTTAGTTAAACTAGAATTACAAAGTGGTGAAAGTATTAGTGTAAATTACTTGTTAAATGCAATCACAATAGATGGTTCAACTTTATTTGAATTAATAGATAGTGGAGAATATCTTTTAAATGATATTTTATCTTTTGGAGAGGAATTCTTTGAAAATGATGAAGTGTTAGTTACAAGTAATGTTTATTTAACGTTAAATTATTCTGTTTCACCAGCTGGTGCTGAGTTAACTTTAAGTTCAGACGGAACATATTATATTGTTACTGGTTTTGATTTAGCTACAGCTAAATTACAAGATGATGGAACTTATTTAGTTAATATTCCTGCTTCGTATGATAATATCGATGTAACAGAAATTTCTGATGAAGCAATGGCTAATCAAACAAGAATTGGTAAAGTAGTTATTCCTAATACAGTTACAATTATCGGAGCAAGAGCATTTTACAATTGTACAAATTTAACTGAATTAGAAATTCAAGGTGCTTACGGATTATGTGAAACAGTTAATGGAATTGAGCAATTTAATACGATTGGTAAAATTGAATATATTTATGAAAGTGCATTTGAAAATACTGCTATTATTTCTCCAGTATTAGGCTTAGAGAGCATGAAATACATTGCACCATATGCATTTAAAACGTCAACTATTACTCATTTCACTAATATTAATTCAACTTCAACTAACAAAGGTGGGATAAAATCAGGTTCTGGAACTAGTGCAGTTGTTAGAACTGATTTAGTAATCGGTAAATATTATTTTAGTTTTGAGACATCAGTTGCATTTATTTATTGTTATCAAGGACAATCAATGGAAACTTATGAATTTAAAGCTGGAACTGAGACAGAAAGATTAACTTTAGACTTACAAGTAGTTGCTGTTGCTGGTGGTTATAATACTAAATCAGGTGTCTGGCATTATTTAGCATTAGGATACTCTGGGCAAAGTGTAGCAAGTTTTGCTATGCCATTCATTACAAGTGTAGAAATATTAGAAGGTTCTATGTACTATTTAAGTGATTTAACTTTAAATACAGGTTTAGTATTATTAAATGTATCAAAAGTGCATAATAATGCATTTACAGATATGGCAGCAAAATATAGTGAAAATATTGGATTATCTATCTTTCCAGGTAGAGATGGTAATGATGAAGTTAATTATATCTCATTAGAAGAAGCATCAGCTGTTGCAACAGCTGATTACTACACAACTTATGTTGACGAAAACAATGATTTTAATGGTATTTTTGAACAAGGTTGGTGGAGTGGTATTATGGCTGATGATGTTGATTACGAAACAAAAATGTCATTCATGGCTAATCTATATAATACAAATATGATTTGGGTATCTTAAAAAATAAAGAGGAGGAATAAAATGATGGGTATACTTAAAAAAATATTTATATGTATGTTATTAAGTTTATGTTTTATAATAACAGGTTGTTCAAGTACACATAACGATCCATTAGATGCATTAAAAGAACAATATGGTAGTACTGAATTTGATATATCATTTTATTCCGAATTACTAGAAACCCCTCTTAACGATATGGTATATACGGCATTAAATATGCCGATATTACCAACACCAACGAAAACAGGATATATATTCCTAGGTTGGTATATGGATAGAGATTATACAACATCTTATTATGAAAATATTTTATATTTATATATGAAAGATGTTACTTTATATGCTAAATGGCAAAAAGAAGAATTTGTTAGTGATGGAGTATATGATATAGAAATATCATCAACTATAGTTGAGGGAAGTGTTACTAAAGGTGAACTTACTGATGCTAATGGTGGATTTAAAGATATATCAGATTACTTTATTGAAGAAGAATGTTATATTGAAAAAAGTGGAGAACAATTAAATCTAAGACTACAATATGATAATGAAGTAACAATACCTTTTGCTGAATCTATCTTTCCATTTAATTTAAGCGTTGATGGAAGAATGCTGGGAGAAATTAAAGTTGATAGTTCTATTACAGCATTGTCAGAGCCAATTCACACTCAATATATTGATATAAGTGATTTTGATGTAGCTAACGAAATGTACTTCAATATTACATATAAAAATTACACATCTGGATTATCTTCAGAAGATAGCGCTAAAACATTAACAACATATACTATTAAAATAGTTATTGAAAGAATAATAGGTTTTTCAAAAAACTACCAAGATAAAGAAATAGTTTTAGAAGATGGTTACTATCAAACTAGAACAACTTATAAACAAACAAATTACAGTGATACAATGGGTCAACAGTTCAATCCAGAGTTTAGTTATATTATTGCTGAAAAAGGAAATTATACTTTAGTTAAGCCTTTTTATCCTTATGCTGGGTTGACGAGTGGTTCTAGTAGTAAGGATATAAAAGATATTTATTTTGAAAGATTAGCAGCTTTTTCAAATTCATTATTATACTATTCAGTACCATCATATTCAGTTGATTTTGAAGCTGATCCTACTGAAGACTTCTATCCAGCAACTGTTAACGCTGGTAAATATGGTACTTTTATTTTAGAATATAATCAGGAAACAGGATTGTTCTATATGATTATGGATATGGGTAATTCATTGGACAATTATTTTGTTATACCAAGTGCTGTAACAGGATTTATGGAAAATGTATCAGGTATGGGTCATGTAGATATGTTAATGATACCTGATTATGATCACATTATAAAAGTTAATGAAATAAACTACACTCCTATTGATGGAGAAAAACCATTTACTTATACAGAAGAATTTGCATATTACCCAGGTAGTACAGATGATTTTTCTAATAATAATACAATTTACAATACTACACAAGAATATGGTACATCTACAGATTTTTATAATTTCTTTTATACAGAAGATAATGCTAATGGTATTAAAAGTTTTAGATTAACTTCTACTCCAACAATTTCAACTAGTGCTACTAATGTATCAGAGCAAAAAGGTCAAGTAGCATATTATGATAGAAAAGTAGAAGTATATGATTTTGATGTAAAAAAAGAAAGTTTAACTGCTGATAAAATGGCAAGTCAAACTTTTGGGTATACAGGTTTAAGATTTACTGAAGAAGTAAGAATAGGGATGAGTGTTAATAAAAATACACAATTAAAAGTTGATGATTTAATAAAGCAATTTGTTGATCCTAATTTATCTATTAATAATTGTACATATTCTGCTTATGCAATTACGAATAATAAAGTTGATTTTGATACAACTATTAGAGTATCAAGTGATATTTACTTTACTCAATCAATGGCTATTTTAATAGAGTTTAATAATTGTTATAGTTTAATAGAATTAATGGAGTATAAAGATCCTACAGTTAATATTGTTAATACAGCAGATAATGTTTATGTAGAAAATACTAAATATTCTAATGGTCAAAGTGTTTATTTTCCTAGAGTAGAATACTCTTATATGGGTAATGAAGATAAGTTTTGGGGACAATATTATTCAAATGAAGAAGGTGTGAAAAGTGTTAACATGATTGTATTTACATATGATCAAGGTTTATATACTTATTCAAAACAACCAGGGTTCGAATCTATAGCATTTACTATAGACTCAGCTGAAACATATGTTATATATGAAATAGAAAATATTTATGGTGAAAAATATCATCATAAATTATTGTTTAGTTCTTATAGTTCAGCGTTTTACGATATTAAAGATAAAAATGATAATTACATAGTAAATGATGCTGAGTATAGATTATCAAGTTCTACAGGTAATTATTCAACAAGTAATCAAGCTATAAGTTATAATTATACTAATTTAGAAGATATAATAAATAGTGAATTTACTTTAGATACTAGGTATCATAAAGATTACTTTTTCCCAACGAGTGATGTAATGAGTAGAACTTCGATAGTTATTTCATCAGATAGTAAAACTGTTACTCTAAATGGTTCAAATTCATTATCAAGTTTAGAATCAGCATATATATCGAATGGTTTTGACAAAGAATCTTATGTTAAATTTACAGTTAAATATTATAGTAATAATGTATATCTAACTGTTACTTATATTAAGAATGTTACTTTTAATGGACAAGATGATCCTTATTTATTAGCTGAAGATGAGTATTTCATTAACAATACTTATGAAGTTGATAAACCGCAATTAATTAATTCAAATGGTCAATTAATGGATTTAGGTGATATTACATTTGAAAAAATAGATGGTTCAAAAACAACTTCACAATACATATGTATTAACTATGGATGGATAAATATTGTTGAGTATAAATATCATTATGAATTTACTTTCTTATTAGAAGGCACATGGCAAATAACATATGATTACGATGAAATAAGTTATAAACAAATAATTGATGTAAAATCAGATTCTATAGAAGTAGTTATTACATATGTACTAACTGATGGCTATGAATTTTCTGATGGTACAACAAGAAAAGAAGTTAGTTATGCATTGAATGAAACAATTTTAACATTAGGAATAGGTACAACATCTGCCCCAACGTTCGATGATTATTCATTATCAAATAATTATTTCTCTGATGGTGCAAGATTACTTGGTTGGTCTACATATGCTAATCAAAAATTCCCTAGTATTTCAGGACAATTCTTTAGTTCTAACTCTGCGATAAAAGATTTCGTTAATGATTTTGGATCTTTAACAACAACATTATATATTGTTGTAGACCCAGGATTAAATATCCATATTAATTATAGTTATAAAGATTATAATAGTGATGCGTTATTTAATTATGATAAAACATTTGTGTATTATACAACATCAACAAGTTATAATCAGTATTCTGCATCACTATCATCATATGATGATAATACTTCAGATACAGGTATAAATAATACTCTAAATGGATTAAAGGATAAGTATGGTAATGTTATATTAGATAATTATAATTTTATTGAATTTACTAATTACTCTGGAACAAAGCTTTCAACTATTTATACATCATCAAACAATGCATATATATATGCTAAATTTGGTGTAAACTTTAAAATTAATTATAATGTTGATGGATATAATGATATTTACGCAGGGTTTGTTAGTGATTCAACATTTATTACATCATCTATTAATATCTTAGAGGGTGATGTAGTAACTGATAGTGCTACTGTAATAAATAGTAAATATAATATAACAATGAATTCAGAGTATAACAATTATATTATTAATTATTATGCTTATTTCAATGGGACATCTTTAACTAAATTTGATTTGACTACTACTAAAGTAACATCTTTAATGGATAGTTATGATGGTAATGTAGATTATACGATAGAACTATATGCTGTATATGTACAAAATGTAACTGTTTCATATAATGTTAATGGATATAACAATGAATATTTAGGATATTCTAATTCAGTTATAACTGATTCAGTAAATGTTAGATTAGGTGAACGTGTAGGAGAACACATGTTTAGCGTTGGAGAAAGTTCTTATGTTTCTTCTAAAAATAAAATTACAATAGTGCCAAGTTATTCAAATTATAATTTTATTGGGTGGGCATATTATAATGGTTCAAAATTAGTAATTATTAATTTAGAAACTACTAATATAACTAGTTCGATGGTTAGTGATAATAGTTTAACTTTATATGCTGTATATGCTCAAAATGGAAAAGTAGAGTTTAAAGCTGGAAATATTTCTTTAACATCAACTATCTATTATGGTTATACACTTGCTGCTCATTTAAGTACAACGGATTATAATATAGTAAAAAATTATGAAACAAATAATAACATTTCATGGGCTTATTGGGATGGTGCAAAGTATATTGAAATTGATTTATCTACTACTATAATTACAGAAGATATGGATATAGATAATGATGGTGTTATTAATTTCGTAGCAATACCAAATTAAGGAGGATATTTATGAAACTATTTAAAACAATCGTACTATTTAGTATATTAATATTTACATTAATATCTTCTTTAGATGTTTTTGCGTCAGGTTCTACATATAAATCTACTTTTACTATAAATTTAGATTCTGAAATTGGAGAATCAATGATCAATCAAAATTTTGAAAGTGAACTATTAGTAGAAAAAATAAGTGGATTAAATTATATATTTTTGAATTCAAAAGAAGAGAATACTATATCTAAATTTAGTTTCTTTTTAGATAATGCATTAGTAGGGTCACAATCAATAGATAACAAAACAATAATGTTTGTATTATCTGATGCTAATTTATATAAAGAAATACAAGTAGAAGCATATGTAAGTGCAATGAGTTCTAAAGTTGAATTTAATTTTAAAGTTAATGAATTACAATTTGTTTCTAATGATATATTACAATTAGAAGACAGAGTTGCACAATTTATACCAATGTTTTCAATAGAAAGTTATGATTTTGGAACACAATTACAAGGTAGTGTAGTTAAAGTTCCAGAAATTACAGCTAAATTAAATAATAGTAGTTGTGAAGTGAGTATTAATGCTTATTATGAAGTTGGATCTGAATTAAGAGAAGTAGAGTTATTAGGGAGTAATTTAACATTATCTAATTCAGGTAATTATTATGTTGTTTATAAATCAAGTAGTGATAAATATTTAACATATAATAATGAATTAACTTCGAATACTTTAGAAATAAAAATATTTGTTATGAGTGATGGTGGTTTATCATATTCAGTACTAACTAATGTTGATAAGTCTATTGAATTAGGGGATTACAATGCTATATTTACTAGTTTTACACAATTAAAAACACAACAAATAACTGATGGTGAGGATTACAACAATGTTACAGGATTATTATCAAAAATAAGTAATAACTTTAAAATGTATGATATTGATGTAGTTGATAGTTTAAATAATACTATTCCATATAATTCAAAAGTTCTATTATCAATCAAAATTGATGGAACATATGATAGAAGTAAAACTGAAGTATATTACTACAATGAAAATAAAATAATTAAAGTTAACAGTGATATACTTGTTAATAAGGTTGTGTTAGATACACATTTAATGGGTACATTTATTGTTGTTGAGGAGAATGTTAATCCTATTAATATACCAATGTTATTAATGACTATATTTATCGTATTCTTTATTATTTCAATACTAGGATTAGGTACTACTACAATAAACTCTTTATTTAATAAAAAGGAGAAAAAGATATGAATAGAAAATTAATAATTTCTTTTAGTATAAGTTCTTTAGTATCTTTGCTAGGTATTATTGTATGTGCAATAGTTATGTTATTACCTAAATCAACTTCAGGTAATAACACTGATTTTTGGAATAATTCAGAAGGTATCTATGAAACATATTATACACTTTATGGAGAAGATTCTATGTCTTCTTCAATGATTTCAACATATTTAGAACCGATAATTTATATTGAGTTTGAGGATGATTTTGTTAAATTTATAATTACAATGAATATAGAACAAGAAAAAAACACTATGTTATATATTGATGATAACGGATTTAAAGAATGTTTATATGATGAAGAAGATTTAAATAAAACATCATTTTCTTATACTACAAATAAAGAATCATTCACATCAGATGTTATATCTCTTAAAATGAAAATAGCAGCAATGCCTTTTGAACCTCAATTTTCATTAATTCTATCATTAGATACAGCTTATTTAATAAGTAATATGTAAGTTAATTTCAATAAATTTAAATACTTATCATTTTGATAAGTATTTTATCTTTTTACAATCAAAATGTTATAAATGTTTGTTTGTATATTTTTCTATGATATAATAAATTGTCTGAAAAATATAAAAGCGAGGTATATTATGATAAGTGAACAAAGTAGTTCTTTATATGCAAATATTGAATCAAAAAAATTAATAGAGGTATTTAAAGCGCATAGAGATATTTTAAAAAATTTCCAAGGAGAAATAGTGTATGAATATAGCAGCGTTATTATTAAACTTGAAAATAAAGAGGATAGTTTTATTTTAACAAATAGTAAAAATCTTATAAAAGAAATTATTCATATTATAAAAAACTATTCAACTAATGACCCAAAACCTCTTATAAAATCCCTGAAAAAATCTAATAAAGATATAATTAAAGAAGCTATATGTGACTGGAATTATACTGAAACATGTGTAGGTGCTCTAGCAAAAGAAATGGCTTTTATGAATAATGAAAATTTAAGTCCTTCTGAATTAAATGAAATAGATAAATATATTTTTGAAATTACTTTTAAAAATGGTGAGTATAAAGAAAAAAATCGAATTGTTTTAAAATAATATTAATTAGCACGACTTTTTAGTCGTGTTTTTTATTAGGAAAATATATCAATATTATATAAATTCAACTAAGAATTGACCTATATATTTATGACATATATTGCATTATATTTTTTAAGTGTTACAATAAAATTGTATTAAAATAATAACAAGAGGAGAAAATATAATGGGTAAATATTTCAATGTAGAAATTAAAGATGAGTTTATTGTAAATGGAGAAATGGATTTCACTATCGGTAGTTGTGCCTTTGAAATGGTTGATTTTAGTGTTGAAAAACTATGTAATGGATTAATGAATAAAGAAAGTTACTTCAAAGATGTTCAATCTTTTTTAAATGGTGAAGTTACTGAAGAAAGTTGTTGTAAAGCATTTGAAGATTATTTAAATAGCTTTCAAGAAAAAATTTTAAAAAATAAAGCTGCTTTTAAAAAGAACTTAAAGAAAATATTAAAACAAAACATTGAAGATGTTGATTTTGAAGAATTAGAATTAGAAGAAGAGTTTACTCGTGTAGCCGAAGGTGATGGTAATAAAAATTGTATTATGACTGGATTTTGGGATGAATGCGGTTCAGAAGTTTGGATTGAAATAGATTATGATTTAACAATCAATTTACCAGACTGTGGTGTTAGTATTAATATTGATGGAGAAATTGAAGAATAATATTTAAAAGAGGTTATTTCTAATATGAAACAAACCTCTTTTCTTTTACATATATAAGAACTTATTTATTATAATAATAAGAAGTTTTCTTTTAAATAATAAGTTGTTGTATGATACTAAAAGTGTTATTATATAAGAAGATTAATAAAAGTTATGGAGTGTTATTATGGGACTTAAAATAAATAATGAAGAAAAAAATAGATTAATAAAAATATATAATAAAAAAATTATAAATGATAAAGATAATTTATATGAAATACAAAGATTAGAACAAAAAGTAAAACATTTATATAAAGTGTTAATGACTGAAGAAATAAAATTAGTTTTACAAGAGATTAATATAGATGTACTTGTTAATGAAAAAAGAAGAATAAATGTAAATGTATTAAAAAAGCATGGAATAACTAATATGAGGTTATTATGCGAGAAATCTAAAAAACAACTTTGTTATATTGATGGTATAGGTGATAAAAGTTATGAAGCTATTTCTGATATTATCCAAACCTATATTCAAAGAATTGAAAAAACAATAACAATCAAATTATCATTAGGTAACACTACAGAACAATTAATACAAACTATATATGAATTAAAAGAAAGAAAACTTATTGAAGATGACATTTCTTTAATAACAAAAGAAATATCTAAAATAGAAAAAATAGTTAATCATTTAAAAAAATTAAATGGTAAAACATCTAAGATTGGTTGGTTGTTTTCTACTAAAAAAACTAAATTAGATATTATTAATCATATAGAACAACTAGAAGATATTAATAATCTAAATTATTTAGATAATAATCTTTTAAGTAAATTTTTAGAAAAAACAAATAACATAGAAAACTATAAAAATAATTTTAAAAGAAATTCTGCTTCTTATTATACATATTTAGAAACTATATGTGACTTTAAACATAATGAAGAACTTCTTAATGGTGGTATATCTAATGAAATAATTAACAATGTTAATAACTATGAGTTAGATCAAAAATACATGACCTCAACATTAAGAGCTTACCAAGAGTTTGGTACAAAGTATATATTAAATCAAAAAAATGTTTTAATAGGAGATGAAATGGGTTTAGGTAAAACTATTCAAGCTCTTTGTGCAGCATCTGATTTATATGCTAAAGAAGAAAAATATTTTATTGTTGTTTGTCCTCTTAGTTTATTAGAAAACTGGGTAAGTGAAACAAAGAAACATACAACACTACCTATTACTAAAATATATAAAAATCCTGAAATAGAAATAGAGATTTGGAAAAATAGTTTTGGGGTAGGTGTAACAACTTATGAAACATTAAAGTATATTAAAACAGATGACAACTTCAAAATAAGTATGTTAGTTGTTGATGAGGCGCATTATATAAAAAATCCAGAGGCTCAACGAACACAAATTTTATTAAATTTAGCAAAAGATATAGAAAGAAAAGTATTCATGACTGGTACTCCTATTGAAAATAAAGTAGATGAAATGTGCTTTTTAATTGAAAATTTAAATAATGTAGTATATGAAAAAATAAAAGATGCTAAATATTTAGTTGGTACAGAAAGTTTTAAAGAAGACGTATCTCCTGTTTATTTAAGAAGAAAAAGAGAAGATGTACTTAAAGAATTACCTGAGTTAATTGAAGTAGAAGAATGGGTAGAGTTATCAAACTCTGAGATTAAAAAACATAAAGAAAATATGGAAGAAAAACATTTAATGAATTTAAGAAGAGTTTCATGGGAATGTAGTGATGTAAATAAATCTACTAAAGCAAAAAGATTATTAGAAATATGTGATGATACAAAAGAAGAAGGAAGAAAAATAATTGTATTTTCATATTTTAAAGATACTATATCAAAAGTAACAAAATTACTTGAAGGAAGATGTATGATGCCTTTAACTGGGGACGTTAAAAGTGAAGATAGACAAACTTTAATTGATGAATTTGCTGATGCAGTTGATAAAGATGTTTTAGTAGCACAAGTTATGGTTGGTGGGGTAGGACTTAATATTCAATGTGCAAGTGTAGTAATATTTTGCGAACCTCAGTGGAAACCATCTACAGAAGTTCAAGCATTAAGTAGAGCTTATAGAATGGGTCAAATTAATACTGTTTTAGTACATCGACTTTTAGCACGTAATTCAATAGATGAAAGAATATTAAAAATAAAACATGGAAAAGAAGTAATCTTTGATGAGTATGCTGATGATTCAATAATACAAGAAAAAATAATTGATATTGAAGCATTAGATAATCTTATATCAAATACAAATGAGTAATAATAGAAATAAATTTTAAAACTAATTATATAGTACATTTAAAAGTACTAGCAGAAAACCAGGAGGATTAAAATGAATACTTTTACATTTAAAAAAGATAAAGAAGAATTAAATTTAACTAATAACATTAATATTAATAACAAAGTTAATAAGATATATTTTGAAGAAGGCATCAAATTTATTTATTCAACAAACAAAGATTTTTTTTATAACATAGATTCCTTAGATGAAGTATATTTACCTAATTCAATAAAATATATTGATGAAACTTTCTTTGATTCTCTACATAAGCAAACAATCGTTTTTTATAAAGATAATAAAGATTTTGTAATAATAAACAATGAATTAATGTATTCGAATTTAAAAAGAGATGTTGAAGAAATAATTATACCTAGTGATGTAAAAACAATTGCATCAGGTGTTTTTAGATGTTACTCTAATTTAAGAAATATTGTCTTACCTAAAGGATTAAAAGTTTTAGGAGATAATGTATTTTCTATGTGTGATTCTCTTAATGATGTTTTTATACCTAGTAGTGTAGAGTTAATAGGTAGTGAATGTTTTAGTGAATGTATTTCATTGATAAACTTAACAGTTGATCAAGATAATAAACATTACACAGCAACAGAAGGTTTCTTATTTACTAAAGATTTAACTGAAATATTATATTCACAAAAAGAAAGACATAGCGTTTTTTTACCAACAGAATTAAAAAGTATTAATGCTTTTACTTTTAAATTAAATACATTAAAAGATATTACACTTCCTAGTAATTTATTAAGTATAGGTGAATATGCATTTTTTAATTGTAAATCATTAACGCATGTTAATATTGATAAATCAACTCAAATTAACTTTCAAACAGATTCTTATATAGGACAAAGCGCTTTTGCTTTATGTACTAATTTAGAAAGTATTACGATTCCTTCTAATATTAAAACAATTAAATTTGAAGCATTTCTTTTGTGTGAAAACTTAAAATCTATTATAATAACTGAAGGTGTAACAACTTTAGAAGACCAAGTGTTTAAAGATTGTACTAAATTAGAAAGTATTACGCTACCTAAAAGTTTAAATAAAATAGGAGAGAATATATTTAATGGATGTATTAATCTTCGTAATATATCTATTGATATAGAAAATGAATTTTTCACTGTAAATAATAATAAAATATGTAATAAATAAAAAGGAAGATTAAAATGAATAATGTTTTTCAGGGGATAAAAATAGCAATAGCAGCAGTAGCAGCAATTATAATTTCTAATTTATTATCATTAGAATTTAGTGTTTCAGCTGGGATAGTTGCTATATTAACTATTGCTGCTACAAAAAAAGAAACAATTAAAACAGTATTAGAAAGACTAGTAGCTTTCATAATAGCTATTATTATAGCGTTCATCTGTTTTAATTTATTAGGATATACTTATTTAGCATTCTATATTTACTTATTCTTGTATTTAATTATCTGTAAGTATAAAAAATGGGGTAGTGCAATGGCAGTTAATTCGGTATTAGTTTCTCATTTTTTAACAGTTAAAGAAATGAATATATCTACAATATCTAATGAATTGTTATTATTTGGTATAGGAGCATTATTTGGAGTATTAGTAAATTTACATTTAAGAGCTAATAATGATTACTTAAATCAAATGTATTTAGATATAAATGTACAAGTGAAAAAAATACTTTCAAGAATGTCCCAAAGAGTTTCAAATGATAATTTAGATGAGTATAATGGTACTTGTTTTACAAATATTAAAGAATCTATTGAAAAAACTAAACAAAAAGTAGAACTCAATTATATGAATAGTTTTAGTAAAAAAAGAAATGATTTTGAATATATTAATTTAAAAGAACAGGAAGTACATATTTTATATAACATATATAAAAAGTTAAAAAATATAAATGTTAATTTAATAACTACTGAATGTGTCTCAAATTATATAAACTATTTATCAGAAAATTATGATAAAGATGATTTAATAGATGAAGTAATAAAAGAGTTTTATTTATTAAAAGAAGAAATAAGAAATAGTGTCTTACCTGAAAATAGAACTGAATTTGAGGAAAGAGCTAAATTATATATAGTTTTAGAATATCTAGAAGAATTACTACTATTAAAAAAAGAATTTATTATTAATTAAATTTATCAAAAATATATAATTCTCATCAATTAAAAAAGATGAGAATTTTTATTTTATAAAAACATATTTAATTTAAAATAATGTTGTATTTAAAAGGTTTTTTATAGTATAATGGTCTTAGGTGATATGATGGGAAATAATGAAATAGAATTATTAAAAAAAGAAATAGAAAGATTAAAATTGATACTAACGGATAACAATATTAATTATGAATTAAATAATGAAGAAATAGTTATTATTTCAAAAGATGAAGTAAAGGAAATAACTATCGATTCAAATCTCTCATTAGATGATAAAATAAATTTATATTTAGATTACTTTAAAGGTAGATCAGATGTGTTTGCTATGAACTATATTTCTAATAATGGTACTACCGGAATAAGCACACACTGTTTAAATAGATTTACTAAATTTTGTAATCTAAAAGCACATCCTAGATGTAAAAATTGTTTATCTAAATCTTATAGAGGAATTAATAAAAAAGATATCTTAAAACATTTTAAGGGTGATCAAACATATGCAATATACCCAATTAATAAAAATGATGAATCAAATTTCTTTTGTATAGAATTTTTAAATAAAGATAAAGAATTTATTATAGAGTTTCAAAATATTTGTTTAAATAATAATTTTGATACATTACTAACGGTTACTCAACGTAATACATATTTAGTATGGGGATTCTTTTTAGAACCAACTAAAGCAATTGAAGTAAGAAGAGTAGCTGATGAATTATTAAAATGTTTATTATCAGAAACAGAATTTTCTAATTTAGAAATATTTGACTATATTACTCCTAATCAAAATTATCAACCTAAAGATAGTTTAGGAGTTGCTATTACACTACCTATATCAGGTAAATATATTAAAGAAGATAAAACTATATTTTTAGATAAAGAATTTAATAAAATAGATAACCCATCAAACTATTTAACTAATATAAAGAAAATTACAAAAGATGATATATTTAATTTCTTAAGTGATAAAACTAAATCATTTAACTTAATTAATCATAATTTAATAGAATTAAAAGAAGACAAAAGCGAATTAACAATAGATTACTCTAATGATATTATATTTAGAAAAAAAGAGTTATCTAATAATTTATATAAAAAATTATGTATACTTGCTACAACAACTAATAAAGAATTTATAGAAAGACAAAAGAAAAGACTAAGTATCTTCGGAGCAAATAGAATATTATTTTTATTTAAAGAAGATGAAGACTTTTTATATATACCTAGAGGTTGTTACAAAGAAGTTTTTTCAATACTAAAGAAAAATAATATTGTTTATACTTTAATGGATTTAAGAATAGAAGGTACACCTATTATGTTTTCGATGTATACAGAACTATATGATTCTCAAGTAGTAGCACTAGATGAATTAATTAAATATGATAATGGTTTATTAGTAGCTCCTCCTGCTTTTGGTAAAACAATACTAGCTATCGGATTAATTGAAAGACTAGGGATTTCAACGGCTATAATAGTAGATAAAACATCTCTAATAGAACAATGGCAAAATAGATTAAAAGAACATTCTTCTGTATTAACAGTAGGTGAATATCATGGTAGAAAAAAATCTTTAACAGGAATAGTTGATGTTTTATCTTTTCAATCATTAAAAGATACAACCCACTTATTAGAACAATACGGATTAATAATTATTGATGAGGTACATCATGTTGCCGCTAAAACATTACAACAAGTAATTAGAGCGGTTAAGTGTAAACATATATATGGATTAACTGCAACCCCTCAAAGATCTGATGGTAATGAAAATGTAATATATTTAACTATTGGTGATATAAGATATGAAGATAAAACAAAAGAAAACCATAGCTTCACTAAAACCCTAACAACAAAAACAACATCATTTAAATGTCCTAATAAATTAGAGTATGTAAATCAAATGAATTTACTATTTAATGATGAGGGAAGAAACAATCAAATAATAACAGATGTAATATATGAATTTAATTATAATAAGAAAATTTTAATATTAACTGATAGAATAGAACATACAGAAATATTTTATAAAAGATTAAAACATTTAACTAAAAATATCGTAATAGCAACAGGTAAGTTAAACAAAAAAGAAAAAGATCAATTTCTTGAAGATTTAGTTAATTATAATGATGAACCTTTTATACTTATAGCAACAGGTAAGTTTATAGGAGAAGGTTTTGATGAAAAAAGATTAGATACATTATTTATTACTATGCCTTTTAAATGGAGTGGTACATTAAGTCAGTATGTTGGTAGGTTACATAGAACGGACGGGTCAAAAGAAACTGTTAAAGTGTATGATTATGTTGATAATAAGGTAGGAAGTTTATTAAATATGTTTAGTAAAAGACTTGAAGGTTATAGAT
Source organism: bacterium (assembly GCA_044432925.1). Classification (GTDB taxonomy): domain Bacteria; phylum Bacillota_I; class Bacilli_A; order Acholeplasmatales; family Anaeroplasmataceae; genus JAWXUE01. The sequence continues at coordinate 3,720 of JAWXUE010000010.1, read as the reverse complement.
CTATGGACTATATAATTGAAGAAGAAGAGCAAATAATCAATCTTTTTGATGAAAAACTGGTAAAAAATTCCTTGAATATTCAGTTCCTAACAAAAAACGAGTAAAAATTTATTAATATGTATTTATTATTAAAAAAGTATTTACAAAATACGACAGATTATGGTAAAATGTGTTTGTAGTATTTTTTACTATAATAATGAAGAAAGGAGTATTTAAATTATGAAAATTTTATATTTAATTTTTGGAGGATGGAGTTTCTTTCTTATTAGTTTAATCTGGGGAACTATCTTAGGATTAGTTGGATTAAAAGAACAAGGAGAATCTTTAAAAGGTATCTCTGCATACATCTTAAACCCAACAGGATTTGATAGAACTGGTGAATTAGGTGATAACACTGTATTCAACGTAATCTTCTTATTATTCTTTGGTGGAATCGGATTTATTATCCATTCATTCGTTATCGGATTTATCTTAGGATTAATCGATAAAGAATTAGGACAAGCTATCTCAGGAAACGCTATGGGTGGTTTATCTTTAGCTACTAACAAATGGACTGCTAAATAATTAATTAGACTAATCTTTTGATTAGTCTTTTTTCTTTTTTATAGTCCTTTTTCTTTAAGCAATTAACTTGCAAAAAACTAACTTTCTTGTATAATATAATTATGAATTTAGAAAGTGGTGCTTTATGAAAGTAACAGAAGAACAAAATAAATATTTTGCTGAAATTGCTGATGATATAGTAAATCATGTAGAATATCAAAAATTAAAAAATTTTACACATCATTTATGTATGACTAGATATGAACATTGTATGCATGTAGCTTATAGAGCTTATTTAAAAGCTTTAAAAAGTAAGAAACAATTAGACTTAAGATCTTTAATAAGAGGGGCATTATTACATGACTTTTACTTCTATCAAAGAGAAGAAGCTCCAAAAATGCATTTACAATCTCATCCGATGCTATCAGTTAATAATGCTAAAGAATACTTTGAATTAAATGAATTAGAAATAGACATTATGAAATCTCATATGTGGCCTGTAAATAGTACTATGCCAAAGTATAAAGAATCAAGAATTGTTAACAAAGCAGATAAAGTAAGTTCTATGACTGAAGTAGTAAAAATTAAGAAAAAGTTTTTAGCAGAGTTAAGAATTTTTTTAGATGTTTATCAATTAGCTTAAATAGAATAATTTTTATTCTATTTTTTTTATAAAATTAATTTACAGGAGAATAATATGAAAAAAATATATTTAGCAGGTGGTTGTTTTTGGGGATTAGAAGAATATTTTAAACAAATTAAAGGTGTTACTAGAACAATAGTAGGATATGCAAATGGTAGTACTAATAACCCCGAATATAAAACAATTAAAGAAACTAATCATGTTGAAACAGTGTATATTGAATATGATACTAATATAGTAGGTCTAGAATTTCTTTTAGAAATGTTTTATAAAGTAATTGATCCTGTAAGTGTTAATAAACAAGGAGAAGATGAAGGTACTCAATATAGAAGTGGAATTTATTATACTGAAAAATTAGATTTAGAAATAATTAATAATTCTATTTTAAATTTAGAAAATAAGTTAAATGTTAAAACAGTTATAGAAATCGAAGAATTAAAAGGGTTTTATAATGCTGAGGAATATCATCAAGATTATTTAGAGAAAAACCCTAATGGTTATTGTCATATAGGTAAAAGTAGTTTTGAAGATGCTAAAAACGCAATACCAAAAAAATAAAAAATGAAAGTTTAGGAAAAGAATATGTCTTTATTTAATAAAGTTTTAAAAAATATCGCTAAAGAGGTTACATCTGAAGTTAAAAGTGCAGCAAAACAAACAAATAATTCACAAATAAAGAAAACTACAGTTTCAAAAAGTAATAGTGAATATCAACAAATAATTGATAAATATGAAGAAGAAAATCCTGGTATTTTAAAATTAGTAGTAAGAAAAAGTAGTGATGATGAGGGAATTACTTTAGCAGGTGTTAATAAACTTATTAATAATCAAATAGTTGTACCTAACTTTGTTTCAAAAGTTTATAGTTTTGGTAACTGGTCTAAAGAAACATCCGATATTAAAATAGTTTTTGAAGATTGTAATAAAATAAATTCTGTTAAAGATATGTTTTCAAGATCAGAATTTAATAACTTAGATGTATCAAATTGGGATATTAATAATTTCTCTACACTTAAAAGTTTATTTATGAAAGCTAAAATTAAAAATTTAAAAGGAATAGATAAATGGGATTTAAGTAACCAAAAAGATTTAACTCAATTATTTATTTTTGCTAAAATAGATAATATAGTAGGAATAAATAATTTAGATGTTTCTAATATTCAAGACTTTAAATTTATGTTTAGAGAGCTTGAAACAAATGATTTATATTTAAGTGATTGGGATATTAAAAATATGATTACATCATCAAATACTACAAATGAATTTGGTAAATCAGTTGGATTATTCCAAGATTCTAAAATTAAAAATTTAAAAGGGATAGAAGAGTGGGATACATCTAAGTTAACATGTTTAATTGGATGGTTTCATAATGCTAGTATTGATAAATTAGATTTAAGTAAATGGAATGTATCAAAAGTAGAAAATATGTCATTTTTATTTGAAAAATATAAAGGTGAAATTCTAGGTATAAATAATTGGGATGTATCTAATGTTAAAAATATGACTAAAATGTTTTATGCAACTAAAACTACTTCAAACATCGATTTAAGTAATTGGAATGTATCTAGAACAGAAAATATGCAACATCTATTTTCTTTCTCTACATTTAACAATCAAGATTTAAGTAAATGGAACGTTTCAAATGTTTTAGATATGACAAATATCTTTAATAAATGTATGATTGCATCAGTTGGAGATTTAAGTTCTTGGAACGTATCAAAAGTAAAAAACTTTTCTTTCGCATTTAGTCAATCTCTATTTACATCTGTAGGTGAGGTTGGTAAATGGAATGTTGTTAATGCTGATGTTACTCAAATGTTTGGTAGAACTAAATTAACTAATATTGGAAGTATTGATAAATGGAAAAATAATAAACATCAAGAATCAATGATGCAGGGATCAACATTAATAAAATAAAAATAAAACCTTGTTAAATAGAAATAATCTCTATTTAACAAGGTTTTTCATTTATAAACTACTTACTAATTTTTTTAATGCATCTAAATCATCAACACTAGGATGGTTTACAGATTCTTCTAAGAATGGTTTTAAACCTTCATAGTTAGGATGTGTCTCTTTTAATGATTTTTGTTTAGCATCACTTACCTTACCTTGACATACAAATCCACCAATGAATTCATTAGTATCATTAATGTGAGCCTTAGCATTATCTAAAACTAAATCAAAAAATTCTTGTGAATTGTTATAACCGCAAGTACCAAATAAGAATACTTTTTTATTATTTAAACTTTCTAATAAAGCTTGAACTTTTGGATCACATGAATTTTTAGTTGCCCAAAATCCTACGAATACAACATCACTTTCTACTTCTTTAATATCACCACAATAAACATCACCTAAAACTTCTTTAATAGTTAATGCTAATTTTTTAGTATTTCCTGAAATACTATTAAACATAATTTCTTTCATATTAATCACCTCTAAGTATATTATAAATTTCTAGTTAATTTATGTAAAGTAATTTGCATTTATTGTTTCTATGATATAATTATTAATAAATAATAAAAGAGGAG
>JAWXUE010000009.1:38325-44721 GCA_044432925.1 bacterium | reverse complement strand
TGGCGTTTAGTGGTGTTTTATAGGATTAAATAAATCCATTCCGATTGCGGTACACACCAAACCCAGGCTCTAAGAGCATAAAACTCGACAACTTCAAGTTCGGTTCCAAGAAATTGTTTCATCGTTTATCGCTATTTAACATAACGATTTAATACATTGATATTATAACATGTACGAATTTTTATTACAATAGAATTAATATAACCTCACTTAAATTATTACTTCAATAATGATAAAAAGATTGTATTTTATAAATTGCATCAATATTTTTTAATAAATAATACACTTGTTATTAAATAAACTTTAATGTAAAATAAGTTTATACAGGAGGTATTGTATGAGCGTACTTAGTAACAATGAACTTATTAAAAAATTTGATTTAGAATTTGAAGATATATTAGAAAGAGAAAAAATTAATGAAGTATTAAAAGATATTAATTTAAATATTAATAATAACATTTTTAAATTTAAAGTTATAATTGAAGAAGAACCAAGAGATATATTAATTTTATTATTAGAAACACCTAATAAAGAATATGTATTAAATAATCTAAATAAATTTAATTTAGCTAAATATAAAGAACATTATATTGTTAAAATAAAAAATACAAAACAAGATTTAAATGTAATACAAGAAATTAATACTCAAGCAAGATCTTGGGCTAAAAGAGCAATAAAATTATTTGACAAAGAAGAGAACTTATAGTATTCTTCTTTTTGTCATATTATGTTATAATAACATTGAGGTGAGTTTATGATAGAACTTAGAGATTTGACTAAAATTTATAATACAGGTGGGACACCTGCTATAGGTTTATCTAATATTAATATAACTTTTAATAAAGGAGAATTTGTATCTATAGTAGGACCATCAGGAAGTGGTAAAACTACTTTATTAAACGTTGTATCAGGTATGGATAGTTATGAAGAAGGAGAACTTATTTTATTTAATCAAGAAACTTCTAGTTTTAAACAAGAAGACTTTGAAAATTATAGAAGAAATAATGTTGCTTTTATCTTTCAAAATTATCAATTAATAGATTCATATACAGTACTTGATAATGTTGTTATTGAATTATTATTTAAAGGTGTTGCTCTTAAAGATGCTAAAGTACAAGCAAAAGATATTTTGACTAAAGTAGGATTAGCACATAGATTAAAACATAGAACTACTAAATTATCAGGTGGAGAAAAACAAAGAGTTGTTATTGCCCGCGCCCTAGCAAGTGATTGTCAAATTCTTGCTTGTGATGAACCTACAGGTAATTTAGATTCTGAAAATAGTAAAAGTATAGTTTCTTTATTAAAAGAAATATCAAAAGAAAAATTAGTATTATTTGTTACTCATGAATTATCTTTAGTAGAAGAAGTATCTACAAGAATAGTTACTATTAAAGATGGTAAAGTAGCAAGTGATGTAGTTAAAGAAGAAGTAAAACAAATAGAAAGTACTTCACTTTCTACTAAACATATAAAAATGACTACTAATTTATATATAGCTTTTAAATCTATTTTTAGTGCTCCTAAAAGAACTATCTTTTTATTTATAATTTTTATGATAGCTACTTTTTGCGTAGGAGGTACTGTTGCTTCTATGGAGTCTGATGTATTTAATGATAACAACTACTTCCCTATTTATAGAAACGATATAGATAATAGATTAATTGTTTATTCAAATGAAACATATGATTTTGATGCTGTTGTAGTAGAAAATGATTATATACTTGATACAGATTATGAAGCAAGTATTTCTTTTAATAGCAATGGTTTTACTACTGCTAATTTAATGGTTGGTTTTAACCCTGTAGTTACTAATGGTGTATTACCACAAAATGATAATGAAGTAGTACTTGATGTAACAACTTATAATATTGAATCAATGCAGAATGCTTTAGAAGAAGGATACTTAATAGAAGTTACTGTTGAGGGTGTTACTTATAAAGTAGTAGGATTTAATGAAACAACTTCTTATGATTTCACAACAATATATTTTAATGATAATAAAGTATTATTAAAAGAAAGTACTGAGTATTATAAAGATGTTGAATTATTTTATTTAGATACTAAACAAGTGACTGTAAAATCATCATCAGACATAACACTACCTTACGGAAGTAGTATAGATGATACTTTATTAACAATAGGTGGTAAGGTAATTTCTTTAGAAAATGCTAATGTTGAATATGACAATTATTTTGGTTATAGTTATGATTTTATAGAAGAATATTTAGAAGATAATATATATAGAAAAAGTTATATATTTGATGATGAAAGTGATTTAATAAAAGCTTATAACAAGTTAACTAAAGAAGGTGTTGTAGTAATTAATCATAATGATATAGAAGATGATTATTCTTTATTAATTGTTGTTGAGGAGATTATGGAAACAGGATTTATTATCTTAATAACTTTTATGACTTTATTTATTATAATAGTAGTAGGTGCTATAGCTAATATGATATTAAAATCAACAGTTAAAGACTATACAATAATGCGAATAATTGGCTTAGATAAAAGAGATATTCGTTTTGTATTAGTATTTAAAATGTTACTTTATGTTTACTTATCTTATGGACTTAGTATTTTATTCTTCTTCTTAATAGCAATAACTCCTTTTGGAATGAAGTACGATACACTTGAGGGTGTTGCTGAGTTATTTTATTTTAAAAATTTCTTTATAACATTTATTTTAATCTCTTTAATAGGTTTAATTATAGGATTAAACCATCATAAAAAAATGTTTAAAACATCAGCATCTAGTAATTTAGTAGGGGGTGATTTATTATGATAAAATTAACTAATATTAATAAGTATTACAATAAAGGAAGAAGTAATCAAATACATGTATTAAATGATATATCACTAGAATTACCTGATACTTCTTTAGTAACAATATTAGGAGTATCAGGAAGTGGTAAATCAACTTTATTAAATGTAATAGGTGGACTTGATAAAGCAAGTGGTACTATAAATTACAATGATGAATTAATTGTAGATAAATATAATCCTTCTAAAATAGATGATTATAGAAATAACAAAATAGGTTATATCTTTCAAAACTATCATTTAATTAATGAATTAAGTGTATATGATAACTTAGCATATGCTCTAGACTTAATAGGTATAGTAGATAAAGAAGATGTTAATAATAGAATAGATCATGCATTAAACTTAGTTAACATGAAGAAATATAAAAGAAGAAATGCTATTGCATTATCTGGAGGACAAAGACAAAGAGTTGCTATAGCACGTGCTATTGCTAAAGGAGCTAATATTTTAATAGCAGATGAACCTACAGGTAACTTAGATGAAAATAATACAATAGAAGTAATGAATATACTTAAAACAATGAGTAAATCTTATTTAGTATTATTAATAACTCATGATAAAGAAATAGCAAGTAAATATTCTGATAGAATAATTAATTTAGTAGATGGTAAAATTATTAGTGATGAAGTAATTGAAAATAATAATAAATTACATGTAGTATCAGGTAAATTATATTTAGATCAATTAAATAATCAAAATTTAACAAGTGAAAATAACAATGTTAAAATATATAGTGATAATTCATCTAATATTGATTTAAAAGTATATATTAAGGATAATGTTGTATATTTAGATATAGATGATAAAAACACTAAAGTAATAGGTATGAATAGTGATTTAAAAGTTGAAGAGAATACACCTAAAAACGAAGAAGCTAAAGCTGTTGATATATCTATGTTTAATAAAGATGATGTTATTTATAAAAATAATTATTTTAAATATTTTTTAAATAAATTATATTATTCATTTAAAACTTTCTTTAATAGAAGTAAAAAAATGAAATTCTTATCAGTCTTATTTTTCCTATTTGGATTTTATATTTACGGAGCTATTGCTACACTAGGTTTATTAACAATACCAGGCTTAGACACAGCAAACTCTTATTCAGAATCTATTAGAATTGATTCAGCACTTAGTAGAAACCTTGAAGAAAAACTTATTAGTGATGAATATAGTGATACATTTATAGCACCAGGTAATTTAGGATATACAGAAATCCAAGTACCTTTATTATTCAATCAATTAATAAATTATAATAGTTATTCTGTTGCTTCTAATTATCACTTTGATAATATAGGTGCTTTAGAAGATGATGAAGTTATATTAACTAAGTATCTTGCTGATGATATATTTGATAGTATAAGTAAATATCAAAGAATAACAAGAAATGATTTAATAAATAGAGAACTTATAATAAATGGTAAAACATTTACTATAGTAGGAATAAACGAAAACTTAGAAACTAATGTTGCTATTACTAATTATGATAATTTTTATAATATAAATTATCAAACTAAGTTTTATAATTCTGAATATAATTATTATTTAAAATCAGACTTAGAAAAAAAAGGATATACATTCCCTGCGTTTTCAACAAGTAATTCATCTGCTAAAGCATTTTATACAATAAATGAATCTATCCAAAATTTAGATACTAATTACTATGAATGTGATATTTATAATGCTGTTATATTTTTAACAGAAGAAGACTATACAAAATACATGAGTGATGTATTCATTGGTATCATACCTTTTTATCACCCAGAATTAGTTTTATCAGAAGGAGTATTACCTAGAGGAGAAGATCAAGTAGTATTACCTTCTATTTACAAAGATTCTTTAATGGTAGAAGAGTTCGAACATTTTGAAATAACAGGTTATTATGATTTAGAAGAAGGAGCATATCCTTATATCTATCAAGATAATATAACTACTTTATTTGCTAATAGAGTTTATAATAGTTATATCTTTACTAATGATTCAAAATTAATAATAGATAACTTTAAATCAGAAGGATATACTATGATGTTTGAAAAAGTATATATTGAAAAAACAATGAGTATTACAATGATTGCTGCTAACGCATCAGCAATAGGACAATTATTATTTTTCTTAGGAGTATTAGTACTTATTATATTCTTTATGTCTAGAGCTAAAATGATTTCTAAAATAAGAACAATAGGAATATATAGAGCAATAGGTTCTAGTAAAAAAAGAATATATATAGCATTTATTACAGATGCTTTAGTATTAACTACTATGACTACTGCTATAAGTTTTACATTAGCTCATATTTCTAGAAAACTATTAGTAGGTACAACAGATTTTCTTGCGACTCTAGATGTATCACATCTTAGATATTCAGTTTGTTTAATACTAATTTATGTAGTAGTACTAGTTTCTTCAGTATTACCTATATTTACATTATTAAGAAAAACTCCAATTGAAATAAATGCTAAATACGATATTTAATTAATTATAATACCTCTTTATATAAGAGGTATTATTTGTTTTTAATATAATTACAACAATTATCACATAATTTTATGATATTATAATATAAAGGAGGTTGTTAATATGATTAGATTAGAGAAATTATCGAAGTACTACAAATCAGAAAATAATATAACACTTGGTTTATCAAAAATTAATTTAGAACTTCATAATAAAGAATTTGTTGCTATAGTAGGAGAGAGTGGAAGTGGTAAGTCTACTTTACTAAATGTAATAAGTGGAATTGATTCTTATGAAGAAGGAGAATTATATTTTAATAATGAAGAAACATCTCATTATGATTTAACTGATTGGGAAAATTATAGAAGAAATAATATTTCTTTTGTATTTCAAAATTATGGATTAATAGATAGTTATACAGTATATCAAAATGTTTTAGCTGCTATGGTTATTAACAATCAAACAGAAGAAGAGTCAAAACAAACTGCTTTAGATATTATTAATCAAGTAGGATTAAGTACTCATATTACTCATAAAGCAACTAAATTATCAGGAGGACAAAAGCAACGTCTAGCTATAGCAAGAGCTTTAGCAAAAGATTCTAAAGTATTGGTTGCTGATGAGCCTACAGGTAATTTAGATAGTACTACAGGTAGTGAAATAATCGCTTTATTAAAGGAAATATCAAAAACTAAGTTAGTAATAATGGTTACTCATGATTATGAAGAAGTTAAAGATATTGTTACTAGAAAAATAAGAGTATTTGATGGTAATATTGTTGAGGATACTATTGTTAATGCATTGGATTATAAAGAAGAGATAATAGAAGAAAAAGAAAATAAACAAATAGATAAATCTTTATTTTTTACTAAACGAAATATTTTATCACAACCTAAAAGAACATTCTTTACTTTCCTTGTTACTTTTGTTATGTCTTTATTAATCGGATTAATAATTTCAGGATTTGTTTATTATACAAATTTAAATACATATACAGATGTTTATAATCCTTATTTTGAAAATTTAAATCCTAATAGAGTAGTAGTTAGAAAAGATGATAATTCTATTATGAGTGATACTGATTTAGATATATTAAATAATTATAAATATACA
>JAWXUE010000009.1:0-38225 GCA_044432925.1 bacterium | reverse complement strand
TACAGATGTTTATAATCCTTATTTTGAAAATTTAAATCCTAATAGAGTAGTAGTTAGAAAAGATGATAATTCTATTATGAGTGATACTGATTTAGATATATTAAATAATTATAAATATACAGCAGATACATTTAAATATGATACATTATTAGATGTACAAGGTTATTTAAGTACAAAAGATTATTATTTTCCTACTTGTGGATTTGAAGATATAGATCAATTAAATGATGAGTTACATTTAGGAAGATTACCTAATAAAGTTAATGAAGTAGTTTTAAGTCTACCTTCTTCATATATACAAAAAGATATGTTAGATGAAGATATTATAACTAAAGTAACTTTTAGCAATAAACAAAGTGAATTAGATGTTGTTATAGTAGGTATAGTTAAATCAGATGATTACAGTAGAGTAATGTATGTTTCTGAAGAATTAGTAAGTCATGTTATGTTAGCTTATGATTTTGATTTAACAATATCATCTAATATAGTAACACAAAGAATGCAAAGTATTGTTAAACCAATCGACTTTATAGATAAAGCTAATACAGTTTATTTAAGTACTTATTATGAAAATTATTTTATTAATTGTGATATTCAACTTCTTGATTTAATAATAAAAGATGCTAATGTTATATTTACAGATAATTTAGAAGATCATGAAGTTTATTTTTCAACTGATATTCAAGAAAAATTATTTATAACTACACAATTAAGTATTTATATAGATGATGTAGAAAATCTAGATAAATTACAAAAAGATTTAAAAGAACTAGGATATGAAACAATATCACCATATTATGTATCACTAGATACACAAGATATATTAGCTTTAATAAATAAAATAGGTATGTCTGTTTTATGTGTTGTATTAGTAATAGTAATTTATTTATTAGGGTTTATTGTATTAAAATTAATATTCTCAGAGAAAACAAAAGACTTTGGAATACTAAAAAGTATAGGTTTAGATAAAAAAACAATATTAAAAACTAATATCTTAGAAATAACAATATATTTCTTAATATCTACAATATCATCAGTAATACTAATAGAAGTATTAAGTTTATTTTTATCTTTCTTTGATAACTTTAAATTTTATCATCATAGTTACTTATTAATAATAAATTTATTATTAGGATTATTCATTTCTTTAAGATTTAATAACTACATTAACAAAAAATCAGTAATGCAAACTATAAAGGAGAAATAATTATGATAAAAGTAAATAATTTAAATAAATTTTATAATAAAAATAAAGTAAATGAAATACATGTTATAAACGATATTTCTCTTGAGTTTGATAATACAGGCTTAGTTTGTTTATTAGGTCCTTCAGGAAGTGGTAAAACAACATTATTAAACGCTATAGGTGGATTAGATAAAGTTGATAATGGTGTAATACAATATAATGAAGAAATGTTAAATCAAGCAAATTCAAGTGATTGTGATTTTATAAGAAATAAACATGTTGGGTACATATTTCAAAATTATAATTTATTATTAAATTTAACAGTTTATGAAAATATTATGTTTACATTAAAAATGACTGATTTAATTGAAAGTGATGCTCATCAAAGAGTAATGTATGCTTTAAAGTCAGTTGGATTAGAAAAATATTATAAAAGAAAAGTAACACAATTATCTGGTGGGCAACAACAAAGAGTTGCTATAGCAAGAGCATTAGCTAAATCTCCTAATGTAATAATAGCAGATGAACCTACTGGTAACTTAGATGAAAAAAATACAACTGCTGTTATGAATATATTAAAACAAATAGCTAAAAAAACATTAGTTATTTTAGTAACACATGAAGAACGTATTGCTAATTTTTATGCTAATAGAATAATTAGATTAAAAGATGGTCAAATAATGAGTGATGAGGTAAATAAAAATACTGATAATTATTCTTATAATGATGATAGTAATATTTATTTAAAAGACTTAAATAAAGAAACTACTAATAATAGTAATGTTAATATTAATTATTTTTATGATAAAGAAAAAGTAGATATAAATCTTAATGTTATATCTAAAGATGGAGTTATATATATAGAGTCTCTAAACAAACAAATTAAATTAGTTAGTAATGATGATGTTAAAGTAATAAATTCTAATAAACCTATTTTAAATATAGAACAAATAGAAGAAGTAAACTTTGATATAGAAAAAATAGAAAATAAGTATTATCGTAAAAAATCTAATATTAAATATAAAGATACATTTAATATGGCATTTAAAAGAATATTAGAAATGAAAAGAAAACAAAAATTAGTATTTCTAGGATTTTTATTATCAGCATTTTTATTTGTATTTGCTGTAAGTACACTTTACTCTGCTGTTGTAGTAGACGAAAAAGATTTTATTAGAAGTGGTTATAATGAATATAGTATAATATCTGATAATATAGCGAGTGTTATAGTAGAAGAGAATATAGGAATAGTTCATGAGCCAATTAATTTTAATATTATTCATGACTCTTACTTACAAGCGCAAAATCAAACATTATCTATACAACATTATTCAACATCACAAAATTTAAAAACAAATCTTAAAGATAGTGATATCTTCTTAGGAGAATATGGTGATTATAATTCTATTTTATTAGATAAAATGGTTATAGATGAACTAGTAAAAAATTCTTTTTATTATAAATTAGGATTTGATTCTTATGAAGATTTTATAGGATTAAATGTAAATGATCTTTATACTATTAGCGGAATAGTCGATAAACAAACACCAGAAATATATTTAAGTCAAACTGCTTTTATGGGTGAGCTAAATGGTAGTACAACTGCTATAGCAGAAGATCTTAATATGAGTGTTTCTTCAAAAGAAGTATTAATAAATGATTATACTAAACCAGTAAATTCTATTATATCTTTTAATGGAATAGAGTATAAAGTAGTAGGACATCAAGATGTATGTGAATATGTATTTAATGAAGTAGATTATAAATTAATGTATTTAGAATCAAGAAGTAATAGTTATTTTACACTTCATTCTTATGATAATGAAATAACAAATAAATTTTTAAGTGATAATGAAGATTTAATAAAAGATGCTTATAATGTATATGATGAAAGTAAAGCAAGTTATAAAGAACAAATATTATTTACAGCATTAGTATTTTTAGTATTATCAGTTGTATTAATAATTACTTCTTTAATATTCTTATATTTTATAATGAGAAGTAGTTTAATAAGTAGAGTATATGAAATAGGTGTATATAGAGCACTAGGTATAACTAAAAAAGATATAAGAAAAATATTCTCATCTGAAATACTATTAATAAGTTTATTTAGTAGTTTCATAGGTTATATAATAGCTATATTATTAATAAGTAATGTTGGTGGGGCCTTAGGGTTATCACTACACTATTTATTATGGATACCTATATTAATTTTAATTATGTTATTAAATATTTTAATAGGACTAAAACCTATTAATTCATTATTAAAATTAACACCTTCTGAAATAGGAAGTAAGTATGATATATAATTCAATAAATGTTTTAATAAAGCCATTTATTATAAAGGAGTAGTATGAAAATAAAACAACTTAAAATAAGTAATTACTTAGAAGAATATAATAATGAAGAATTTGAAGACAAAATTTTAGATATTCATTTTAAAGATATAACACTAGATTTATCTATATTAGAACATAAAGAATTTAATGGATGTTTATTTGAAAATGTTACTTTTATTAATAAAGGTGATAATTTATATTTTATCCATTGTGAGTTTAACAATTGTGATTTTAGTAATACTAAATTTAATAAATCAAAATTTTATATAACTAAGATGAGTAAAAATAAAATGCTTGGAATAACTTTTACAGAAACTTATTTAGACAATACTATAATAGAAGACTCAGTATTAAAAATGAGTGGGTTCTTTGATGTATCATTTAAAAATGTATTATTTAAAGATGCATTATTAAAAGAAAGTTATTTTGATAAGTGTAGTCATACAGAATTAATTTTTGATAACTGTGATATGACTAAAATAGAATTTACTAATTATAAACTGAAAAAAATAGATTTAAGTAATTGTAATATAGAAGGAATAAATATTACAATACAAGATATAAAAGGTGCTATAATAGATGAAACACAATCAATACATTTAATTAAATTATTAGATGTAGAAATAAAATAAACTATAAAAGAACTATTTTAATTAATAGTTCTTTTTTTGACTTTAAAATAGTACTATGTTAAAATATTAGTAAGTCAATGCTTACTAGGAGGATACAATGGATTTTAAAAAATATAATGAATTATATGAATTAAAAGAATTTATTGTAAATAATAAAATATTTAAATATAGATATTTTAAAAATGAAAGTGCTAAGCAAACAGTAGTGTTATTAGTAGGTGGAATAGGACTATCTGATTTAGTTTATAATCATTTTACAAAGTTTACTAAAGAATTTTCTGTAATAACATTTGATTATTCAATAAACTTTAAAACAAACAATGAATTATGTTTTGCTATAAATGAATTATTAATTTCTTTAAATGAAAAAGTTTGGTTTATAGGACAGTCATTAGGAGGTTTTATTTCTTTAATAATGGCTACTAACTATCCTGATGTTACAAAAGGATTAATCTTATCTAATACAGGATGTTTATCAGAAAATTTAAGTAGTGACGCTTTAAAGTCATTAACTGATATGATGGATAGAACTAAAAAAAGTAAAAAATTAATAAAAATATTACCAATGAATTTATTTAAAAAATTAATTAGAAAAAAAATAACTAAAAAACATGCTAAAGAATTTAATGAAGAACAAAAAGAAATATTAAATGATATGTTTGATATAATGGACGATCAGTTACAAAGAAATTACCAATTACATATGAGTGATTTATTAATTGATTTAGAAAATCATTTAAATAATAAAAAAGAAAGTTATAAATATTTAGATGATAAAGCATTCTTAATTTTATCTGAAGATGATAAAACTTTTACACAAGAAGTTAAAGATGAATTATATAACCTAATGTATAATCCTACTCTAAAAACTGATTTATTAGGTGGGCATATAGCTTTATTAATAAAGTGTGATGAATATGTATCAATCATTACAGAATATATAAAAAGGAGAATTGATTAATGAAAAAAGAGAAGAAAGATAATGTATTAAAAAAATTATTTAAATATAGTTGTAATTTTACATGGTTAGCTTACAATTAAAAACATCTACTATCATTATAACGATAGTTATCCATTGACATAAAAAATGAATATGATAAAATTATAGTAGGAGTTGATTTATATGAAAATATTTCATGGTTCTAAAATTAAAATAGAAAATCCACAAAAAAAATTTGGTAAACTATACAATGATTATGGACAAGGTTTTTATACTACACAAAGTTTTGATTTAGCATGTGAATGGGCTACATCAGATAATAGTGATGGAATTGTTAATGAATATGATTTAGATATTTCTAATTTAAAAATATTAAAATTGGACAAAAGTTATAATATATTGAATTGGTTAGCTATATTATTAGATAATAGAACTATTCAATATAAAACTGAATTATCTAAACAAGCTTGTGATTTTATTAAAGAAAAATTTTTAATAAATTATAAAGATTATGATGTAATTATTGGATATAGAGCTGATGATTCATATTTCTCTTTTTCTAATGATTTTGTTAATAATGAAATACCTATTCAAACATTAGATGAATCGATGTACTTAGGTGCATTAGGGTTACAAGTATTTGTAACTAATAATGGTTTTAATAAAATAAAATATATTAATTGTCATAAAGTATATGCAGAAGATCATTATATAAAATATATAAATAGGGATAATTTAGCAAGAGAAAATTATCGAAATCAACATATAAATATTAAGGATTCAATATATATCGTTGATATATTAAGAGAGGATGATAATTTTGATGATAAAAAGATTCCAAGAATTAGAATTGAATAATATAATGGATAAAATCGGAACTTTATTTTATAAAGCATCTATTTCTATTGGTATAGAAGATTTTGCAAAGTATTTTACAATAAGTAGAATATCAAATAAATTTGATGATGCAAATCCAAAATATTTATATGGTAAATCATCACAAGATATTTTCGATGAAGTTTTAAGTATAGTTGGAATAGATTATACATTAGAAAATGAAATACCAAAGAAGAATAAATATTATTGGATAGGTAGTATATTAGCATATTATCATTTCCATTCAAATAAATCTTATGATGAAATTTTATATTCAATTAATTTTGAAACCTTATTAAAATCATATAATGTTTATCATGAAATGGATATAAAACAAACTTATGATTTCTTTCAACAAAATTTTTTTAATAAAACAATGTTACAAGTTTTAAGAGATAGAAATAATTTAACTCAATTAGAATTATCTAAAAAATCAAATGTGAATATAAGAAATATTCAATTATACGAACAACGTCAAAACAATATAAATAAAGCGAATGCATTAACTTTATTTAATCTATCTAAAGTTCTTAATTGTAAAGTCGAGGATTTATTAGAATTTAATTATTAAGAGAAATTACATATTATACATAATCTTAGAGTATAAAATAAATAATTTATAAATAGTTTATATACTTTAATCATATAATTACATAGGTGATTTTTATGTATAAAAAAATAACATTATTAGCAGTACTTATTGGTGCATTCGGTGTATTAATGGTTTACAGTGCATCTCAAGTATGGGCAGAATATAAACAAGGAAATGAATACTATTACCTAATAAGACAATCTATATTTTACTTATTAGGAATAATAGTATTTTTATTTTTCAGTAAAATAAAAACAATATATTATTATAAATATGCAAATTATATATTTAGTGTTGCTATATTACTTTTAATATTAGTTTTAATACCAGGAATTGGTATTGTAAGAGGTGGAGCTAGAAGCTGGATAGGTTTATCAGCTTTTTCAATTCAACCCTCAGAAATCTCAAAAATAGCAGTAATAATTATAGTAGCTAAATATTTATCTATTAATTATAAAAAGACTACAGAATTTAAATATATGATAATACCTTTATTAATAGTAGGATTAGTATTTGGATTAATAATGTTAGAACCAGACTTTGGTACAGGAGCAATAATAGTTTTAACTATTTTATCAATGATTTGTATTAGTGGTATTAAAAGACAATATTATTATTTAGGAATTATAGGTGGCGTAATAGGAGCAGTAGTATTAATATTATCTGCACCTTATAGATTAGATAGAATATTTGCATTCCTTCATCCTTTTGATGATCCTTTAGGTGGAGGGTTTCAAATTATTCAATCGTTATATGCTATCGCTCCAGCAGGCCTTTTTGGTATGGGGTTATTTAATAGTAAACAAAAGTACTTTTATTTACCTGAACCACAAACAGATACTTCACATAAAACTTGGTAGAAAAATAACGGCTTAATAAAGCCGTTATTATTTTTATTTTTAATAAATTTAAAGGTTTCGCGAAATGGATATGTTAATATAACAGTAAAATTATGGGTTTCACGAAATGGATAATTAGGTATGGCGAAATGGATTAATATAGCTTTAATACTCGTAATAGGTTTCGCGAAATATGGATAACTTGGTTTGTAGAAATAGGCATAATATAGTTGTAACGTTTAAATTGATTTTTATGTTGATGTTCAAAACCATAAAAAGAAGTATTGAATTGTAAACTTGAATTGTAAACTTTAATTTTTTTTGTATTAATGATAAAATATACTTGCTAATCACGTTACGTGATATACTATAATTATGATTGGAGGGAACTTTTATGAAATATTCTACAGGAGAAATAGCTAAGATTTGTAATACTACAATAAGGACTGTACAATTTTATGATGAAAAAGAATTACTTAAACCTTTTGAAATCACAGAAGGTGGAAGAAGACTTTATTCAGAAGATGAAGTAACTAAATTAAAACATATATGTATGTTGAAAGAATTAGATTTTTCATTAGATCAAATTAAAGAAATGTTACAATCTAATTATACTAAAAAAG
The DNA here is from genome assembly GCA_044432925.1 of bacterium. Taxonomy (GTDB): domain Bacteria; phylum Bacillota_I; class Bacilli_A; order Acholeplasmatales; family Anaeroplasmataceae; genus JAWXUE01. The sequence goes on along the minus strand of JAWXUE010000009.1, from coordinate 30,198 downwards.
ATATAGAGAAGATACTATATGATAATTTAAATGATACTAAGAAGCAAATTGAAATACAAAATAAAAAAGCTAATATTATAAGTGAAATGTTAACGCAATTTGATGTTAATTTAGATTATAATGAATTAATTAATAAAAAGAGTAAAAACTTATTAAGAACTAGAATTGTATTTATTATATTATGGTTATTAATAGTAATAATAAATGTTATATCTGTTTTTATTTATATTAATAAAGAGAATAATTTGTTATCAAGTATTAGTTTAGTAATTACATTAATTTTAGTAATATTTACTATAGGCTTTTATCTATCTAATACATTATATCAATGTGATAACTGTAAAAAACAATTTAAACCAAAAATTTTAAATGTTATATTTGCTATTCATATGTTTAATAAAAGAAAATTAAAATGTCCGTATTGTAATGAAAAATCTTGGTGTGTAGAAACAAGTAAAGTAAAAAGTTCTCATCTAATAAATAATAAAGAGGATAAAGATGAAAAAAGTAATAATAGTATTAATTAGTTTTATAACATTATTTACAATTACAGGTTGTAGTAATAGTGTTGAATATGATGAAGTAACATTACAATTAAAAGCTAAAGAATTAGTAAGTGAACTTGTAATTGACAATTACGATTCAACAGTTGATTTATTCAACAAACAAATGCAAAAATTAATTAGTAAAGACGAGTTGAAACAAATAATAGATAAAGAAAAAGAAAATTTAGGTGCTCATATAGAACATCATTCAGTTGAAGGTGAAGTTGACGGTAAATACTATAGAACATATACAATTGAAAAATATGAAAATTCAGGATTTCAATACAATTTAACATTTGATTCTAATAATGAAATAGCTGGAATAAGTATTAAACCTGTATCAATTCCAGAAGTAAGTGATTTATTTACTGAAGAATCAGTAAATATTGGAGAGTATAACTTAGATGGAAAATTAACATTACCTAAAAATGTAGTAAATCCTAAAGTTGTATTATTAGTACAAGGCAGTGGAGCAACAGATATGAATGAACAAATTTATCTTAATACCCCATTAAAAGATATAGCTTACGCTTTAGCTGAAGAAGGTATTGCTTCATTAAGATATAATAAAAGATTTTATCAATATAATAATTTAGGGCAAGTTAATCATAGTATTGATGAAGAAATATTAGATGATGTTAATGCAGCAATAGATTTCTTAGAAACTAATAATAAAGTAGATTCTGATAATATATATGTATTAGGACATTCACAAGGTGCAATGTTAACTCCTAAAATAGCAACTGATAATACTAGTGTCAAAGGAATTATTTCAATGGCAGGTTCTTTAAGAGAATTGTATGAAATTAGTTATGATCAAAATAAAGCTATAGAAGCTAATTTAGATAACTCTAATTATACTGAAGTAGAAAAAGAAATTATTAGAAACCAAATGTTACAAGTAGAAAAAGATATTATCACTTTAAGAGGAGATGTATCTAATTTAAAAGATAACAATTATTACATGGGTTTTACTGGAAAATATCAAAAAACTGTAAAGGAATATGCTGGTAAAAATTATATTGAAGAATTAAATATACCTATTCTAGTTTTACAAGGAACAAGTGATTTTCAAATAACTGTAGAAAAAGATTATCAATCATGGCTAGATGTATCTAAAGATAATATTTCTTACAAATTATATGATGGGTTAAATCATCTAATGATGAAGTCATCAGGTATCAATTCTAATGAAGACTATAAGAAAAAACAAACTGTAGATACTAATGTATTAACAGATATAATTAATTTTATAAAATAAATATGACAAGATCAATTTATCAATTTAGATAAGTTGGTCTTTTTTTATACCCAAAATCAAGTAGAGTAATGGCGTGAAATCATTTTATATAATAACCACGTAATCAACAAACAGTGCTTAATCAGTTGGTTGCAGGAGGTGAAAAAATGAAACCTGAATTATTAAAAGGTTATGTAGCATTAGCTATGAATCAAAGTGGCCGGTCCACTAAAGAAGTAACAGATGCATTAGAAACACTTGATCGCATTCTACCTATCTTTAATGAAGAAGATATTATCTGTTACTTAGCACATCATAATTACAAAGAAAATATAAGAAAGAAGAGGACATCAAAACATGAAAGGAAAAATCGACGTTAATTGTGTAATCTCCAAATCGTTTAATGGAGAATTTACAGTAACAACACATGCTTTAGTTAAGAACTTATCAACAGCTAATAACTACAGCAAAAACTATGACTTTTTAAGAGTCAAACCAAAACATGATTTAAAATTCGATGCAGTACAATACTTAGCATCATTAAGAAATCAGTTAAATGAATTAGACAACAAAGGAGGTATCATCTTTAAAGATTTAGATTGTGAATTTATCTATGCTAAACGTAAAAATTCAGATGAATACTACCATGCTTTAATCATTAACTTAGGTAATGAAGAAGAACCAATGATCAGAGCTTTCTACCTAACAGCTTTAAACGTAAAAACTTTAAAGAAAATGAAACTTGAATTCCAGTTCACAGAATCAGAATATGATTTTGAAGATGATACTGAAGAAGATCAAGAATAATTGAATTCATATCCTAATATTTATTCTACAAAAACTTTAATTTCAAAAAAACATTTATAATATCCTTTAATATAAGCATCAGTAATTAATTTTATTGGTGCTTTTTTTAAAAGAAAACCATTAAGTGCAGCACTAGCTTAATAAAAAATATAACGAAAGGAAAAAACAAAATGAAACAAATAATAACAATAGTAACATTAATATTAACTGGACTGTTCTTAACTGGATGTAGTGATACAATAAAATCAATGGATTACATTGAAACAGAATTCGAATATAATACATTTGAAGAACAATCTATAGAGTATAACGATGCAGAATTATATAGCTCTGAAATCGGAGTAGATGTGTCATATTATGCAGATATATATTTCCCTAAGAATGACTCATTGTCTAATGTAGTTATGGAATTATACAGATTCATATTTAAATACGATGGAGGCTATTCTATGGGTACAACTTGGTGTAATACTTCCAATTATGATAATACTCAAGAAACAAGTACAATAATTGTTTATCATAAAAACAATAACGATGATGATACTTTATACACTAAAGTGGTAAACGTTCATCATATAACTTCACCATATGCAGCAGCTTTTATAGTTGTTGATAAAACAGTAGTTTTACTAAGCTCATACCAATATGATTGTGATGTTGAAGAGTATATTCTTGCTGCACTTGGATATGTATTCCCGCAAAGTCAACTATTTACAGTATTATCAGAAAATATAATACTTGATTCATATTGCTATAATCTATATTCCACTTTATATATAGAACAATTTGCAATTGATTTATATGTAATAGTAAAAGATATAATAATTACTGTAAACGAAGAATATACATATAAATTTTTTGCAGATGGTGAATTATATTATTCAGAAACGTTAGTAGAAGATTCGATACCTACTAAACCAACAGATCCAACTAAAGAAGATTATATTTTTATAGGTTGGGAAGTGCATGGAACTATATATAATTTTGATTATCCATTAAATGAGAACCAAACATTAACAGCAGTGTGGGAAGAAGAGAATCCTATATACTTTACTGTAACATTTGATTCGGATGGTGGTACAAATGTAAATAGTCAAGAAATCAAACAAGGAGAACTATCTTATTACTCATCATTAAAACCTCAAAAAGATAATTATGTATTTCAGTATTGGTCGTTAGATGGTAAAGAGTTTAACTTCGATACTCCTATTACTGAAGATATAACACTTGTAGCTATATGGGAAGAATATACAGGACCTCCATATATAAATACTGAATCATTATCTGAAGGTTATCAAATCCTTAATGAAATTTACTATACAGAACATTACTCAATTGAACGTGTTTTAAAGACTGTAGCTGATTACTTATTAGTAAAAGATAATCAAAAGGTATTTCTATATTATAGCGAAATAAAGCCGTTTATTACATTAGATAATGGTGTTGTGACATACAAAGCTTATTTAAATAATGAGTTACTTGTAGAAGGAACAATAAATTTATATTTAATTGAAAATTCAAATTTACCATTTATAGCATTAAATAATTCGGACTTCCATTTTACACATATCTTAACTAATGTTAGTAATATAGGAATAACAATGGATGAAATATTTAAAGTGTATTCTGGAACTAAAACAGAGATAACATATAAATCTAGTATGTTTAATAGTACTACAATTGAATCACCAAAAGGATCTGATATATTCACATCTTTATTATTAAACGAATGTTACTATTCAACTACAATCTCATTATCAGTGTTATATTTTAATAACGATACAATCAAGTCTGACATTAAAATCTTTAACACTAACAATCTTAAATCAACATCTACAAATTACGAAGGAGTTATTATAGGTGAAATTTATACAGATAATGATTATATCGATACAAGCGATGAATTAAAAGATTACACATTAACAAATAGTATATATTATACAGAAAATAATACTGCTGAGGATGCTTTTAAATTAGCTACTAAATACATGTTGTATTACAATGGTAAATTAGTAGAAAACACAGATGAATTTAATTTCGAATTTAGATTAGAATCTGATGGTAAATATTATGCTTATGTATATAGAGGTGATGAATTAATAGTAAGTGGTGTAGGTTATATGACAAAAGTTATTAATACAAAATTAAACTTTATTTCAACATATAATACATCAACACATATCTACACAATAATTACATTAACTCAACCAAGTGGTTATACTGCAGATGACTATTTCCATGCATATTCAACATTATTTCCATACATTACAAATTTCTATCAAGACTTTAATTTACAAAACTTAACAAAAGAAACTGTTGTAACGAATACAAGTATTTATAGATTCAACTCTAAAAACTATTCATATAGAACTAACTTTATCGTGATTGATGATTTCAATACTGATTTAAACGCAACATATGAAATCGGAGTTATTGGAGAATTTAATTTTGAATCACTAGATTATGCTGAATCTAAAACAATGGCATCAACTTTTGTTGCAGAACCAGAAGAAGATAAGAACTTTATTGAAAATATAATAGAGACAATCCAAAATAATATAATACTACAATTAATTACTACATCGATTGCAGTAATCGTACTAATTGGATTAGCTTACTTAATATTCATTCTATTTAGAAATATCTATGAATGGTTTATATATTAGGAGGGTAATTGATGAGAAAACTATTTTTAACATTAATGACATTTGCTTTACTAATATTTAGTAATCCTATCCAACAACCAACAAATACAGGTGAAGCAGCAATGTACATGTCGGATGAACCACAAACAATCGATATATTTGAACAACCATGGGAATTCTTTGATAGAGTATTAGCAACACTAGATTTATCCCCCGCTTATTTGGAGCCTAATGCATACGTAGGGTTACACTGGGATGCAGCTTCAGAAGATCCACAGGACACATCAGTCTGTGATGAATTTGGAAGATTATATCTTTTATGGACTAGTGATAAAACTACACATTCAGCATTCGGTATATCTGAAATAAAATGTAATGGAGTAGTATACAAAGATATTTATCCAAGTGGTTATCACAGGTATTATCATACTATTTCATGGGGATATGGAACCGGAACTTATTTACATGCTACAACAATTTATGTTGTTATAGATGATGAAATAGAATATGGTGTTGATATAAATAATTCAAAATATGATATAGAATATTTCAAAGCAGGATTAGATTCATTCTACGTTGAAGACCCTACTGGAGAATATGAATTTCATATGGATAAAGAAGCTAACTTTGACTTCAAAGTAGTACCTCAAGTAAACGGTAGAGATATTTTACAATTATGTGCTTTATCATACGCAATAATTGATGACTGTATCGCTCAATCTTATTACGATATAAGTTTTGGTGGATATTATCATCAAGTATACTTCAACACACCAATTGATATAGATAGAGTATATCGTGTAGATGTATCTTATAAACTAGATTCAGATGATAGAGACTGGTGGGAAATTTGGGCCAATAAAGGTGAAATATCTGTAATTAAATCACTAACCACCGAAGTGGTTGGTGGAGGTTTCTTCGGACTAGGTAGGTATCAAGGATTTGAAGAAGGGTATTATCACTCACAAGGAAGTAATGCTCAAACATATAAATACAAATTACATTTAAACTATGATTCAAATGCATGGAACTGGTTTGATTTTAAAACTCAACCAGAAGAAAAATATCAAAAGATTTCAGACTTTAAAGTATTAAGATTAAATTTCATTATGGATGGTCAAGAATATGATTTACCTATATACATGGATACAGTAGATGGTACTACAGTAAGTGTATTTGATCCTTCATTAATTGGAGATCCTGATGATTTATCAATTCAAGATGTATTTGACATGATTCAAGAATTCTTTACTACATTCTGGGATGCATTAGTAATGGCAACTAAAATAATAGGAATCGTTTTATTACTTGTTGCTGCTTTATATGTAATAGGATTTTTATGTAAAATTATATCTTTCATATATAAATTCATAAAAGGAGTACCACTTCCAAAATTTAATAAAGAACCAAAACAAAATTATCCAGTAAATAATCAACCTAGATATAATAATAACAATTATAAATATCCAGAATACAAAAAGCCATATACAAATAATTATCAAACAAAACCAAAAGAGAATAAACAACCAGCTAGTAGAGAACTAAGAGAACAAAGAAAAGCAGAAGCTACTAGAAAAAGAATAGAAAAAATCCAAAGTAAAAAAGGTACAACAAAAGTTGATAATACTAAGTAATTACTTCGACTCATTTCTAAACTTATTAGAAGAAAATCAAATCCTTAAATGTATTGTAATTATTATATCAATAATTATAATACTAAAAATAATCAAATTAATTATTAAAATTATTAAAGGTATAATCTGTTTTATCTTCTAATGAAAAACAAAAAACTAATTATAACAATAGTATCAGCTGTAGTATTAATTACTACACTGATTCTATTGAATTTAGATACATTCTCTTACGGTATTAATCGAATTAAAGAAGTATTCTCATCACCTACTATTAAAACAATATTTGATATATATATTGAATTAAATGAAGGTGTGGTAGATGATTTCATAGGGTCAGTAGAAGATGCTACAAATAATTTATTTTCCATGTTTGAATCATGGGATACTTTTTTAGAAAATATGTTACTTGGATTAACAAAGTTACTCACTTATATATCACTAGGATTTTTATTCTTAGTAAATGTAGGATTTAACTTTATTATCATTGGTTATATATTTGCTAAAGAATCAATTAATAAAACTAACCTTAAAATTAAACATACACCAGCAGTAAAACTTATATTTAAAATTAATCAGCTTTGTAGAATTGTATTTAAGTTCATAAAAACTATTCTTATTAAAGTGAAAAACTTCTTATATAAACAAAGAAAACTAATAGCTTTATCATTACTATCAATATTAATAGGTAACGGATATTTATTCAACATACTAGTAGAAGTATTTATATTCCTATTAGCCTATATCTTTTACTCATTAACTTACAACACAACGCAAGTACTATTTCCACTTATACAATCACTTATCATATTTCTATATCCTAAACTGCACTATGCTAAATACTTACTACCATTACTACCAATATTAATATTTATGAAAGCTAAAAATGATGCAGAGAAGAAGCTGAATAAGAATCACATGCAACTTAAATCAATAGCTCAAAATCAATTAACACAAACAACATTTATTAATGGACTTCCTGGTACAGGTAAAACTTTATTAAACGTATCACTATCATTAGCAACAGAAGAAAACTATATAGAATTTTTAGAACAAAAATTAAGAGATTACGAATATAAACATAAAGAAGTAAACTTTGCTGAAGTAAGGAACTTCCCAGACTTATTCCCTGAACATCAAGAATATTTACAAATACAAGATCTATACAAAGGAAGAGGTACATTACTTATTTCTAACTACTCAATCTATTCTCCAATCTATGAAGAATATTCTAAAATTTTTAACTTTGATTATTTAAGAAAAAATAAAGAAACAGATAAATATCCATTAGAAGAATTTATAGTAATATCTTTATCGGAATTCGATAAAGAATATAATTCACACGATGATAAAAAACTTGTAGGAGAAGATGGAGCTGCTACATTCTTTTCAACTGTATCACATGATCTAAAAAGAAATACAAAAATATTTGTTGATTATCAATTGAAAGACCAAGTACCACTAAGAATTAGAGGTAATGCAGAGAACTTTGTAACAATAAAAAAGAATAAATTATCATATCCATTATTACTAAACTTATACTATAAACCAATCAAAAAATACTATAACTTTATAAATAAGAAAGTAATTGCATATGAAACTAATAAAGGCTTTGTTACGCGAAAATCTAAAAGAATGAATATAGCAGAATATAAAAGAAATGACTATACATTAGTATACTCTTTTTTAAGAACAGCAGCTTACCATTTAGATGAAATCATTACCTGGTTTAAAAGGTATGAATACTTTAGACTTAAAACAATAGTTTCAACAGAGGATAATGTACTGTCTGGATACAAAGAAACATTTAGAATTAACATTACAGACTTATCACATAAGAATCAAAAAATATACGATTCAACATATTTATCATATGCTTATCAACAAAAAAAGAACACTAATTTTAAAGACTTACCAAGCTTCACAAAACTATCTCCAACAATAGAAGAATTAGATAAATGTAACTCTAAATTCTATCAAAAAATAAACCAAAATATAAACACAGAAAATAACAAAAATTAGCATCAAAATTACAAGAATTTCTACATAAAACTTTAGTAGCAAAAACACGCGAGACCGGCGTATTACTAATAGCCGGTCGCGTTGCTACTAAAGTGTAGAAATTCAGTAATTTTGCTAATGTAAAGAAAGGGCAATTTAAAACATGAAAATAGAAGTAAAATTTGACTACTTATCAGCAACATTTCCACTATTCGTACAAGGTGATGATTCTGAAAGAAAAATACAAGAAGATGTGCTATTAATGATAGCTAAATATCTTAACATCGAGAACTTTGAAATGTATAGAGAGGACTTCTCAACAAATAGATTTAAATACCAATACACTCTAGCAGATAATACAACACTAAGATTAGCTGGAGCAGTAAACTCATCTGGATTCAAAACATGTCAACTTGAAATGAAGGGACAAGGATGCAGAGACTTTGAAACTAGAAACCCAGATAAAACATGGTCTGACTTATTTCACTACTTGTTATCTCTTAATGCAGTATTCAGAAGAATCGATATTGCAGTAGATGATCTAACTGGTGAAAAAATAACAATAGAATACATCTACAACAAATTAATGAAAAAACATTTCTCATCATCATTCATTTCAAATCCAAGTCCAATAGGAACATTAGAAAATGGAATGACACTAAGATTTGGTTCTAAGCAATCTCCAATAGAATTAGTAATCTATGACAAAAAGAAAGAACAACAATCAAAAAGACAATCTGTAGAACATGACTACTGGGCTCGTTATGAATTACGTTTCAGAGGAGATAAAGCTCAATCAATAGTAGAATTACTATTATTAAACTTTGAACAAGATAATAACATTGGATTTAATCTATTAAAGTTTTCACAAGAACAACTATACAGATTGTTAGATCTTAAAATTGAAAACAATCATAATAGAAAAAATCAAATAAAAGTAGAAACTGATCCTAACTGGTTAGACTTTTTAGATAACGTAGAAAAAGGAACACTAGAATCAAAACCTAAAATATATTCTGATTATGAAAAACATTATAATTATGCAGCTGATAAAGGAATCTTCATTTTAATGATAAAATACTTAACATTAAAAAGAGACAAAGATTTATTTATCACAGAAGTATTTAGAATGATGTATAAACATTCAGAATTAACTAAAGAAAGATTCTACCGTTTAAATAAATACCTAAAAGAATTAGGACAACCTGTATTAACAGATGAAGAACTAGAAGAACTACAAGTAGAATTCTTTAACGAAGTAGAAGAAAGAGAACTACCTTTCTAAAATGCATCATAAAGAATATCTGAGATTAAGAGTTTATTATAAGTACGAAAACCTACTTATTAAAAAAATCCCAGATTTTATATATTGTTATCTGCTGAGCAATCCACAGCTAGAAGATAAATACTTATCAGCAGATATCAATATTGAAAATCTTTTAAATTACATTTCAAAAAAAACACTACAAGATAATTCTTTGGAACAAAGTATTATCGAATTCATAGAAGGAGTATAAAATGGATTACCTAAAATTTTTAAACAATAACCAATATGAAGCTGTAACAGATAATTCTAAAAATCTTTTAGTATTAGCTGGAGCAGGTTCAGGAAAAACAAGAGTACTTACAACAAAAATAAAATACCTTTTAGACAAAGGTATAGAAGAATCACAAATCATAGCTTTTACATTTACAAATAAAGCAGCAAGAGAAATGAAATATAGAGTAAGTCAATTAGTCGGTAAAGAAACAAATGTAAACATTTCTACTTTCCACTCATTTACATTCTCTTTAGTATTATACCTATCTGAGTATTTAGGTTTTACTAATACACCTACCCTAGTAGATGAATTAGATAAAGCTAAATTAATATCAGAAATAGTACAAGAACTAAAAATCCAATATAATCAGAAATTCTTTATAAAAGCTATTTCTGAAATAAAAAATGAAACAATAACAAAATATACAACCGAACAAGAACTATTAATAAACCAAGTATATCAAAAATATCAACAAACATTAAAACAATATAACTATGTAGATTTTGATGACATGATACCACTTTACATAAAACTAACAAAAACAAATGACCCTTATGTAAACCAATTTATTAATAAGTATGATTATATTTTAATTGATGAGTGCCAAGACACAAATCAAATACAATATAACTTAATAGATTCTCTAAAACATAATAATTCACAAATATTTTTAGTCGGAGATGATGACCAATTGATATATACCTTTAGAAACTCTAATATAGACCTTTTAAACGACTTTAAGATAAAGTCCGATAAAATAATCATCCTTAATCAAAACTATCGCTGTAGCACAAATATATTAGAATCAGCTAATAAATTAATACAACACAATAACGATAGAGAACAAAAGAATTTATTTTCAAAAAATCAAAATAATATTCCAATCAAATTAAAAGAGTTTGATACATTTGAAGCTGAAGCCAAATTCATTACACAACTAATAAAAAAACAAATAGAAAAAGGGATTGAACCATATCAAATTGCTGTACTATACAGAAATAACAACCAATCATACCCTTTAGAAATAGAATTAAATAAAGTTAATATTAATTATAATGTATACAGATCATCATCACTACTTACTACAGATGAAATAAAATCAATTATTTCATTTTATAAATTAATATTAAATCCTAATGACATATTATCTTTAGAAAAAATTGTATACATTCCCATGATGATATTAGAAGCTAAAGATTTTCTAGCATTCAAGAGTTATCATAATCAAAACAATCACACACTCTATGGTTCATTAATGAACTATAACAATCCTAAACTAAATGAATTAGGTAGAGAATTAACAAAACTAACACTAAACCTATATACATTAACAAAAGAACAATTCTTTTTAGAAGTAAAAAGAATACTCAATATAGATGACTATATAAAAGAAAAAAAAGATAAACAAGATATCCATAATAAAATAACAGCTTTTAAAGATTTAATAATAAACACAGAAGTACCCATTGAAATGTTTTTATCAGAACTACTATTAGATCAAGAAACAAAAACATCCAAAGACCAAGTACAGTTAATGACAGTACACAGAGCTAAAGGATTAGAATTTAAAACAGTTTTTATCATAGGTGCTAATGAAGGTATACTACCACCTAAAAACCTTTCTAAAGCTCAAATAGCAGAAGAAAGAAGATTATTCTATGTAGCCATGACACGAGCTAAAGAATCTCTATACATATCATACTCAACAACACAACTAATCTATGGTAAAAAGAAGAATCTATTACCATCTTACTTCATCAATGAAGCAGATATAAAACAAAACACTAACAAAGAACTACAAAATCAAAAATATATAACAAAATAAGGAGAAATAAAAAATGAAAAAAATATATGACTTTAAAATTTTAAACTTTGATATAAAATTACAACTATTTTATAGCAAATACGAACAAAACGAACAAACAGCATTATGTGTAAATAGAATAACAAAAGATGGAATTAAACCTTTCGGTGTAATTTCAACAAATGTAAATATCTGTTTTGAAGAAGATGAAATATATGTAAAAGAAGCAACATCGATTACTGATTGGCAAGAAGAATTCCTAACAATGTATAACATAGCAGAAAAAATACCAAACACTAGATTGTTAGTGAATTCAGATTATTATAACAAATATAAATTAAAACCCTTCAAGTTTGATCACATAAATTAAGCATTTGTCGAAAAATGTCGAACGAATAAAATGATAATAGCATTAAAAATAATGTAATATTATGGTAATATAAGTAAAAAGGGAGAATTAATATATGAAAAAACTATTACTTATATTTACATTACTATTAATACTAACAGGATGTTCTAATACAGAACTAAATAACTTTTTTAATAAAATAGAAACATCTAACTATATCTTAACTATTACAGTAAATGATAATGATATAAATATATTGGAAGTAAATAATGATACAGCCTATGCTTATAATTTAAAAGCTGACAGTAAATCAGAAGAAGTATATTTTACTAACTTAGATACAACTTATAAAACATATATCTATTCAAATGAACAATGGAAAACTACAACTTCATCATCATACTACAATAATTATTTTGGATTAATACAAATAAAAGACCAAAAGTTTACTAAAGAAAATGATTACTATACATTCACTTATGATATAGGAACATTCAATATTTATCCAGAAGATTCAAAAGCAATGTTAACTAATACAGTTACAAATGAATATGTAGTATATCAATACAATTTTAAAGAAGCACCTATTATTACACTACCTTTCTAAATACTTAACTTAATTTACAAAAGTAAACAATCAATGTACAATATAAACGATAGTAGGTGATAGTATCAACAACAAAGACTTTGATAAAGCTAAAAAGAAAATGGAAGATTTATTAGGTATGAATCAACCTGGTTATACATATGAAGAAGAATTAAACGATAATAATGAAACAATTGGTACATATGAATTTATGAAAACAATTCAAACACCTTCAGGTATTACACCTAAGTATTATCAAAATGATGTACTGGGTTCATCACTAGAAGAATCAGATGAAGAAGAATTTGATATATCAGATTCACTAGATCCTATAACTACTAATGATGGTTTCATTATCCCTAAATATTACAGAGAAGATACACTAGATGATTCTCCAATAGAAGAAGTCATCGTGGAAGATGATAATGACATTATTGAACCAGAAGTAACAGAAGATAAACCTAAAAAACAAAGAAAAGAATATAGATGCCTTGATGGTCATAAAGTAAGATCACAAGCTGAACTCGATATAGATGATATATTGTATAATGCTTTTATACTACATTCATATGAAAAAGAAGTAATAGAAATAACACAAAGAAAAGTATTATCTGATTGGTATATACCTATTCTTCCTAATCAAGGTATTTATATAGAATATTGGGGACTTAATTCAAACACGTATATTAAAAATAAAGAAGAGAAAATAAATCTATATCAAGAAAATAATCTTAATTTAATACAAATTGAAATGGATGAAATAAAAGATAAAACATCTCTTACTAATAGACTACTTAAAGAAATAAAACTATTAAAAGAAAACATCATTAAAAACATTTGACAAGAATTTTTAAGAGCAAAGCGATTAATAATTCAGAACCATATCAAATAAAACAAAAAAGACAACACACAAGTCTACAAGTAGTCTTGTGTGTTTTGATACCTTTAATATTTACAGTTAGTATATAAGCTAGCGAAATATTCTAACGCAATAAATATTACACACGAAGTGTTAATACTAATTTAAAGAATTCCACTATATATATTTATACAAAGTATATATACAATAAGAATCTAATTAGAACAATATCATCTCTTTAAATAAAAACTCCAAATAGTACCATGGTGGAATATACTCTTTAAAGATGATATACTCATCAAAAAGAAAGAAGTGATACAATGCTTATAGTAGAATTACACAAGTATATAGAAGAATTAAATAATTTCAAAGTAGTAGCTTCATTTATTAAATGTCATGAAACAAATCTATTATTAAATGATTTAAAACATCTTTCAAAAACACTAGGATTTAAATATATAGTTAATATAAAAAAATATCATCATAATAAAGATACAGAATTATTAGAAACATACAACATAGAAGAAGTATAGAAATATACTTTTTTCTTTTTAAATCTATATAAAAAAATGACAAACAATGATATAATATTACAAGTATAAAGGACTGATGATATGAGTAATAGAAATGCAATAAAATATAGACCATTTGCTGCAGTTGAAGGACATGCTGAAGCAATAGAAGCATTACATAAAAAAGCAGGATTAATAGATAAACCTATTGTAGGAGAAGATCATATAGAACGTATAAATAGAGCCTTATTATTTTCAATTCAAACTAAATCTCCCATTATATTAAAAGTATTTAATAAAGGTAAAATAGAATCATATACAGATACAATAATCAAACATAATAATATAAGTAAAACGTTGTTGTTAAGCGATAATACGAAAATTAATATTGATGATATTGTAGATGTACAATAGTAAGAAGGTGTATTGTTATGGATATAAATATTAATGAAAAATACGGTAAACTAACTATATTAGAATATACTGGTAGAAAGTATAAATCATCTAAAATATACCTTTGCTTATGTGAGTGTGGAAATACAAAAGAAGTCAATATAAATAAGCTTAAAACAGGACATGTAAAATCTTGTGGATGCATTAGATTTCAAGAAATAAAAGATATAACAAATCAAACATTTGGAAGATTAGAAGTAATCAGTTTCAATAGAAGAGAAAATAATAAAACATTATGGAATTGTATATGCACTTGTGGAAATACAAAAGAAGTTGATGGTAAACATTTAAAGAATGGTACAATAGTTTCTTGCGGATGTAAAAACGAAGAAAATAAAACTAATGTTATTAACTTAAGAGATGACTACATAGATGGAACTAATTTATCAGCTATTAGTGAAAATAGAAAAATGAATAAAAACAATACATCAGGACATAAGGGTGTATCATGGAGTAAAGAAAAAAATAAATGGGTAGCTCAATTAACATTCAAAGGGAAGAATCATATTTTAGGAAGATTTGATAATATAGAGGATGCTATTAGATCAAGAAAAGAAGCGGAAGATAAATATTTTAATAATTTTATTAATGGAAATAAGAAAGAAGGATAAGAGAAATGCAATTTAAAAATTTGGATAATTTAGATTTAGGTATGAAAAAGTATGCATATTTAGCAATTCAAGATGTAACAAAAGATTTAGGATTACCGTTAGGTTTCTTTGGATGTAATATTGCAAATTTATATAAGCGTGCTATCTTACAGGAACATGATACAAGACCAACATCTACTTACAAAGATACAGTAGTAATGATTGAAGAAGAATGGATTGAAGAATGTGGAGATCCTACTCAAATTTATAGAGAAGTTGCAAAAGAAATGAGATATATTTATCAAAATTTATGCGTTTATTGGTATTTAAATAATAAAAAAGAGTTTGATAATATAGTAGAAATAGAACAATGGACTTCGGAAAGACAAAAGTACAATTTTAATGATTCAGAAGTCAGAAGAAATGAAGAATTAAAATGTAATGAAGATGCAAAATACTATGCAAATAGTATAACATTAAAAAATAATATTTAATAAGTCCTCTAATAAAGGACTTTTTCATTTGTATAAAGTGATGAAAAATGGTATAATTTGTATAAAAAAGCATGGGATGTGGTGAGTAAATGAGTTTTAAAGAGTTCAATTTAGAAATATCATACAAAAGTATTGGGGAACAGACAATTTCAGATATAATTAATCCGTTGCTGAAAGAAACGAAAATTTATAAAAGAAGTGTTGGATATTTTAGTTCATCTTCTTTAAATTTCATCTCAGACGGAATACTATCGCTTGCTAGAAATAATGGTAAAATTCATTTAGTTACTTCACCAAATTTATCTCAATCAGATATTGATGCCATAAATAATGGTTATCTTAAAAGGGAAATTCATTTGAAAAGATTTTCTGAAGATTTTGAAGAAACAATTAAAGAACTAAATGATGAAAATTTAGAATTACTATCATCTCTTATTGAAGAAGGTATTCTGGATATTAAAATTGTTGTTAAGCCTAATGGTGGTATATACCATGATAAATTAGCAATCTTAGAAGATTTCAATAAAAATTTGTTAGTATTTCAAGGTTCTAATAATGAAACTGGACATGGATATGATGTTAATTATGAAAAAGTACGCGTATATAAAAGTTGGTATGATTTAGAGGGAAGAATTGAAGATGAAACTAACGAGTTTAATTCAATTTGGAGTGATGGAAATAATTACTTAGATGTTTACGAATTTCCTGATGCATTAAAGTCAGTTATATTAGAAGTGAGAGAAAGTAATAAAATAGGTAATGTTAATAATAAAAAGAAAAAGAATTCATTTGAATATAGACCTTACCAAATTGAAGCTAAACAAAATTGGATAAAAAATGATCACAAAGGATTTTTTATCATGGCAACAGGTACTGGTAAAACAATTACATCATTATATTCGATACAAGAGTTGATCAAAGAGAATCAAATTTTTACAGTAATAGCTGTACCTTACATGCATTTAGTAACTCAGTGGCATGAAGATGTATTAAAATTTATACCAAATGCAATCGTACATATGGTACATGGTGATATTAAAGATGCTGAAGGCAAGATATATACAAGTTACTTATTAAGTAAAGCCGAATATAAACCGATAATAATTATAACTACAATGAAAAGTTTCTATTTACCAAGATTTGAAAAGTTATATGACAAAATCAAATTTGAGAAATTATTAATAGTTGATGAGGCGCATAACTTTGTTAATAAAACTACAAAAGAATTAAGCTTAAAATATAAATATAAGTTAGGATTGTCTGCTACACCTGTATTTGGTACGGATGAAGATAAGACAAAACTATTATTAGAGTGGTTTGGTGGTACTGTTATGAATTTGCCAATAGAAAAAGCGATTGGAACATATTTAGTAAACTATATGTATCATCCTATATTTATAGAAGCAACAGAACATGATGAAGAAACTTTTAGTAAGTATCATTCTATGATGCTATCAGCCATAGATCCAATAAGAAACATCATTATTGATGAAGAGAAGTTTTTATTTGGCTATAGAGGTAGATTAAGAGCTATATCAATGGCAGAAGGAAAACTAGCTTACATTAAATCTATTTTCTCCCAAATTGATGATAGAGATCATTTGATAATATATTGTAGTGATGGAAAACTTAACTATGAAAATAAAAAAGTAAATATTACAGAAGAGATTAGACATTTGGAATATATACTAAAATTAATAAATAATTCTATCTTAGATGAGAACTCCAATTTAAGAGCTACTAAATTTACAGCAACAGAAAAAGTAAATATAAGAATGGAATTAATAGATAGATTTAATAAAGGTTATGATGATATATTAGTAGCTATTAAGTGTTTGGATGAAGGTATTAATATTCCATCTATAAAATCTGCATTGTTATTATCAAGTAATGACAATTATAGGGAATTTGTACAAAGAAGAGGTAGGATATTAAGATTATATCCTAACAAAGATATTGCACATATTTATGATGTAGTAGTAATGCCTTCTTCTTCAAGTAGAGTTTTCGCAGAAATCGAATTAAGAAGATTTTTAGAATATAGTAAACTCGCGGCTAATTATGATTTGTTACAAGATGTTTTGTTAGATAAAATGTCTAATTATGGCTTAACGATGGAAGATATTAAATTTAAAAATGAATATGCAAATGGTGGTGATTTAGATGAATGATAAAGAGATGTTAAATAGTACACAAGCAATGGAGAGTTTTAAAAAAAGAGTTTTAGATGAAGAGAGATTATCGTTATCAAACGTAGTGCATTATGATGATTCACAAATGGTAAATAAAATAATTAAAATTTATGAGGAGGTAAAATCTGAAAATGAGAATAAATAGAATATTAATAAAAAACTTTAGATGTTATTATGATGAAAATCCTGTATCTTTTAATAAAGATGGAAAAATAACATTAATATATGGAGATTCAGGTTTCGGAAAATCATCCTTTTTACAATTTTTTAAATGGGCTTTTTATGATGAGCCTAATTTCGGAAAAAAAGATGACAAGCCTTTATTTAATATATGCGCCTTCGAAGAATCTAAATTAAATGACATCATAGAAGTAAAAGGTGAAATATATTTTGAACACTTAGGTATAGAATATCAATTAATAAAAACTTTAGATTATAAAGTTGGGTTATCTATTCAATCAACTAAAGTTGTTGAAAGAAAATCAAAATTAAGTATATTAAAAGCTGACAATTGGGAACCGTTCACAGGAGATATTGCTAACAAGATTAACAATATATTACCTAGAGGTTTAGCTAATTATTTCTTATTAGATGGAGAAAGTGCTAGAGATATTGTTTTAGATTCAAAAAAATTGAAATTAGCGATATATTCTTTATTTGGTCTTGATGCATATGAGAAAGCTATTAAGCATTTAGGTAGTGATAGAAATTCAAGAAGTGTTATAGGGTATTTCAACAAACTTATGACTTCACAAATGAAAAATGTTCAAAGTGGTATGTCAGCAGCTGAATTTCAAGAAACTTTAGAAGAATTATTTGAGGAAATAGAAGATTTAAAAATTGAAAGAAAAGATGACATGGCTAAAATTTCAGATTTTAACGCGAGAAGAGATGAAATTTTTAAAATTTTAGGTGCAATAGATAGTAAAAATAATTTAAATCAAATAATAAAACAAAATAATGCATTTATATCTGCACATGAATCAAAAATAAAAAACACTAAAAATGAAATAGGTAATTTATTTTATAATAACTATACTCATTTATTCTTATCTAAAATAACTAGTAAAAGTTCAACGATTTTAAGAGAAAAAAATTTAACATTTGCTAATACTTATAAAAATGTTTTTGAGACTTTAAAAAAGAATCTACTTGTTGAAATAAAAGAAAAACATATGTGTGTTTGTAACAGACCATTGGATAATCAAACTGTCGAACATATTGATGGTTTAATAGGTGTAATGCCTCCTGATTCATACACATATCAATTTGGACAATTTATAGCAAAAGCAAAAAGAGATATTTCTACTGCAAAAACAAATATAAATACTTATGATGAATATATAAACAATATTGCTAAGTTAGAGCAAAAAATAACAAGTTTACAAGATGATAATCATGAAAAATTAGAAACTTTAAAAAGACTTGATGAAGCTAAAAATTTAGTTGAAGAGTTAGAAAGTATTAAAGATGAATTAGAGAAATTAAACAGACATAAAGGTGGTTTAGAGGGTAAAATAGCTCAAAAGAAACAAGTTTATGATATTTCCGATAATCAACTCAAAAATTTACAAAAAAATGATAAAGTTTCAAATGAATATTCTGATAAAATTAAGTTTTACAAAAATGCAGCTGAACTTTTAGAAATAGAAAAGGATGCAATGGAAAATAAGGTTAAAAACTCATTAAATAAATGTGTTAGAGAAATATTCAAAAAACTATCTACTCAAACTGAAATAAATGCGGATTCAATTGATTTCGTTAATAATGATTTTTCGTTAAGAACAACTTATTTATCTGGAGGACAACTAGCTGTTGATGTTTACTCATATGTAATAGGTATAGTTAAATCCTTACAAGAATGTAATATGGAGAACACTGAGAATCCAATTATTATTGATGCCCCATTTGCATTTACTGGTAATAGGCAGTCTGAACATATTTTTAAGACATTACCGACAGTATCAAAACAAACTATTTTATTAACATTAGATTTGAATAAAATAAGAAAACTTCTTAATGATACGAGCAATTATGAATTCTTAATTATTAAGAATCAATCTCAAGATAAAGCTAAAATAGAAACGGGGAATATTAATGATATTAACTTCTGATTTAACTCTATATCATCCGCTATGGGAAAAAGCTGATGATTTATTATGTACTAAAGATGCAATTGGTTTATTTGACCGCTTAGTAGATGTTTATTTATTAGCCTGTGCAATAGGTGTTAAAGAAGATAAATGTATTAATGATATTGAAAATCCTCTTTCTAATCCTAAAAGTATAGGTAGAAGTACTATTGATCATCAAAAGAATTTAAATGTTAGAGATATATTAGATAATCTTTTACAAAACATATTAATTAGTTCAAATACAATTGACTTTGAAATAGATGAAAGATTAAAATTAGCATTTGATCCAGATTATAATTCAAAAAAATTAACTGCTGCTAATTTACTTACTAGTTTTGCTAATTATGGAATAGAACAAATTTTTAATAACATTGATTCAAACTCACCTTTAGTGGTTATTGATCAATTGCATAATTATTTTGAATCTTTAACATTAAGTAACTATGATGAAATATTAAATAATTTAACTTTAGAAGAATTGAAAAATAGTATAAAATAATTAGAATAACATTGACAAATAACGACAAAAATACTATACTTAAGTATATACTTACGTATAGTATTTTTTTTATGGAGGAAGAACTATGAACTATGAATATTCATTTAATGCAGTAAAAGGTATACAAGCTAATAAAGATTATTATATTTGTATGGTACCACTTAAATTATTAAGTAAATTATTCTTTGAAAACGATGAAGTTATTGAAGCTGATTTCAGAGCTCAAAGAAAAATAAATACAACAAGAATACCTAATATAACTGATTATATTTTAGAGAATAGAAGTAGTTATGTTTTCTCTGCTTTAACAGCATCTATTGATGGGGAATTTAGATTTGAAGAAAGTAGTATGCAGGGAATGGGTCAATTACATATTTCTATGGATTCTACATTTTTATTAAATGATGGACAACATAGAAAAGAAGCTATTATTAATGCTTTAAAAGAAGATGATTCATTAAAAGAAGAAACAATACCTATAGTAATGTTTGCTGATGCTGGGTTAAAACAATCACAACAAATGTTTACTGATTTAAATAAACATGCTGTGAACACTTCTAACTCATTAGGATTATTATATGAGCATAAAGATAAACTTACTATACTTACAAAAAAGACTGTTGAAGAGATTCAATTTTTAAGAGAATATACTGACAAAGAGAAAGATGTTTTAGCAAAATTTTCTAAATGTTTATTCACTTTAAACAACATTGTTAAAGCTAATAAAGAAGTATTTAAGAATATTAATGAATCTGATTTCGATGAAGAATTTTCAATTAATTATTGGTACTCAATTTGTAATAATATTCCAGAATGGACTCAACTTATATCAGGGGAATTAACTAAAAAATCGCTTAGAGAAGACTTTATTACTACTAATGGTGTAATGTTAAGTGCTCTAGGTAAACTTGGGAATTACATTATTTTAAGTGAAGATAAAGACTTAAGTTGTTTATCAAATTTAAGTAAAATTAATTTCTCTAGAAGTTCTGATAACTGGCGTACAAGAATTTTTCAAAATGGAAAAATTGTTAAAAATGAAACAAATGTAAAACTTACTTTTATACATTTAAAAAGATTATTAAAATTAAATATTACAAATGAAGAATTACAATACGAAAATAAAATATTAGGAGGTAAATAATATGTCTGGTTTATTATCAAATTTATTAAATCAAAAAGATGTAATACAAGATTCTAAAAACTTAATCGAAGAAGTTTATCAATTAAATGATTTGCCTTGGGTTATTGGATATAGTGGTGGAAAAGATTCGACTGCTACAACACAATTAATAATTGATACATTAATTGATATGAGTGAAAAAGGAATAAAATTAAATAAAAAAATATATATTATTTCATCTAATACAATGGTTGAAAATCCTATGATTATTAATACTATTCATGATTCAATCGATAAGTTAAATCTTTTATCAAAAAAACTAAATTTACCAATTTCAGCTCATATTATTCAACCTAAATATTCTAATACATTTTTTGTTAATATGATCGGTAAAGGATATCCTGCACCTAATCAAACATTTAGATGGTGTACTGATAGATTAAAGATAGATCCAGCTAATCAATTTATTAAATCATTAGTAGATGAGTTTGGTGAAGTTGTAATGATTTTAGGTGTTAGAACAGGTGAAAGTAATTCTAGGGATAGAGTACTAGAAAGTCATACTATTGAAGGAAAGAAATTAATGGTACATACTACTATGCCAAATGCTTATGTATTTGCTCCTATTAGAGCATTTACAACAGATGATGTATGGAATTACCTGTTAACAAATAAATCTCCATGGGGTTCTGATAATAATGAATTATTTAAACTTTATAATGAATCAACTACTGGAGAAGAATGCCCTTTGATTATGGATGATGCAGCAAAACAACAAAACAACTGTGGTAATAGTAGATTTGGTTGTTGGATGTGTACTGTAGTAAAAGAAGATAAATCATTAACTGGTTTCATTAAATCAGGTCATCACTGGTTAGGAAAATTGTTAGAGTATCGTAATTGGATTTATGAGATAAGAGATAACAATGATATGAGAATGAAAAGAAGAACTAATGGTACAATATATTTTTCTAAAATAAAAACAATGTCAGAAAATCATTTAAGAATAGTTGCTAAAGGATTAAAAGGGCAAATTGATATTAAGTTAGAAAAGAAAAAATGGATTGATAATAATAATGAAATATGGCAAGTATTTACTGGTATATCATCAGAAGATCAAGCTAGAAAATACATTGCAGAAAATAATATTAATTTAACTAATGGTAATAATCCTAGAATTATAATTCAACAATTTGATGGAGAATTTGCTCAATTAGCACCAGGACCATTTACTCTACAGTCTAGAAAATTAATGTTAGAAAAACTTTTAATTCTTGAAAAAGAATTAAATAGAGGCAAGTTAATAACATTAGAAGAAATAAATGAAATAAGAAAAATTTGGACTAAGCATGGAGATTATAACGATTCAGCTAAAGAAATTTATAATAAAGTATATGCAGATAATAAAGACTTACAAGATGATGATTTTACATTATTATCAGAAGAAGATATTAAGTTAATAAAAGATATTTGTAAAAAAGAAAGATTTGATGTAGATACATTTTTACAACTTTTAGATAATGCTAAAACATATGCTGGGTATAAAAATAGAACAGACAGTCTAAAAGAAGTTAAAAAAATCTTTAATAAAGAATTTTTACTAGTAGAAAGTGGGGAAGAAGATGAAAATTAATTATATTACATTAACTAATATTGGTCCTTATTTAGGTTCAAATACTTATAATTTTCAAACCACTGATACAAATAATATTATTCTTATAGGTGGTAAAAATGGAACTGGTAAAACTACCTTATTAAACTCAATTAAATATGGTTTATTTGGTTCATTTTCACTAGGTTTAAAAACTGATACATCAGTATATTATAAAAGAATAGAATCGTTATTAAATATTTTTACTAAAGATACAAATTTTTCAATAGAGATTTGTATATCAGTTTTAGATGGATACAGTGTGGATGATTACATTATCATAAGATCATGGAAAAAAACAACAAAAAGTTTAGAAGAAAATGTAAGCATTAAGAAGAATGATACATTACTTAACAATGATGAGAAAATCATTTTTCTTGATAGACTGAGATATATATCATCTCCTGAACTAATAGATAGTTTTATATATGATGGTGAATTCATTTCATCAATTAGTAATGATCAAGAATTATCAGAATTTATTAAAAATACATTTTCCTCAATATTTAGTATAAATATGCTTAATGAAATCAATAAGGATGTCTCATCTTATTTGATAACTAATTTAAAAGAGAAGAAGTTAGATAATAATACTACGGAAACAATAAACTTAACAAGAGAAGTTAATGATTTAAAAAGTAATATACAAACATTAGAAAAAAGTAAAACTGATTTATTTGAAATGAAAAATTCTTTATCAGTGAAACAAATCGATTTAGAATTACAATTCTTTAATCGTGGTGGTATAGATAGGGAAAAACAAAAAGAACTAAAGAGTAGATTTACTGAAATTTCAAATCAAAATGAAAGTATTCAAAAATCTATAAAATATTTTATAGAAAATGATTTATCTTTAGCATTATGTAAAAAATTATTAATAGAAGCTCATCAACAAATAAGAGATGAAAAACCAATTTTACTTTATGAAAACTTAAAAGTAATTGAAAGGTTTTTAGGAGTTAAAGATACAGATTTAAATAAAAAATTACAATCATTTATTAATGGCAATAAAATAATTCATAATGTTACAGATGATTATTGCGATAAACTAGTTACTAGAACTGGACAAGTTGCACTATCTCTAACTGATGCAATTAATAATATAAATAAAAAAAGTGATTTCAAAGAATTTTCTACTGATTTTAAAGATGTATTATTAAAAAACGAACAAGTAGAATACTTAAAGGATTTATATGAAGAAATACAAAAAATTCAATTACAAATCAAAGTTATAGATGATCAATTATTTGATATTGTTAGAAAGATAGATGATTTAACAAAAGAATTAAACATCAAATTTAATCAATTAGAAAATCAAAGAAATCTAGTTAAGAAAAACAATACAAAAGAAAATGGATTTGCTTTAGCTACGAGATTTTTAGAGATTAATGAGAAGTATATTAATGCTAAACAAATCATGAAATTAAAACTTGTTAGTGATGAGTGTAAAAAGATTTTTAATCAAGCAATTAGAAAAAAAGATTATATAAAAGAAATAAAAATTGATAGTAATTTTAAAATTGAATTGAAAGATAAAAATAAAAATATTATTAAATTTACAATGTTATCAGCTGGAGAAAAGCAATTACTTATTAGTTCAATAATTTGGTCTTTCTTTAAAGTGTCAAATAGAAATGAAATGTTTATTTTTGATACACCAGTTGCTAGATTAGATAAGGATAATAGAAAAAACTTTATGGAATATATTGTTAAAACAATAGGTAAACAAGTAGTGATATTATCTACAAATTCAGAAATTATAGAAGAGTGCTATGGCTGTATAAAAACAAATATAGCAAAAGAATATACAATTATCTATAATGATAATACTAAAAATAGTGAAATAACAAATGGGTACTTTGGAGGAGATAAATAATGAATTTACGTTTAAAAACAACAAATGAAATAGAAACTTTATTAGTCTCTATTCAAAGTACATTACAAGTTTCAACTAAAGCTGCTGTAATTAGACTAGCAATAGCATTTTCTTTAAATCAAGATGGAGATCCTAGAAAATATAATGAAAAGGGTATCTGTTATGATAGTAAAAATCAAGATGGACTAGATTATATGAGACACACACTTTTAGGTGATGATGATTTAATTTATAAAATAATGTGTCAACAACATCTGAAAGAAAATTTAGATGATTCTGCTTTTTTTCCTGATTTAATTAATGCTCATATTGAAAGAGGGATAACATTGTTAAACTCTGAAATAAGATATTGTAATAGTAAAGATAAGTTTTTAAAAAAAGTTTTAAAAGGATGTGAAATCTAATGTTGTATTTAGATAATGCAGCAACTACTCAAGTTAGACAAGAAGTATTAGATGAAATGCTTAAATACTTTACTGAAGAATATGGTAATCCCAATTCGAAGTTTTACGATTTAGCTGTTAATGCAACTAAAGCTGTTAATTTAGCTAAAGAGCGTGTTTCTAACTTAATTAAATGTAATATAGATGATGTAATATTTAATAGTGGAGCAACTGAAGGAAATAACACAATAATTAAATGTATAGCTAGAATGTTAAAAAATAAAGGTAATCATATTATTACTACATCAATTGAACATTCTTCTGTGCTTGATTCTTGTAAATTCTTAGAAAAAGAAGGATTTAATGTAACTTATTTACCAGCTAATAACGAAGGTAATATTGATATTAATGACTTTAAAAAGGCAATTACTAAAGAGACAATATTAACAACTGTAATGTATGTTAATAATGAAGTAGGAAGTATTTTACCTATTAATGAAATAGGACAAGTATGTAAAGATAAAAAAATATTTTTTCATACAGATGCAACTCAAGCTGTAGGGAAACTTAAATTTTCTTTTAATGAAATAGTTGGTTTAAATGCATTAACATTCTCAGGACATAAAATACACGGTCCTAAAGGTATAGGTGTACTAATTGTAAAAGACTCTTATTCAGAATACTTTGATCATTTCGAACCATTAATTCATGGTGGAGGAGAATCTAAATTTAGAAATGGCACAGCAAATGTACCTGGAATTGTTGGGATTGGGAAAGCATCTGAATTAGTAGAGAACGAATTAGAAGAATCACTACTTAAGTTAGAACAATTAGATTCGAATTTAATTAAGATGCTTAAAGAAAAGTTCAAAGATAAAGTTATCTTTAATAATGATTTCGATAATAGAATCAAAGGTATTATGAATGTGAGGTTCCTAGGTATTAATAATGAAGTATTGTTGAAAACAATTGCTCCGTTAATAGGAGCTTCAACTGGAAGTGCTTGTAGTAATTTATCAACTTCACATGTTTTGTCATCAATGGGACTTAATTCAAATGAAATAAAAGAAAGTGTAAGATTTTCTTTAAGTTGTACGCAATCTTTCCACGAATTAGATGAAATCAAAAAACTATAAGGAGTAATGTTATATGTTTGAATACAAAGACTTCCATAATATTAGGGGATTTATTACTACAAATGTTAAATTAGAATATTATACTAACGAGTTAACAGGTAATATATATAAACGTAAGCCCTCATTACCATCAAAAATAAAACTTGTAACAATAGATGGAGATAAATATTTATTTACAAAAACTACAGACGATTCAATTTTAAAAAAGGGATTATATTTTTGGATTTGTAAAGAGGAAATAAGAACTACAGTTTACGAGTTGATAAAGAATACTATCCCTTTCTCATATGATAAGAATAATGAATTTACTTTTTTTAACTCAACTGCCTCAAAATTGAATATCGAAAACAATGAAAAATTTTGGAATAAACCTATTATACTAAAAAAAGGGGAAATCATATACATTGGTAAAGGTGATATTAAAGCTAGAAAGACTCAACATAATTTGAGTGAATTGAGTGGGACTGGTGCTCTCTATATTGGACTTAGACCACCATTAGTAGGTAAATTAGAGCATTATCATCATAATAGAATTGAGACAAATCTTCTAAAAAACACAACTGTTGAATCAAATCTTCGTAAAAATTATAAAATTAGATTTGGTAAATAAATATAACTTAGAATCATTAAAGATTAAATTTTAACAGTACATTTATTTGTACTGTTTTTATTTATATAAGATTAAATTTACAATTAATTTACATAATCAAATTTTAAAAATTAAATAGAAAATATTTAATTTTATTCGACAAAAAACGACAAACGTAAGCCATTATTTATGTTATAATCCTAATTAACAAATAACTACATATAATTACAAATAAACAATTTTTTAGTCATTTTTCTCAAACAATACTAAATACATATAACTCAATAAAAAGATTATAGAGGAATGCACCTTTATTTTCTAAAATAATTGATTATAGGAGAAATTAAATGATTGAAGAAATATTGAATGAGGAAAATAATTCCATAAAAGAAGCTATACTAGCGTACGCAAATAATAATTATAGTAATACTAAAATATTATACTTTGCTATATCAAAAAAGAATCATGATTTATCAGCTATTGGGTATTCATATGACAACTTTATTAAATGTGAAAAATACCAAAGTGAATATTTGTTTTATCAAACAACGCATTTTGAAATAAAATTGTTTACAGAAATCTCAAATAAAAAAATAATAAAAAAACATTTGTACAAAATAGCTATATTAATACTTCTTTATATTAATAATATAGAACTAGATGAATTCTTAGATTTTTTAGGACTAACACTACAAGAATATAACGATTTATTAGATTATAAGAAATCAACAGTTAAAGGATTATACAAATCATACAATAGAACTCAAATATTACAAACACTCAAATTTAACAACAAGAAAACATTAGATGAATACTTAGATACAGATTTGATTACACCTGTTAAACTAGAGGAAATACCTTATGAATAAAGAAACATATCTACAACAAAGATTCACTATGTTTCAATACATAATCTACGAAAAACAAATTGAATATAATGAGTTCATATCAAACTATCCAATAAAAAGAAGATCATATAATTCAACTAACATAAAATCTGATAAAATTATATTTAGTACTAGATTAAATCAAATTAATAAAATAATAAATCTTTTAAACATTAATTGTAGATATACATATGTAGATGAGTATAAATTATTAACCTATTATTATATATATAATGGTAGAATTACATTTGACACAAAAAAATTAACATTGAAACAACGAAAGGAATATAGATTAGAAATCATATTCCTTTATCTATATACAAATAAACCATTAAGTCCATGTACATTTAAAAGATTATTTAATTATAATAAACGAGATACATATAACTCAATAATTCAATTAAAACAAATAATACGTGGAGAAATAATAAAACAAAATAATATATACATCCTATTAGATTACTAAAAAAGTCCATTAATAGGGTCATCGATACTTATACAATTACCACCGAAAGGTTAATTAGGTGGTAACATGATACATAAAATTCTACAAGAAGAAAATAACTCAATAAAAGAATTACTATTATTAAGATGTAAATATCTTAAACCGAATCAAAAACCGAATCAAAACTTATACATAGCTATATCAGAGTACAATTCAGATTTAGGTTCAATTACAGATGATCCTTATGAATTAACTAAATATGAAGGATTTGAAGATGAATATTTCTTTTATATAACATCTCCAATAAAAGTACTATTCTTAAATGAAACAATAACGAAAACAATATCAAATGAAATAGCAGAACAAATACTAATAATACTAACATTACAATTATCTGATACAGAACTAGAAGAACATCTATCAGCTCTTGGTATATCAGAAAAAGAATATATTGATTTAATTAATAATAAAATAGATAAAGTAACTACAAATAACAAAGTATATAAAAAACAAACATTACTAGATTCATTTAATATAAACTTATCAGAATATAAACAAGAACATCTAATACAAGAAGTAGAATTAGAGGATATAATAGATGAGTGAAACGTACAAACAATCTAGACTAACAATGTTTGCTTACATATTACTTAAACGAGAAATAGAATTTGATTCTTACATAGAACAATATGTAGTAAGAAGAATTCATTACAATACTAATATTAGAAAAAGAACAGATAGAGAATTATTTAATTATCTACTTCATGACATTCATACGTTAATAAAAGAATTGAAATTAAATTGCAATCATATAAGTTATAAAGAAAAAAATAAGAAAACTCATTATTATATAATAAGTAAACAAAGAATCAAATTAAATATAAACAAAATTCCTATTAAAATAAGAAAAAAATACATATACGAAATAATATATATATATCTTATAAATAATAAATATATAAATCTTAAAGTATTAAATGATTTATTTGGTACCATAAAAAAAGATATGTTTTATCAAATTAGAAAAGAATTAGAACCAATATTAAATGGAGAATTAAAACTAAATAGAAAATCAGGTACATACGAATTTAATATATATAAATAAGAATAATCCTTGCTTACATTATAGTAAACAAGGATTATTTTTTAATTTCTAATAATTTATCAATAATATCAATAGTAGTATCATTAGCTTCTTTATATTTAGATAAAATAAGTGCTTCAT
>JAWXUE010000008.1:0-47068 GCA_044432925.1 bacterium | reverse complement strand
ACCCTTAGCAGGGGCGCCTCTTCAGCCTCTTGAGTACTACTCCATTATATTGTGACACTATTAATAGTGTACTATATTACAATAAAATTGTCAATATAATTTAATAGTGTCACTTATTTTTATTTATCTGTTTTTAACATAGTTAAAGATAGTTTTTCTTTCTTTATATCTACGTCTAATACATATACTTTTATTAATTGTCCAACTGAGAATAATTCACTTGGATGTTTAATAAATTTAGTAGTCATTTTTGAAATATGTAATAATCCATCATGTTTTAAACCACAGTCAACAAAACATCCGAAATCTACTACATTTCTTACAGTACCTTCTAATTCCATTCCAATTTTGATATCTTCTAATTTTAATACATCGCTTCTTAATTTAGGAGTATCATAATTTTCTCTTATATCTCTTAATGGATTTTGTAATGAATCAAATATATCTTCTAAAGTATATTTATCAATACTATATTTAGTCATTAACTCTTCTTTATTAGCTTTAGATATTTTATCTTTAGTATCATCTGTTCCAAATCCATTAATTGATAAACCATTCATTATTAATTCTGCTTTATCATAACTCTCTGGATGAACTGAAGTCATATCTAATGGATTTTCACCATCTACTATTCTTAAGAATCCTGCTGCTTGTTCAAATGCTTTTCCACCTAATTTAGGAACTTTTTTAATTTTTTCTCTATTTTTAAATGGACCATTTTCATCTCTAAATTTAACTATGTTTGCTGCAATACCTTTGTTTAATCCAGAAACATATGTTAATAACGATTTAGAAGCAGTATTAATGTTAACTCCTACTTTATTAACAGCGTCTGTTACAACGAAGTCTAACGTAGAATCTAACTTAGATTGAGTAACATCATGTTGATATTGTCCAACACCGATTGCTTTAGGTTCAATTTTTACTAATTCAGAAAGTGGATCTAATAATCTTCTAGCAATTGATACTGCACTTCTTTCTTGAACTTCGTAATCTGGGAATTCTTCTCTAGCAATTTCACTTGCTGAATAAACAGAAGCACCAGCTTCACTTACTATTACATAACTTATATCATAATTATTTTCTTTTATTATATCAGCAATAAAACTTTCAGTTTCTCTTGAAGCTGTACCATTACCAATACAAATAATTTCAATTTTATGTTTTTGTATCATTCCAACAATAGTTGATTTACTTCTTTGTAATGTAAAATCATCTACTGTACTACCTTTAGATTTTTCATTTGGATAAATTACACCTTTTTCTAATACTTGACCAGTTTTAGAGATAACAGCTAATTTACAACCTGTTCTAAATGCAGGGTCAACTCCTAATATTACTTTTCCTTTTATAGGAGATTGTAATAATAGATTTTTAAGATTCATACCAAAAATATTAATAGCTTGGTTTTCAGCACCTTCTTTTAATTCAGATCTTATTTCTCTTTCTACTGAAGGGAATATTAATCTTTTAAATGAATCAGCTATAGCAGCAACTATATCATTATTAAAAATAGAATTTGGCTTAGTTATAACTTTTCTTTCTAAATACTCATGAGCAATAGCTTTATCAAAATCTATTCCAACTGATAATATATCTAAGTTTTCCCCTCTATTTAAAGCTAGTACTCTATGAGGTTTTAATTTATTAACAGGCTCTGAATATTCATAATATATTTTAAATGTTTCTTTTTCATCGATATTTTCATCTAATGCTTTTTTCTTTACTTTAGAAGACATGATACCTTTATTAAATACTGATTGTCTTAAATATTTACGATACTCAGCATTATCACTTACCCATTCAGCAATTATATAATTAGCTTGAGTAATTGCATCTTCTGCAGTTTTAACTTTATCTGTAATATATTCAGACGCTATAGCTATTCTATCTCCTGTTGTTGGGAATTCCATCATTAACTTAGCAAGAGGCTCTAAACCTAATTTGATAGCTTCTGTTGCTTTTGTTTTTTTCTTTTCTTTAAACGGACGATAGATATCTTCTAAATCTATTAATTTAGTACATGCGTTAATTTTAGTTACTAACTCATCTGTTAACATACCTTTTTCATCTATTAATCTTATTATATCTTGTTTTCTTTTTTCTAGATTTTTTTGATATTCATATGTATCATTTATTATTTTAATTTGTTCTTCATCTAAAGCTCCTGTTGCTTCTTTACGATAACGTGCTATAAATGGTACAGTAGATCCTTCTAATAATAAGTCTAATACAGATGTTACTTGTGTTAACTTAATTCCTAATTCTTTAGCAATTAGTTTTAATCCATCATCACTTAATAAATATTTGTTTTCCATAATAATCTCCTTTATTAAAAAAATGCAGTATAAACTGCATTTAGTTTTTAGTTAAATTTGTCTGCTTCTGGAGCAAAGTAACTATAGTTTAATTCATAAAAAGTTTGTTTTAATTCATTATCTTTTTGTAAGTCTGAAACTGATTCACCAACAATTTTTAATACGAATCCTGCTTCTGTTTTATTTAAAAATTTAGAATTATTTAAAATACCTTCATTATCTTCATCATAGATATCTAATGTATAGAATGCCATTCTTGATTCCATATCATAATTTTCTAGTTCATAACTAGCTCTAAGTTTTTTTTCAGTAGATATTAATGATTTTAATCTATTATAAGTAGAATCATCTAAATTACAGTTTGTATGTGTTTCAATATCTGAACTGTATACATAAACATAAATTGTTTTTTCAAAATCTCCAACTGAAGTTTCTCCATCAACAATACTTGTTAATTCTTCTAAAGTAATTTCTCTAGTATTATAATCAATTTTATCAATTCCATCAGATAAGAATATTACTAATAATACTATTGTTGTTATAACAATTAATGCTGCACCAATTCCTATTCCAATAAATAATCCTTTTTTATTTCCTTGTTTTTCTTTTTTCGTTTTTTTAACCGCTCTTGCCAAAATAATCATCTCCTTATTTAATAGGCTTCATAATATATTATATAATTTTTTCAATGTTTTATCAAGATTTTTTTGTTATTAGAAGATGAAATATAAAAGAAAAAACTCTTTAAAAGAGTTTTTATTTTAAAATGAATTTGCTATTTTTACTACTTCTTCTAATTCTAAATCATTAAAGTATATTGTTACTTGGACATTACCTTTATAAAATGTTAATGTTGTGTCATTTAAAGATGCTATCCCACAACTTAATACTAATAATTCATCATATATACGTTGTGTTGTTAGAGTTTCATCTTCCATAACTTCTTGACATACAATTGTATAGTTATAGCTTCCTGAATAATTATATCTTACATTATCATCTGATGCTGTTGTTGTTTCTAATGTTGTGTCTACAGGAGCATATGTTGGTTCAACATCATTAACATCAACATATAAGTTTCCTTCTCCCATTTCTAATCGTAGAGACGTTGTTATTGTCTGTGTATCGAATGATTCAGGTTTTAATGAGTAACCTTCCACAAAATCATTATAAGTAGCTTTTATAAGCGTATCATTAGCATCATTCATTACCATACAATATAAAGGTCTGTATTCACTACTAAATGTTACTTTTTGTGTTTTTAATGATGCATTTGTTTTACAATCATATTTTGATGTTACAACAAAATCGTTTCCTTCTTTTATTATTGTTCTATCTTCATCATTACTTATATCTTGAATAAGTGATTGAAATAAATAAGCATGTGAACTATTTAAAGGCCAATCACTTGTAAATTTAAATTGTTTATTTAATAATGGTGTTAACACGAAGACACCTTCTTGATTTTTCACTATTGCTTGTGTATTATTCGTTTGATTATCTAACATAATTACTTTATAATAATCATCTTTTAAATAATATACTTCACAATCAAATTTTACTAACTCTTCACCTTTTGTCATTTCTAATGAAACATTTGCATAATAACTTTCTAAATTGGTATTATATTTTAATAATCCTTCCATAAATGTTTCTGCTGATACTTCTTTACTACAACCTGTTAGTACTAACATTAATAATACTATAATTAATTTCTTCACATTCATTCACCCCATTGTTTTCATTTAATAGTATGTTTATTTTAATTTAAATATGTATTAATTTTGTAACTTTGTAAAAAATAAATTACAAAGGAGGTTTTTGTTGATGATATTTCAAAAGGTACTATTAATTTTTACTATTATTGGAGGAATTAATTGGGGTTTAATTGGATTTTTCAATTTCAATTTAGTTGAATTCCTTACAAATAGCAATGTTATGATTGATAATGTTATATATAGCATTATTGGGATTTGTGCAGTTATAAATATTTATATTTTATTTACTAGACATAAAAATGTAATGTAAAAAAAAGGTATCAGATTTTTCATCTGATACTTTTTTTATAATGTTTTTTTAGCTTGTTCTCTTTTATATGTTTTATATTTATTATCTATGATAGATACTGTTGGTTCTGCCCATTCATATTGAGCCATATAATAACCATTATAATCATCTAAGTAATTATTATCTCCTAGTAAAACATGATAAAAATCACAACTTACTTTTTTAGGATCAATTCTTTTTGAATTTCTATCATCAATGAAGATATCTTCGATTCCATATTCATTTAACATATTTTTTAATTGTTTAACTGTTCTTCTTACATATGAAGATGTTATGTCATTATATTCTTTTTCTTCCCATAAATATGAAAGAATTATTTCAGATGTTAATGTACCTCCACGTTTATCAATTAATAAAGCAAATAATTCTTTTACTTTAGCATTTGAGAAACTAATTGCTTCACCTTTGTAAAAAACATCGAAATGTCCAAATGTTCTAATAAACAATTCAGATTGTATTGAAGGTTCGTGTACTTTATATTTAGATACTTTTTGAATAATTGCAACTAAATCTTCTTTTTGATAAGGTTTTAGGATATAACCTATTGCACCTATTTTATAACTTTCTAAAGCATGATTATCATATCCTGTTAAGAAAACAACATCAATGTTTGGTTTGTGTTGTCTTATTTTTTTAGCTAAATCTAACCCTGTCATAGTTGGCATTTCTATATCACAAAATACTAAATCCACTTTATTATCTATTATATATAATAAAGCATCAACTGGATTTGAGAAAAACTCCTGAGTTCTTATTTCTGTAATATCTTTTAAATAATATTTTAAATTATCTAATGCATTAATTTCATCATCTATACATACTATATTCATATTATTTTTTATCCTTTCTAGGTATCTTAACTCTAACTACTGTACCTTTTCCTATTTTACTTTGAAACTCAACATCAGCATCTAAATGCATAGCAAATCTTCTACTTATGTTGCTTAAACCTGTACCTTTAATTATCTTTTGATCATCAAAACCTATTCCATTATCTGATACTTCTATAACAATAAATCTTTCAGTTTTATATGATTTTAAACAAACAACTCCACCATCTGGGTTTTTAGATGCACCATGTTTAACACTATTTTCAACAATAGGTTGAATACATAATGGAGGAATATCAAAATTTGTATATTCTATTTCAAATTTAAATTCTATATTAGGAAACCTAATTTGTTCTAAATATAAGTAATTTTTAATATGTTCTAATTCATTAGCAAATTCAATCATATCTGTGTCTTCAATACTTTTCATATTTTGTCTTAGATATCTTGAAAATTTTACTACAGCGATATCCGCTTTTTGTGGATTTCTTTTACATAAATAACTTATTGAGTTTAAGGCATTATATAAGAAATGCGGTTTTATTTGAGATAATAATATTGAAGATGTTAATCTTTCATTTTCTTCTGATAAGTATCTTCTATAGTTTTCAGTTTTAACATAACTACCAATAATAGAATTAAGTGATATTCCAAATACTATTAATAATGCAACTGTTATAAATATACCATTTGCTCCTGGTAAATTAAATCTAAGTCCTAATAAATCAAGAAGCATACCAATAACTATAACAATAGTACTTTTAAATAATAATTCATTTTCATTAATGTCATCTTTTATTATTTCCTCTTTAGATAAAAATATTATACCACCAAGCATTAACAATGAGAAAGCAAACCATAATTCTATTGCATTTTTAATTTGAAATACTTTAGTAGAATGTAATACTAAGAATACTGTACTTATAAAAGTTATAATAGCTAATATTATTTGATATTGATGTTTATATTTTGTTTTAGAAGAAAGACTTTCTGATGATATTAATACACTTACTGGTAATAAGAATACTAAATATAATGATACTGTATCAAACGCTATATACCCTCTAAAGATAAATTTAAAGTAGTCCACTTGTGTTATACACCAACAACACAGCACTATAATCAATACTATATATCCAAAGAATAATGTAAGATTTCTTTTCATCAATGAATAAACTAATATTGATGATGATATAATTATTGAACAAAATAATGTCAACAATATTAATACTATATATACAACATCTTTAACAAATAGATAAGATGAAAATTGCGACGAATCACACACATAGATCTTATCTATGAATATACCACTAACATTATCATGATAAGTAATTTCTATACTTTGTGCATCATTTAATGATATTTGATATAAGTCTTGTGATGAGTCATAATTAACAGTTACTTTTGAATCAGCACTATAAAATTCCACTAACGAATTATCTGAATAAAAATATAATTTATCACCGCTATTTATGCTTTCAAAATATAAACTAAATGTTACTGTTTCTGTTGAAACATTTTTTAAATAATCTAATGATACTTTATTCTCATTTCCATTTTCATGAATATATACACTATCAAAGACTTCCATTTCAGATTGGGTATATATATTATGATTAAATATCATGGCTAATAATAAACCAGTTATTAATAGTACTAATAAGCAAATTGTTAGAATATTTTTTCTCATAATAATCCCACTCCCCAAAATTTGTATTAAACTAATCATTTACATATATTTTACTATGTTTTAGTCTAATAAGCAAGAAAATTGTCATGAGAACATTTTATATAGTTCGCATGACAATTGCAATTGAATAACTTTCTTCGTGAGAAATTGAAACTTCAAATTTAAAATCAGGATATTTTAATATTTCAATATAAGGAGCATTAGACTCTTCATTTAAAACACTAATATCACTATAATTCAAATCTTTATTCCCTACTTTACAAGCTTTAAATATTGCTTCTTTTGCAGCAAACCTACTTGCTAAGTATTGGACTTTTCTTTTTTCATCAGTTATTTTATTAAATTTTTCTAATTCTTTTGTTGATAAAATTCTTTGAATGAAATCTAAACTTTTATTTTCCATTCTTTTATTTTCAACCAAATCTATTCCGATCATTTAGTTTTACCTTTACTATGTTCTATAGCAAGTTCCTTTATTTTAGAGAATCTATGTGATAATCCTGGTTTAGATAATACTATATCATATTTTTCTTTAATTATTTCTAATAATTCTACTAATGAAGATTCTTGATTATCTTTACGAACTTTCATAACTAATAGTAATTTAGGATCTAATTTTTCTAATGGATAATTATATTCTAAATATTGTATATACCTCAATTGTTCAATTGCAGCCTTTTGAGTTTTCTGTTCATTAGCTATTTCACAATTAATTACTCTATTAATACTATTATTGAAATCACGTTCTATTCTAATATCTTCAGATGTGAAAGCCGATTTGCTTGCACCCATTATTCTTAGTAAATCAACTATTTTCTCAGCTTCTTTTAAATATACAATTAGTTTAGTTCTTCTTTTTGCTATTTTAGCATTAAAATCAAAACTATTAATTAATTGTTGGATGTATGTTGCTGTTGAATAATTATTACATAATATTTCTAGATGATATGATGATGTAAGTGGATCGTTAACTGAACCTCTTACTATAAAATTACCAGCAATACATTGCGATAATAATTTTTTATCTAATTTTAAAGATTCTTTGTAACTTGAATGTATATTAGTAATATCAAAAAAATTACTTATTATATATTCTTTATCAATTATATTATAAGTATAGTTTGATGTAATATTAGACTCTTCAGTTTCGATAGAATATTCTACTTTTCCAAATAATCTTTCCAGTAAAAATAAAAAATATTCTCCAACTTCCTTTACGGATGTGGTGAATGATATTTTGTTTTCTTCACATTTACTAGTCAATAACATGCCAAAAAGAAATGCAGAGCATTCCTTTTTGTCTTTTTTGTTATTTACTATTTCTTTTTTAACGTCTAATGCAAAACTCATTATTAAACAATATACATTGCTCTAGATAATTTATCTAACACTTGATCAGAGATAACACCAGTTAAATCTGGGTTTGCATATTTTGTATAAGCAGTTCTGAAGAAATATGAACCACATAATTTTAATAATTCAGCATCACTTGAGAATACAATAACACTATTAGGGTTATATTGTTTTCCTAATTTAGCTAAGTCATCAGAACTAATGAATCTGTTAACTAATCTATTTAAACCATAATGTTGGATTTTCATAGCAATTAAATCAGCTGGTAATTTAGCAGTAATAATAATTTCTGCACCTTGATCTTGAACAGCTTTTAAAGTTACCATAACACCTTTGTATAATTCAGTTAATAATTCATGGTGATCTTTAGTAAATTGAGAATATTTTCTTAATTTATCAGAATCTAAACAAGTTTTAGGATTGTCATAAACTGTTAATGTATGGTTTTTAGAAATAACTTCACCATAAGCTGCATTAACTAATTTATCAGCTTTGATAATAGTTTGATCTAAATCAAATACATAACAATGTAATCTTCCAGCAAATACTTCATTTACAGTTGAGAAATAAGAATCTTGAGGAGACTTAACTCTTTTAACAATTAAATAAACTAATCCACCTAAGATGAATAATGAATAAATTACAGTACTTAAATATTCAAATTTAGCAATTGAACCAACATAAGGCTCAACTAATAATACTCTACCTAATCCAAATAAGATTAAGAAAATTCCTAATAAATCTCCTGATTGAACTAAAGATTTAAATCTTCTTAACATTAAGATTAATCCTAAGATTAATGCTGTCCAAACAATTTCATTTATATATCCCGCTGAAATAGATAAGTCTTGAGAACTAAATAAAGGATATATTAATACTAAGAACATTCTACCTACTAAAACAGATAAAATCATTCCTGGAACAATTACATCTAATAATTTAAAAGCATCTAAAGCAACTTTAGTAGCAAATAAAACAATAAATACGATAGTTACTAATAATATAGCCCATAAGAATGTGTTAGCATCACTAATGTCTATAAAGTTAGAAAACTTAGTTCCACCTTCAGTATAAGACCCATCAGTAACAAGATTAGCACCAGCAAAGATGTAAGTGATAATTCTTGATAACACGATTACTACTGGAACACCAATAATTAATCCGTCCATTAAGTGAGTTTTAGAAACTCCAAATTTTTTAGCTTCTTTGATTGATAATACTGTACCTAGTGCAAGTGCTATAACAACAAATACAACTAATAAAATAATATCAACAATGTTTACGTTTGATAATAAATTCATTTTATTTTCCTCCTTTAGTCAAATGATTTATACGTTCTATAAATTCATTTGCTCCATCATATCCCATATATTTCAGTTTCATGTTTGCAGCTGCAGATTCAACTAACAGTGCAACATTCCTACCCGGTAGTACGGGAATAACTACCTTTGGTATTTCAGTTTCGAAAAACTTTTGTGTTGCTGTATCAATTCCTAAACGGTCATAAACTTTCGTTTCATCCCATTTTTCTAATTCAACAACAAGTCTAATTTTTTTGCTATCTCGGAAGCCTTGTACACCAAACATTTGTATGTAGTTTACTATTCCGATTCCTCTAATTTCCATAAAACCTTCCTGGACTTTAGGAGCTGAGCCAATTACTACTCCAACTTCTTTTTCGAATAACTCAATTCTATCATCACTTACAAGTTGATGACCTCGTTTAATTAATTCTAAAGCTGTTTCACTTTTACCAATTCCACTTTTACCAGTAATTAATGTACCCATACCGTTTATATCAACTAGTACTCCATGCACACTAATTCTTGTTGCGAGTAATTCTTGTAAATAACTATATAATTTAGAACTGAGTGGTGTTGTTCTTAAATCAGACTTAAATACAGGTATATTATACTTGTTTCCTAGTTTAATAATGTAATCAGATACTTCTACATTCTTAGAAAATAGAAAAGCTGGGGGGCTTTGCTTGAATAAATATTCTACTCTTTCGCGAGCAACGTTTTTATCCAAGGAATTCAAATAACTTGATTCTTTAGATCCGACTAATATGATACGCTTATGTTCATAATAATCATAAAATCCAGCAAACTCCATTCCAGGTCTACAAAGCATATCTTCTTCGATTACATTGTCTAACCCTTTTTCGCCTGCTAAGATATCAAAGTTCATTGCATCTTTTACATTTTTTAAATTTAGATTCATAAATTCCTCCTATGGTTAACAAACACAATTATTTGGAATTATTCTTTCAACAAGTCATCATATAACTCTATCAACAGTTATATACTCAAATCACTTCGCAACTGAAGAATTTTGATATGACGTTCTATAAAAGAACTGTGTTAGAAATTCTAACATTATTGGTTAAGTTTTAATCGATTATTCAACATAATTTATGTCAAAAAAAATACTATTAACAACTATCCGTAATTATTTTACCATTTAATTTTATGATTGTTAAGTACTATAATATAAAATATTTGAATGTTATACTAAAATCTGTCAGTTTAACACTATTTATGCACTATATTTCAACGTTTTTATTTGAATATATATTACAAAATTACATTTTTTTACAATTTTATTCAGCAATTGACATATTTTCTTGCTCTGTTTGAGCAATAGCTGTTACATATAATTCTTGTGGATATTTTTTATGTTTAATTACAAGATAAGCTATACCACCAATTACCATAAATGCAGGTATTAATACATTAATTCTTATATCTCCCATCATTAATGCATCTGTTCTATAAGGTTCTATTAAAACAGAACGTCCAAATCCATACCAAATCAAATAAAACCCTAGGAAATCTCCTATTTGAATTTTTCTAAAGTTTCTTCTTAATACAAATATTAATAATAATCCTAAAAAGTTCCATAATGATTCATATAAAAATGTTGGATGATAATATACACCATTAATATACATCTTATTTACTATAAAATCTGGTAAAAACTTTGATAAAAGTTCATATGTTGTTGCTCCACCATGAGCTTCTTGATTAAAGAAATTACCCCAACGTCCAAATATTTGTCCTATTAATAATCCTGTTACAACTATATCAAATATTTTTAATGCATTCATTTCTCTTTTATAAGAATATATTATAACAAATAGTACAGCTACAATAATTCCTCCTGTTATAGCAAGTCCGCCATCAGTTATTCTAAAAATATTTTCAAATCCTATTTTATCCCATTCAAATATTACATAAAATAGTCTAGCACCAATTATAGCAAGTGGAACACACATTAATACTCCATCAAGAAATTTATCTTTATCTATACCAAGTTTTTTTCCTTCTCTTAATGCTACAACAGCTCCTATTGCCATTCCAATCATTATACAAACAGCATACATGGCTATTGAAAAGTTACCTATTCTTAAAAATTCTTTACCACCATTTCCAAAAAACTCCATTTTAACACTCCATTTCTAAATGTTTCTTTAAATAAACACCTGTATGAGATTTTGCACACTTTGTTAATCCTAAAACATTTCCTTTATATAATATTGTACCACCATTTTTACCACCTTCTGGTCCTATATCAATTACATGATCAGCTAGTTTTATTACATCTAGATTATGTTCTATAATTATTACTGTTGCTTTATTATCAGCTAGCTTATTAATCATTAACATTAATCTTTTTATATCATCTATATGTAATCCTGTTGTTGGTTCGTCTAATATATAAACTGTTTTTTCATTTACTTTTGAATTTAATTCTGTTGCTAATTTTATTCTTTGTGCTTCTCCACCTGATAATGTTGTTGAAGACTGACCTAATTTGATATAACCTAATCCAATATCAAATAATGTTTGTAATTTATTTTTTATTTTAGGAATATTTTCAAAGAACTCTAA
Source organism: bacterium (assembly GCA_044432925.1). Lineage (GTDB taxonomy): Bacteria > Bacillota_I > Bacilli_A > Acholeplasmatales > Anaeroplasmataceae > JAWXUE01. The sequence continues at coordinate 34,914 of JAWXUE010000008.1, read as the reverse complement.
ACTTTCTTCTACTGTCATATCTAATACATCAGATACTGTTTTATCTTTATATAATACTTTTAATGTTTCTGTATTATATCTTTTCCCTTTACAAGCTTCACACGCTACGTAAACATCAGGTAAGAAGTTCATACTTATTCGTTTTACTCCATCACCACTACATGCTTCACATCTTCCACCTTTTACATTAAAACTAAATCTTCCTTTATCATATCCTCTAATTTTAGCTTCATTTGTTTTAGCAAATAAATCTCTAATATCATCAAATACTCCTGTATAAGTTGCGGGATTACTTCTAGGTGTACGACCTATTGGTGATTGTGATATATCAATTATTCTATCAATATTTTCTATACCTTCTATTTTATCACATAATCCTGGTAATATCTTTTTACTTTTATAAAGTTTAACATATATATTTTTATATAATACTTCATTTACTAAAGATGACTTTCCACTACCACTTACTCCTGTTACACAAGTTATTACTCCCATAGGAAATTCTACTGTAACATTTTTAAGATTGTTTTGTTTAGCTTTTACTACTTTTAAAGTTTTTTCTAATGGTTTTCTTTTTTTATCTGGTAATTCTATTTTCATTTTCTTAGATAAATATTTACCTGTTAAACTATTTTCATTATCCATTACTTCCTTTGGAGTACCACAAGCAACTATTTCTCCACCATGAACTCCAGCTCTAGGACCTATATCAACTAAGTAGTCTGCTGCTAACATTGTTTCATCATCATGTTCAACAACTATTAATGTATTTCCTAAATCTCTCATTTCTTTTAAAGTATCAATTAATCTAGCATTATCTCTTTGATGTAATCCTATTGAAGGTTCATCTAATACATATAATACACCTGTTAATCTTGAACCTATTTGTGTAGCAAGTCTTATTCTTTGTGCTTCTCCACCTGATAAAGTTCCACTTTCTCTTGATAATGTTAAATACTCTAACCCAACATTATTTAAAAATCCTAATCTATCTAATATTTCTTTTATTACATTTTTAGCTATTACTTGTTGTTCTTTAGTTAATTCTAAATTACTTAAGAATTCAAAACAATCTTCTATACTCATACTACAAACATCATATATATTCTTTTTATTTATAAATATATTTAATACTGAAGGATTTAGTCTAGCACCATTACATTTAGAACAAGTACGTTCTATCATATAACCTTCTATCCATTCTCTTATCCAATCAGATGATGTTTCAAAATGTCTTCTTTGTAAACTTGATATTACTCCTTCAAAAAATTGACTCTTTTCATGAAGTCTTCCAGAAGTTGATCTTAATTTAAAATCTATTATATCTTTTGAACCAAATAATATTATTTCTTGTTTTTCTCTTTTTAATAATCCAAACGGCATATCCATATCTATATTATAGTAACTACAAACTGTTTTTATCATACTTGCTTGTAAATTATCTTCATCTTGATTTTTAAATGGGATAATACAATTCTCATTTAATGATTTTGTATTATCAATTACTAAATCTTCAGATACTTCTAAATTAACACCTATACCATTACAACCATCACAAGCACCTAATGGACTATTAAATGAAAATAATCTAGGTTCTAATTCTGGTACTGAAAAATCACAATGTTTACAACTATAATTTTCTGAAAAATAAAATACTTCTTTATTATCCACTAACACTTTAGCTCTTCCGTTAGATTTTCTACATGCAAGTTCTAATGCTTCAAATAATCTAGTTCTTGTATCCTCTTTTAATACTATTCTATCTATTACTAAATCTATATCATGTCTTTTATTTTTTTCTAATTTAATTTCACTATCTAACGAAACTAATTCTTTATCAATAAACGCTCTTATAAAGCCATCTTTTAAGTATTCATTTAATGTTGTTTCAAATGTACCTTTTTGTCTTGATACAATAGGAGATGTTATCATTAGTTTACTTCCTAATTCTAACTCTAATGTTTTATTTACCATTTCTTCTATTGTTTGACTTACTATTGGTTCATTATGATTAGGACAATAAGGAGTCCCACATCTAGCAAACAACAATCTTAAATAATCATATATTTCTGTTACAGTACCTACTGTACTTCTTGGATTTTTTGATGTTGTTTTTTGATCTATTGATATAGCAGGAGATAATCCTTCTATACTATCAACATCAGGTTTTTCCATACTTCCTAAAAATTGTCTAGCATAACTACTTAACGATTCAACAAATCTTCTTTGCCCTTCTTGATAAATTGTATCAAATGCTAAAGATGATTTCCCACTTCCTGATAAACCTGTCATTACTATAAGTTTATTTTTAGGTAGTTCTATATTTACATTTTTTAAATTATTTTCTCTTGCACCTTTTACAATTATCTTATCCATAGTTATTTCCTTTCATTAGATAAATTTACTAATAAATTTATCTTTAAGTAACTCATTTCAATATAAATTACATTATTAAATTAGATATCAATTTTTATAATAAATTGTTTTTATTATTGTTTGATTATAATTAATGATTATTCATAGTAATTATAATTTAAATAATAAAACTTCTATTGTATTATTTTACCACAACTATGTTTATTTATAAATAAAAAAACTTTAAAGAATTAACTTTAAAGTTTTGTATAATTATAATAATTTCATTCCTTGATTCATAATTTCTTTTGATTCTTCAATTAATTGTCTAAATGCATTAGCCTTAATGTTTTTTCTGTAAATTCCGAATCCAATGATTCCGATACTTAATAACACAGCCACAATACCTGTTGCGTCTCCACCAATTAAAAAGATTAACCCAATAATTAGAATAAAAGAACAAAGCCCATTTAAAACTATTCCTAAAACATTAACAGATGTTGATATTATTTTATCATTTTTACCAACCATGTATTTACAATTAGAAATTTGGCGATTTTTTTCTTCTAATTCTTTTTCTAATTTGTTTAACTCTTCATAGTTCTTCATTTCAGTATCACGTTCAAAAAATAATTCAGTACCTTTTGTTCTACCTGATACATATGGTTTTGTGTCAACAAGTTTCCAACCAAATGAAGTTTTCTCTGTTGCTACATTTTCAACATTATATTGACCCTCACTAAAATGTCCTAATTTTTTACTTTTTTCAATCATTATTATTCTCCTCTTCTATAAAATAGTATAACGATACATTAAATATCTTAGATAATGTAACCATAGTATTAAAATCTGGACTACTTGTACCAGTTTCCCATTTACTAACAGCTTGATATGTTACATTTAATTTTTTAGATAATTCAGCCTGCGTCATATTATTTTCTTTTCTTAATTCCACAATTTTCTTACTAATATATATCATATTAACCTCCTGCTATTTTGCAGTATATCACATAATATAATATTTTTTTCATTTTCTAACTATACCGTTAGTTGAGTTTACTAACTAGATAGTTGAGTTTATGTTTTTTACTTTAGTTACAACATTTTTTATTTCATTATCAACTTCATCTAATTTTTTATTTATTTTAATTTGTAAATGATTTTTTGTATCACACAATATCATTTTTAATCTATGCATTAAAAATATTAAACCTATCACAACACAACAATAAAATATATTATCTGCTGTAACATATGATAATGTTAGCAACCCCAGAGTTGTAAAGCTAATAACCATTATCACAAAGAATAATGATAGGGAAAGTATTAATACTTTACTGAAACCACATCTTGTTTTTAATTCAATATTAGAACTCTTAGAAATGAGTTCTATTTTATTTAATTTAAGATTTTCATATTCTTCTTCTAATTTACATATTTCTTTATATCGTGTAATCTTTTCATTTCTAATAAAATGTAAATCTATTGTTTTACCTTTGTCTACTTGTTTTTCTAAAACCCATCCAAACATTTCGTGTTCTGCACATTTTTGTGAAAGTGTTGGGGAATACATTGAACATGTTACTGTAAAAGTATAAATTTTATTTTCCATAATTACCTCCTGTAATCACTTTAACTCCACTATATATAATTACATATAATATATAAACTATATGAAATAATACACCTAGTAATAACGCAATTGGATTTATTAATATAAATATTGATCCAATTTTGTTTGTGATATTAGTAAATATAAATACTATTTCTAAACTTTTATCATATAGACTAATGATTTCATCATCAAAAGTTATATAGTAACAAAAACATACAGGGAAATAACACAACAAAATTAAAGGAATTGTTATAAACAAATTATTTACATAAACAATTTCTATACAAATAATTGCAACTAGAAAATAAATTAAAACTAAAATAGGTAATAAGAAACTTTTTTTATCATGAGTTTTTTCAACAACATATTCAACTTCTTTAATATATTCAACATTATCTTCTTTTTCTTCTTTTTCATCATTAGTAAAATAGTCTAATGATACATTAAATAGTTTTGAAATTTTAACTATTGTTTCAAAGTCAGGACTACTTGTTCCATTTTCCCACTTACTTACAGCTTGGTATGTAACATTAAGATCATTCCCAAGCTGAGCTTGTGTTAAATTATTTTCTTTTCGTAATTCATAAATAATTTTACCTATTTTCATATTAACTCCTTAATTTAGCAAATAAGTCCACTTTTAAGTGGACTTATATATTATTAATTAAAAAAATCGCTTTTGCTTCCGATGTATGCAATTACTTCTTCTTGAGTCACTAATTCTTTTAATTCTAAATACCAATCTACTAATAAATCATAGTAAGCATTAATATTTACATAGAAACTAGGTACAGTGACTGTTACATTATTTGTATTATTCATATCTGAAACAAAAGTATCTAATCTACCCTCTTGTACAAATATCATCGGTATAATAACTTCAACTTTTTCATATTCTTCAGTTTCTGGATTATAATTATATGCGTAGAAAGTCTTTAATTCTATATCAAAACTTCTAGAAAAACTTTTAGATACAGATTCAAAGATTTGACTTGATCCATTTAAATTAACTAAACCTTCTAATTTCGCTCCAGCTGTGATATCACTTGAATTGATTTTAATACTATTGATACCAACATCAGCTAAATTAAACCAATATGTATCAAATTTAGTAAGTGTAGCTGATTCTTTAGTTTCATTCCCTAAATATCTACCTGTAATATTTTCATAAACTTCAACTGCAGCTAAAATTTCAATTATATTACCACTTTCTTTTTTATTACAAGTTACAGTAGTGAAATCACCATAGACTGTAATATATGAAGTTGATTTAGTGTTTACCGCACCAAGATAATTAGCAAATTCATTTAATACACCTTGTGTAAATCCATTTTCATCTTCTGTTAAAACTAACTCAGAAGTTAATGTGTTTAAAATATTTGTAGCAACTATTAAACTAGATGGAGTAGATTCCATTTTTAATGCATTAGTATCAGTTAATTGAACTCTAATAATATTAGTTTCAGTTTCTTTATCATATTCTAAATCTACACATACACTTCCAATTTTAACATTCATTTGAATGTTAAGACCATTTAATGTTATTCTATATTGTAAATTACCTTCATTATTAGAAAACTCTGCATAATCATCAGGATTTTGATTAATAAAGTTTTGATATGCTAATGTTATAGCACTCATACTCAAATTAATAGTATTTACATATCCTAACAATTTCTCATTTTGTAATAAAGTATCATATAATACATTCATTTGTAGCCCCATAGCACCTTTTGAAATTAAAGAAGTATTAACATTATTAGTGTAATCTAATTGATTAATAGCACCGAATGTATCATATCTATATTCTAATCCAAAAGATTCTGGTAAATATCCCCAAGGGTCTGGAGTGTTAGTTAACATTTTTAATAATTCTAATGCTACTTCACTTAAATCAGCTTTAATTACTAATTTAGCTTCTAATACTAATGTTTCATAATTAGCACCAGTTAATGTTGCTGTTGCATTATATGTACCTTGATCAGTACCAGTATTATTTTGATAAACTACTGTTACTCCTGTAGGTAATGTACCATTAATTAATATTTCATGTTCTTCTCCATCAACATTTACACTTAAATCTGAAAAAGTTACTCCTGTAATTGTTGCTTTAGCTATTGTTAATGTTGCATTAAGTTCTAATGTTTCATAATTAGCACCAGTTAATGTTGCTGTTGCATCATATACTCCAGCATTTGTACCTTTATTATTAGTGTAACTTACTGTTACTCCTGTAGGTAATGTACCTTCAACATTTAACACAACTTCATTATTATCATAAGTTGTTTGAGCATTATTAAAAGATACTCCAGTGATTACAGCTTTTTCTATTGTTAATGTTGCTTCTAATCTCAATGTTTTATATCCTTCTTTTGAGATAACTACAGAAACTTTATATACTCCAGCATCAGTTTTATTATTATTTGAATATTCAACATCAAATCCTGAAACATCTCCAGCAACTACTAATGAATGAGATTGTCCATCATAAGTAACTGTTTTATTAGCTAATGTTACTCCAGTAATTTCTTCACCTTCAACATCATTAATTGTTAATGTTGCTTCTAATACTAATGTTTCATAATTAGTACCTGTTAATGTTGCTTTAGCATTGTATACTCCAACATTAGCTGCTTCATTATTTTCATAAGCTACAGTTACACCAGTTGGTAATGTACCTTCAATTTCTATTTTCTTTGTTTGACCATCATAATCAGTCTCTTTATCATTAAATGTAATTCCTGTTATATCAAGTCCAGTTATTGTTAATTTAGCACTTAATGTTAAATCATTATAACCATCAGCAGATATTTTAGCTGTTGCATTATATACTCCAACATTTGTCCCTTTGTTATTAGTATAAGAAACAGTATAGTTTTCTATATTATTTCCTTTAACAATAATTTCTTGTTCGTCTCCATTGTATTGTACAGTTGAGTCTGAAAATGTGATTCCTGTTATTTGTTGTAATGTTGAACCATCACTAGAGCAACCAACTAATGAAACAAATAACATAAGCGATAAAACAAATGTAATTCCTTTTACAATATTTTTTTTCATAATTCTCCTCTTTTCTACATGAAATATTATAACATGAATAATTTTTTTTACAATATTTCACACGTACTAATCCATTGTTACAATTTAAGTATTATGGTAAAATAGTTAAACGAGGTGATAGTTAATGCTAAAAGCTAGTATATATAATTACAAATCTTATATATTTAATTTACTAAAAATAATGGGAGTAATAGCATTATCGATTGCTATATTTTCAGTATTATTTAGATTAAGTATATATATGCCATTTAAGAGTGATATATCAAGTTATAATAGTTTTGTTGAAGAATTAACAGAATATTTTAGTCACATGGACTTATCTTACATGTTAGACTCTTCTTTTTTATCAGATACTTCATTAGATATTTATGACATATTCAAAGTATACAATAAAGACTTTAGTTCCGGGACAATTTTAATTATTTTATCAATTGGAATTTTAATTGGCGGTTACTTATTAAGTCAATATTTATGTAGAAGAGATATTAGATCAGAAATTAGAAATAAAGATACTGTAAAACCAATTAGACAATTAATATTTATGATAATATTACATTCGATATTTTGGATTGTATTTTTCTTAATTACTTTTTTATGGAAACTACCAATTGTATTACTACCACTTGTTTTAGTTTTTTTAAACTCAGTTAAAATACTTATAGCATCTTGGTATGTGTATTTTCAAAAGTATTTAATAACAAATACTATTAACATTCCTAATATCTTTAAATTATTATTTACGAATGCTCTAGTAATGTATTCTCATTACATTTTCTTCTTAATCTTAGTACCATATATTAATTTATATTTATTACTATTTATCGCAATATCTTTCCATGCATATTTATCAACAATAGCAAAATATACAGCAACACAATATTTAATAGAACAAAGATCAAAAAGACAATTAAAAAAAATATAACGAACCTAATTTAATTAGGTTCGTTTTCATTTTCTATTTCATAATTATTAGCTATAAGAATATCCATAGTTCTTCCTAGTTTAGCATTTTTCACTAAGAAATAATCAGTATTAAATGTTGAAACAACAAATACACTAATTTCATTTAATGCTAGTAATGAAGTAATTTTAGCTACTACTCCAATTAAATTAAAATCTAATTTTTCATTAATTCTGAATGCTCTGTATCCTTTTTGTATATCTAGACACTTTGTGGGAGTAAATCTTGATGTGCATACTAAAGATAGTTCTTCATCTGTTTTACTTATAAAGCAGAACTCATCATGAATATTAACTTCTTCTAAGTTCTCTAATTTCACTACAACAAAGTCCTCTTTTAATATTTTTATTCTCATATTATTCCTCTATTCTTGAATATGATGGATGTCCTGCTTTTAATATTTTCAATCCAACAGCAATATCAAATGCAATACTAACATTATCTGCGTCAACTTTGACAACAACACCTATACCCCATGCTTTATGTTGAACTTTATCACCAATATTATAACTAATTTCACTATAAACAGTGTCATTATAATAAGAATGTTTTTGCATATAAGGTTGTGATTTTGGTTGAGTACTAGATGATTTTGGTTGAAGTTTTCTTAAAAATATACTTTTTTGCATAAATGAATCTTTACCATATAATCTTCTAGATTCACAATGTGTTAAATAAAGTTTTTCCATTGCTCTTGTTATACCAACATAACAAATTCTATATTCTTCTTCAATTTCAAATTCTGTAATAGATCTTTGTGCTGGAAATATATTAGCTTCCATAGCTGTCATAAATACAACTTTGAATTCTAATCCTTTAGCTTGATGATAATTCATAAGTTTAATTTTATTGTCATCATCTTTAACATTATCAGTATCAGTCTTTAAAGCAACATCTAATAAAAATGCTTCTAATTTTTCTTGATTAGTACCTTCATAAAACTCAGATACATCTAATAAAACAGAACGTAACTCCATAACATTATCTAATCTATCTTCTTCATCAGCATCTTTTAACATATCTTTATACTTTGTTTTATCTATAACTTCTTTAACAAAATCACTTAATTCCATTTCTTCAATTTTACTTCTTAAATTAACAATAGTATTCTTAAGATCTCTTAAATTAGAAGATACCGCTGAACTTAAACTTGTTTTATCTAAAACACTAAATAAAGATTCTTGGTGAAGTAGAGCACTATCCTCAAGTAATCTCATACTTGCATCTCCGACTTTTCTTTTAGGAACATTTATTATTCTTCTTAAAGAAAAATTATCATCAAAATTACATATTAATCTTAAATAAGCAATTATATCTTTAACTTCTTTTCTACTAAAATAAGATAAACCACCATAAATAACATAAGGAATATTCTTTTTGATAAACTCATCTTCAAAACCTCTTGATAAAGAATTAAGTCTATATATTACAGCAATATCTTTATATTGATAACCTTGTCTTAATAAATTATTTATTTCATTAGTTAGATAATTAGCCTCACCATATGATGTATCTAAACATTTAATAATAGGATCAATTCCATCTTTATTATCAGTAAATAATTTCTTTTCAATTCTATTTCTATTACTACTAATTATTTTATTAGCAGCATCTAATATATTTTGAGTTGAACGATAGTTTTGTTCTAATAAAATTGTTTTAGTTTCTTTATAATCTCTTTTAAACCCAGCAATATTAGTTACTAATGCTCCTCTAAAAGAATATATTGATTGATCTTGATCTCCAACTATAAAAATATTATTATGAGCAGAACTTAATAATAAAACTAATTCATATTGAGATTTGTTTGTATCTTGAAACTCATCAATCATTACATAATTAAACATATTAGAATACTTCTCTAATATACTTAAATTTCCATTTAATAATTTTAATGTTTTTAAAATTAAGTCATCAAAGTCTAATAAATTATTCTCAAATAAATGGGATTCATATTTATCATAAAAATCATAAAAAGCACCAATGTTACGATCAGGTATTAAAACCTTCATATCATTTTTATAATTAGAAATAAAACATTGTATATCTCTTGGTTCATAATCTGTAAAATCATATTTTTTCATTACTATTTTAATTTCTTTTAAAGATTCATCAGTATCAATAATAGTAAAATCTTTTCTATATCCTAAATGTTGTATTTCTCTTCTTAATACTCTAGCACAAAAACTATGGAAAGTTGAAATCCACATATTTTTTGTATCTATATTAACTAATTTACTTACTCTACTTTTCATTTCTAATGCTGCTTTATTAGTAAATGTAACTGCTAATATATTATGTGAAGATATACCTAATTCATTAATTATATAAGCTATCCTATGAGTTAATACTTTAGTCTTGCCACTCCCTGCTCCAGCAATAACCATTACAGGACCCTCAGTAGTAATAACAGCTTCTTTTTGTCTATCATTTAATCCTTCTAATAAGTTCATAAGTATATCTCCTTTCTTATTTTTAGTAGTTTTATTATACTCTATTTTGTCTAAATTAAAAAGAAAAATATTTATTATTTTATATTTTTATACAATTTATTTTTATATTTTATTTAAACTTAATTTAACAATTATATTTGCTAAAAATAGCGCTATAACGGCATTTATTTCTTAAAATTCTTTTTATCACCAGAACTTATTAAAAAGTTATTAAATGCTGTTGCGTAAGCAAATGCTGTTTTTTGTTGCTCATTACAATCTTCTTTATATTTACAAAAAATAGTATTATATTCTTCATCTAAATTTTCGTATATATCAAATAAATTAGAATACTTTTTATTTATATCATTTGTATTATCAATTGCATCTGAAATTAAATCATTAGATTGATTATCATAATCAATATTCTTAATTGGTAGAAAAGCATATGTTGAAACACTTCTTTTTATTTTATCTTTATCAACAAAAGCTAAATAGTTATCTACTCTATCTAAAATTAAATTATTAATATAAACGATTTCTTCTAATGTTAAATTTTTTATTTCAAAATTATATTTTCTTTCTATGTCATTTTCTATTTTTGATTTAGGAGTTAATTCGAATTCATTAGGTGCCATAGCTTCATGTGACATAAGTGTTGGAAAAATATCAATAAAATCATATGATAATTTATTTTTATAAATAGGATGATGCTTATAAAATGGATTTACTAATGCTATCATTCTATCTTTTGAAATGTTAAATACATAAAAATTAGCTTGAATAGTTCTTAAATCATTATTTTGAAATTTATCATATTTTTTAGCATTTTTAAAATCAAAATTTTTAATTTTTTCAAATTGTTTAACAAAACAAAAACGCTTAGATAATTCTTCATTATATACAATTTTAGAATATTCATGTTCGCATGTCATACCAGTATCACTTATTATAAAATCTTCTTCAACTTTTTTAGAATCCCAAAATACTAAATGACACAATTCATAAATTGTTGCCCATTTTATAGTTGCGCCTGTAGTATTCTTATTATTTAACAATTCTTCAAAAGACACACATTCGATAATACTTTTAACTGCTCTTTTCAATTTTGATATTTTATCTTCTTTAAATCTATTTAGATTATATTTTTTTATATACTCTTCTTCATCTCTATCATCATTTTCTATAGACATTTCAACTCTAATTTGACTTATTAATAAGTATTTTTTTACAATTAATATTTCTTTTGTTGTTAGTTCAATTTTATCACTTAGTATTTTATTATAATAAACATTAGAAAATATACCTTCCATTTTTGTAAACATATCTTCTAACTCTTGTCCATAAAGTTCTTCTTCACCAAATATACGTTTAGATGTTCTATTTGTATCTAATTTACATTCTTTAATAGAATATACATTAAGTTTTTTATCATATTGTTTTAATATAAATTGTGGAACAAAATGATTGTATGCCATAAAATTACCCCCTTATTAGTAAAAGGAGACATCAGTCTCCTTTTATTATAAATATTTTTCTACGAATTCTTCGTAAGTACCTTGTTGGTCAATATTCTTTTCACCTAAAGATATTACTCTATTACAAACTGTATTTAATAACTCAGCATCATGAGATGTAAATAAGATATTACCAGGATATTTTATCATACCTTCATTTAATGCTGTAATACTTTCTAAGTCTAAGTGGTTTGTTGGGTCTTCTAATACTAAAACATTTCCACCCTCTAACATTAATTTAGAGAATAAACATCTTACTTTCTCTCCCCCAGATAATACATTTGATTTTTTTAATGATTCTTCACCACTAAATAACATTCTTCCTAACCAACCTCTTATAAAAGATTCTGCTTGATCATCAGGAGAATATTGTCTTAACCAATCTACTAATGTAATATCAGTTGAGAAGTATTCACTATTTTCTTGGAATAAGTAACCTGTTTGAGTTGTTACACCCCATTTGAATTTTCCACTATCTGCTTCATCTCTACCATCTAAGATATTGAATAATGTTGTTGTAGCAAGTGTGTTATCTGCTAAGAAACCTATTTTATCATTTTTACTTACTGTAAAGCTTAAGTTTTCAAAATAAGGTTTTTTAGTTAATCCTTCAACAATTAATATATCATTTCCAACTTCTCTATTTGGTTTAAACCCCATAAATGGATATCTTCTTGTTGATGGTTCTATTGATTCTATTTCTATTTTATCTAATAATTTTTTTCTTGATGTTGCTTGTTTAGATTTTGATGCATTAGCACTAAATCTAGCAATGAACTCTTGTAATTCTTTTACTTTATCAGATTGTTTTTTGTTTACATCTTTTTGTTGTTTTGCTGCTAATTGAGAAGCTTGATACCAGAAATCATAATTCCCAACATATAAACTAATCTTTTTAAAATCAACATCACATATATGAGTACAAACATTATTTAAGAAATGTCTATCATGAGATACTACTAATACTGTATTTTCAAAATTTGCTAAGAAATTTTCCAACCATCTAGCTGCTTTAGCATCAAGGTTATTTGTTGGTTCATCTAATAATAAGATATCAGGGTTTCCAAAGATTGCTTGAGCAAGTAATACTTTTACTTTTATTTTAGAATCTAATTCTCCCATTAACATATAATGACAATCAGATGTTACACCAATACCATTTAATAATGTTGCTGCATCTGATTCAGCATCCCAACCATTCATATCAGTTAATTCACCTTGTAAATCTGCCATTAACATTCCATCTTCATCAGTCATATCTTCTTTTAAATATAATTCGTCTAATTGATTCATTATATCTACTAATCTTTTATGTCCTGCTAATACAGTTTTCATAACAGTTGTATCATCATATTCATTTTGATTTTGTCTTAACATACTTAATCTTTCATCTTTATCGATAATTACATTACCTTCAGTAGATTGAATATCTCCTGCTAATAATTTTAAGAATGTTGATTTACCAGCACCATTAGCACCGATAATTCCATAGCAATTTCCTTTAGTAAATTGTAAGTTAACTTTATCAAATAATTTTCTTGAACCAAATTGTAATCCTAAGTCTATTGTTTTTAACATAATATTTATCTCCTTTTTATAACACATTAGTTTTATAATACCATAAAACGCACATTTTTTAAAGAAGAAATAGTATATTAATTGTTATAAATGTAATCTTTATATATTATAACTTTTATTGATTTACCTCTATTTTTATTATACAATCTATTTAGTATACGAGGAGTTGATTGTATGAACGGAAAAGTTAGAACTGCTACTAAATGGGATTTATTCAAAATATTTGGTTTATTTTTTTTAATAGGAATTTCTTTTATCGTTATTAGTACGTTCATATTCAATTCTTATGGTGTTAATTTTACAGGTATAATTTTTTTGATTGTAGGTATTTTCAGTATTTCAGTACCCATTTATGTTTTTACAAAGAAATTTCTATTTGGTATACCATGTCACTTCTATATTTATAAATGTAATTCTGGGTTCGGAATGCAAAGAGGACATAAATATGGATTACCTGATGATTTTAATCAGTTAACTGAGATAGATAGAAAACGTATGGAAAATGGAGATATCACTTTTAGTGCTAAACCATCTAAACCGATAAAGCGAACAATAAATAAACATAATAAAATAGGGATTAAGAATGATAAAAAAAATAAATTAATTAAATACGTTATTATGATTATATTTATTAGTTATCCAGTAATTAATTGTTTTATATTTTATATAAAATCAATTACAGAATTATTATCTAATGGATATACCAATGAATCGCTTCCAACTTTATTACTTTATTGTATACTTCCATTTTTCGTTATAATAGCTGTTATATTTATCATTAGAAAATGTATTAAGGAATTTAACCTTGAACCTTCTAGTTATGAAAGAACTTTTGTTGATAAAAAGGAATTAAGAAAAAATGATAATTACTCTGATGAATTAGATAGTAATTAACGTTTTACTAATTTTATTTTAATTATTATATAACTTAAAAAAACATATTCTAAATTAATAGAATATGTTTTCTTTTTATTTACTTGATTTTAATTCACAAGTACAGTTAAATATTAAATTTCTCTTTTTAGATAATTTATCTGTTGTATAATAACCATTTCTTACAAATTGGAAATGATCTAATTTTTTAGTATCTGCTAAACTCGCTTCAACAAATCCTTTTAAGATAGTTGTTGAATTTTTATTTATTCTTTTTAATAAAGGAGTATCTTTAGGAGCTTCTTCATTTATTAAAGAATCGAACATATGGAATTCTGCTTTTAATGCAGTTGTTTGTTCAACGAAGTGAATTGTTCCATTAGGTTTTCTTTCGTTAAATCCACTACCTGATTTAGTAGCTACATCATATGTACAATGTATTTCAATAATATTACCTTTTTTATCTTTTTTAACTTCATTACATTTAATGAAATAAGCATTCATTAATCTTACTTCATCACCTAAAGATAAACGTTTGTATTTGTTATTAGGTTTAACTTCACAGAAATCATCTTGTTCAATATATAGATTTCTACCGAAAGCAATTTCTCTTGTTCCTAATTCTTCTACTTCAGAGTTATTATGAGCTTCTAAATATTCTATTTTATCTTCATCATAATTTGTTATAACAACTTTTAAAGGTTTTAGTATAGCCATTTTTCTTTGAGTAGTTAATTTTAAATCTTCTCTTAAGAAATGTTCTAACATTTTGTAATCAGTACTACAATTAGCTCTTGATAAACCTGTATCTAAAATGAAACTTTTAATTGCTGAAGGTGTAAATCCTCTTCTTTTTAAACCTACTAATGTAGGCATTCTAGGATCATCATAATCACTTACTACTTTTTTATCTACTAATTCTTTTAAATATCTTTTAGACATAATCATTCCATCAATATTTAATCTTCCGAATTCATATTGGTGAGGTACATGAGCACATTGAGTTTGTTCTACAACCCAATCATATAAAGGACGATGGTTATCAAATTCTAAAGAACATAATGAATGTGTTATTCCTTCTTTAGCATCTTGTAACGGATGAGCATAATCGTACATTGGATAAATACACCAATTATTTTTTTGTCTATGGTGTTCCATTTTTAATATTCTATAAAGAATAGGATCTCTAAGATTGATATTAGGGTTACTCATATCAATTTTAGCTCTTAATACTTTTTGTCCTTCTTTATATTTTCCATCTCTCATTTTTAAGAACATATCCATATTTTGTTTTATTGTTCTATTTCTAAATGGACTATCAACTCCTGGAGTTTCAAATGTTCCTCTATTAGTTGCTATTTGTTCTTTAGTTTGGTCATCAACATATGCTAATCCTTTATTGATTAATATTAATGCTTTATTAAATGCATCTTCAAAGTAATCACTTCCAAAATATACTTTTTTAGGTTTACATCCTAACCACTTTAAGTCATCTACTATAGCTTTAATATATTTTTCATCTTCTTTTGCTGGATTAGTATCATCAAATCTTAAAAATGTATGACCACCAAAACTTTGCGCTAATAAAAAGTTTGTATATATTGCTCTTGCATGACCTATATGCAAATAAGCATTTGGTTCAGGTGGAAATCTTGTTATTATTTTTTTAACATTTCCATTGTCTAAATCATCTTGCATTATTTTTTTTATAAAATTTGTTATCTCGCTCATTTAACATCTCTCCTTTATCCTTATTTTATATTATACTATAATATATGTTATTTTTAATATAAAATTTCAATTTTTTTATTTATATTTTACATTTCTATTATATTTTTTATATTTGTTGGTAAATTAATGTAAAAAGCAACAATGATGTACATTGCTGCTTTACTTATTATAACTCTAAATTTGATATTCCATTTATATCTAATTTTCTTGTTTTTTTATCTTTTTGATATTGATAATATCCACAAGAGGCTATCATTGCTGCATTATCAGTACAATATTTAAATGGAGGTATTACTACTTCAACATTTTCATTTTCGAATTTAGATGTTATTGCTTGTCTTAATCCTTTGTTTGCTGATACTCCTCCAGCAACTATTACTTGTTTAACATCAAATTCTTTTACACAATTATATGTTTTAGAAACTAATACTTCTATAACACTTTTTTGAAAACTACAACATAAATCTTCTATATTAATTTCTTGATTTTTTTGTTTTAAATTATGTGCTAAGTTTATTACTGCACTTTTTAAACCACTAAAACTAAAATTGTAATCTTTTGAATTAATCATTACTCTTGGTAAATTATATGTATCATTTCCTAATGCTGCTAATCTATCAACGTGAGGACCTCCTGGATAAGGTAGTCCACATACTCTTGCTACTTTATCGTAAGCTTCACCAACAGCATCATCTAATGTTTCTCCTAACACTTCAAATTCAAAATGATCTTTCATTAAGATTAACTCTGTATTACCACCACTTACTAATAAAGCAAGTAATGGAAACTTCATTTCTGATTCGATTTGATTAGCATATATATGTCCTGCTAAATGATTTACTCCTATAATAGGTTTATCATAACATAATGCAAATGTTTTAGCTGCTGTTATTCCAACTAATAATGAACCTATTAATCCTGGACCTTCTGTTACAGCAACTAAATCTATATCTTCAGGTTTTAAATTAGCTTCTTTTAATGCTTGTTTAAATACTATACTTACATTTCTTACATGATGTCGACTAGCAACCTCAGGTACAACTCCACCAAATTCTTGGTGTATATCTATTTGAGATAGTACAATATTTGATAATATTGTTTTACCATCATATATCGCTACACTTGTTTCATCACAACTTGTTTCTACTCCTAATACTATCATATACTACTCCTTACCATTACTATTGCATCTTCTTTATTATCATAGTAATTTTTTCTTATTAATACTTCTTTAAAATTATATTTATTATATAAATTTCGTGCTTTATCATTAGACACTCTAACATCTAGAGATATTTGTGTAACTTCTTTATTTTCACATTGTTTTATTGCTTCTTCTAATAACATACTAGCTATTTGTTTTCTTCTATGTAATTCATTTACACATAAATTAATTATTGAACCTATGTCAGCTATCCAAAGTCCTATATATCCAATAACAACACCATTTTCTTCATAACATAAATAATTTGAAAATGGATTGTTTTCTATATCTTGTTTTAAAAAGTTATAATCTAGTGGTGATTTAAAACATGATTTTTCTAATTGTTCTAAAGATAGTAAATCATCACTATTACATTTTCTTATCATTTTTATTTTTAAGGTTATACTCAGCTTCTGTTATTCTTAAATAATTAGGAACAACCTCATCAACCTTACTTTCTTCTTTAGCATATTTTAATACTTTTAAAGGATCTACTTTAAACATATCTTCTTCTATATATTTAAATTCTTTTACTTCTTGTTCTATTTCTTCTTTTGTTCTAACGTTTTCTTCTAATATTAATTTATCGTTATTATATCCACCACAAAAATAGTTTTCTCTTCTAGCACTTATTACAGGCACTATTTTACCTTCATATGCACTACTCATTAAATATAATGTTGATATTGTTTTTAATGGGATATTTTTAAAACTACAAATCATTTTAGCAATTGTTAATGATATTCTTAATCCAGTATAAGAACCTGGTCCTATTCCACATATTACTTCTGTTAATTCATTTATATTAATTTTATTATTTTTTAATATTTCTTCTATTAGTAATACACTGTGAGGAGCATGGTTTTTATTTCCATCCTCTAATATTTCCTTAATTACTTTATTATCTTTAACTAAACATAAATATAAATATTTTGTTGAAGTATCTATTATTAAACTACACATTATAATTCACCTACTATTTCTTCTAAACGTTTAGAGTTAGTTTTTATTTTTATTTCTCTTTCATTATCACTTGTTCTATATATTTCAATAGATATATGCTCATAATTTAATACTTCCATATTATCTTTAGGCCATTCACATACACATATATTATCTTCATTAAAATATTCTTCTATATCCATTTCTAATTGTTCTAATCGATATAAATCCATATGTATTAATTTATGATTACCTTGATATTCTTTTACTATAGTAAATGTTGGAGAGTTTATAACTCTTTTTATATTAAGAGCTTCACCTATTCCTTTTGTAAATGTAGTTTTACCTGCACCTAAATCACCAGATAATAAAATAACATCTCCACCTTTTAAAGATTGTCCGATTTTATTTCCAACTGCTATTGTTTCTAAATTGTTTTTTGTTTTTATTATTTTCATATTAATCCCTCACAGTACTATACTATTATTATATTAGGAAAATCTAAATATATCAAATAAAACATTAACTATAATTTTGTGGTAAATTGTTGTATAATTAAATTAACAAAGATAATTTATATAAAAGGAGAAAATATATGTTAAACGCTAAGAGAATAAATGTATTTGCTTTTATATTTATAGGTATATTTATATTATTTAATATTGTATCAATATTTAATTCAGGTGTATTAAATACAACAACACAAGTAGATGCTAGTATATCAACAATTTATAATGAATATTATGATGAAGATGATAATGTTTATTTGTATGATGTTTATATTACTTATAATTATGATCGTGTTTATAATAAAAGATATGAACTAGAATCAAATCAAAAATTAAATATTGGTGATACAATACAAATAAAAATTGATAAAAACTCTGGTGATATAAGTACTGTAGCAATTTCTGGATTAGTATTTTTTTCTCTTTTCGCTACATTCTTCCCAATGATTATTATGTTTATCATAATTGTATTAGTTCGTAAGGGAACTAGAAATAGAATAAATAATACTACTCGTCAAAATAGTTATAACAATTTAAATAATAAATTATATGAAGATGATGATGATCCATTTAATGATTTTTATAAAAAAGATGGAGCTAAGAGAGAATGATAAGTTAAAAAGAGTATTTGATTAAATTCAAATACTCTTTTTTTATACTAATAGTAAATAACTTAAAATACCATAGTATATACTATTACAAAATTTCTTTTGATACTCATCAGTCATTAACAAAGATAATTCATGTTCATTACTCATAAATCCACATTCAATTAATATTCCTGGTTTAATTACATTATCTATTAAATATATTTCTTCTATACTTTTAGCTACCCTAGTTGTGTTATTAAGTTGTTTAATTATACTACTTTGTACATTGTTTGCTAACATGTTTGATAAAGGATTATATTTGTTATAAAAACATTGAGCACCACTATATTTAGAATCTGTATATAAATTTTGATGAATAGATATATATAATAAACAATCACTATTATTTATTAATTCTACTCTTTTTTTTATATCTTCTTTTTTTATAAATTTATCTTCACATAAATCTTCATCAGTTTCTCTAGTTAATAATACTGTATAACCATTATCTTCTAGAATTGATTTTAACTGTAATGAAATTTCTAAATTTATATCAGCTTCCTCAATTTCATTTACAACAGCACCACCATCATATCCACCATGCCCTGGATCAATATAAATAATTTTATTTACTTTATTTTCTAATGTATATCCCATTGTCATTAGAAATGATATTGATGAAAAAAATAACATAATACGTCTCATAGTAAATCACCTACTATATTGTATTATGTTATTTTATTTTTTATGATAAACTTTCTTTTAATTCTAATAATTCAAAATATTTTTCTGTTTTAATATTTATATCTAAACTTAATTCTTCTATTTGTGTAGTAAGTTCCATTATTTGAGTATATTCTGATGTTAATTTATTTAAATCTTTTTTTAATAAATCTAATTTTTCTTCTAGTAAAGGGATTTCTTTTTCTAACTCTTCTAATAAATTACGATCTTTAGAACTCATTTTAACTTTAGCAACTCTTGTATCACCTTTTGATTTGTTATTTGTTTCAAATGTAAATTTGTTTAAATAATCTGTATATGAATCATTTGTTATACTTATATTATTATTTTCAAATACACATAATTTATTACATGTATTATCTAGAAAGTATCTGTCGTGAGATACTATTAATATAGGACCTATGAATGTTTCTAAATATTCTTCTAATGAATCTAGTGTATTTATATCTAAGTCATTAGTAGGCTCATCTAATATTAATAAATTAGGATTTTGTATTAATACTTTTACTAATTGTAATCTTCTTTTTTCTCCACCAGATAAAAATTTTAATTTAGAATAATGTTGTTCTTTATCAAAATTAAATTGTTCTAATACATACGATACAGTCTTTACTCCATCAGTAGTTAGTATTTCATTAGATACATCATTTAAGTAATCCATTAAAGTTATTTCATTATCAACTACATCTACTTCTTGAGTAAGATATCCTATTCTTAATGTTTCACCTAATATTATTTCTCCAGCATCTAATTGTTCTAATCCCATTATTATTTTAAATAATGTTGATTTACCACTTCCATTTTTACCAATGAATCCTATTGTATCACTTCTTAATAATGATAAATTAAAATTATTAAATAATGGTTTATCAAATGATTTAGAACCATCAATTATTTCTATTAGTTTTTTTCCTAGTCTTGTTTTTATACTATTAAATTCAACATTATTATTTGTTTCAAATGTTTTATTTTGTAATTCTTCAAATCTATCTAATCTTGATTTTGATTTTGTTGTTCTGGCTTTTGGTTGTCTACTTGCCCAAGCCTCTTCTTCAATCATTGTTTTTTTATGTTTTTGTTGTTCTTTTAATAATTCTTGTTCTGTTATTTTTCTTAATTCTAAATACTTTGAATAGTTTGCATCATATGCATATACATTATTGTTTTTTATTTCTATTATTTGATTACATACTACATCTAGAAAATATCTATCATGTGTTATTAAAATTAATCCTTTATTCCATTTATTTAAAAACTTCTCTAAAAACAATATCATATCTATATCTAAATGATTCGTAGGTTCATCTAATACTAACATATCACATTGTTTTACTAAACAAATAGCTAATGCTAGTCTCTTCTTTTCTCCACCAGATAAGTTATTACATACTAGTTCATGATTTGTTAGTTTAAATTTATTTAATATTGATTTTATTTCATATTCATTTATATCTTCTATATTATTAAATAAATCTACTATTTTAGTATCTTTAGGAAATACAGGTTCTTGATCTAAATAATTTATTTTGCTTTTACCAGATATTATTATTTCTCCACTATTAGGTTTTTCTTTACCAGCTATTAGTTTTAACATTGTAGTTTTACCACTACCATTTTTACCAACTAATGCTGTTTTACGATCATCTCTAAATGTTGTACTTATATTTGTTAGTAGATTTTTTTCTCCATATTTAAAACTTACATTATTAAATGTTATATTCATTTTAATCACTCATTTCATTATTTATATTATACATTGTTTTAGATAAAAATAAAATAAGGGCCTTAGCCCTTATATTATTTATTTAATTTTTTAAATACAAATACTGATATAGCACCAAATACTACTGATGATACAGCAACATATATATACATTGCATCCATATTTATTGTATTACCAAAGAAATTTAATTTAAATGCAAATACTTCTCTCATTGTTATTGCGAACATACCACCATCTGATCCAGCTAATGCTACATTGATTTCATTTAATACTGGATTTAATAATTCGTTTCTTAATAACGCAGCAATATGACTTGCTGGTAATGTATTAGAAAATATTTGTATTCCATCACTAAATTGTGATATTGGCATATAAGCACCAATTAAGAACCCTGATACAGCAGATACTATTCCACCAAATGCTCCTAATCCAGAACTACTTTTAAAGAAACTAGCTACTATTACCATTATTGTTGTTGAAGAGATACATCCTAGTAATAAAATTAAGTATAATTTAATTACACCAAAGATTGATAAATAAAATGAACCTGTTACAGCTAATACTATTAAACTTAATGTTAAGAATACTGCACCAATAATAAATGTACATATCAATGCTCCTAAGAAGTATGATAATGATACTAATGTTTTACTTACAGGCGATGATTTGTAATCTAAATCTACTTTATCTTCTCTATCTTTAACCATTACTGATAATGAGTTTAGAGCAACTGTTATACATGTTGTACCTAATATACCTGCTATTAAATAGCTATTTACAAATCCATCTATTAGTTTAGCACTTATTTCTAATCCAGCTAATGAATCTGTTAATATTGTTACATAGTTTGTTTTTAAGAATAGTAAGTATAAACTTAATATTATTACGTTTGCTAACAATGAAAAGAATACTGTTGTTTTATTTGTTAAAAACAATAATACGTTTCTTCTTGTTAATAAAGTGAATGTTAGTAATTTATTTTTCATTTTACTCACCTAATTTTCTTCCTGTAATATTTAAGAATACATCATCCATGTTTCCTTTTATTACTTCAAAGTTTTTTATTACTTTTTTGTTATTACTTATAAATTCAGCTGCATCTTCTGTGCTCTTTATTTTTATTATATAAGCATCATTACTATATTTATAACTTAATTTTTCATTTTCTAATAATTTGTTGTTTTCTTCAGCTTCATTTATATACCATATAATTCTATCTGTTGTATATTTATCTTTTAAATTAAATGGTGTATCATGAGCAACTATTAATCCATGATCCATTACAACTACATCATGAGCTAATGCTGTTTCTTCCATATAATGTGTTGTTAAGAATATTGTTAGATTAGCTTCTGTACGTAATTTATGTAATGTGTTCCAAACTAATACTCTTGTTTGTGGATCTAAACCAGTTGTTGGTTCATCTAAAAATAATATTTTAGGTCTATTTAGTAATGCACGTGCTATATCAACACGTCTTCTTTGACCACCTGATAATGTATTATATTTTTGTTTTAGGATATCTTCTAAATTAAATACTTCTACTACATAATCAATTCTTTCTTTCATTTCTTCTTTTGATAAATTGTAATATGCAGCTTTTGTTTTTAGATTATTGTATACAGATAAACAACCATCTAATATTGAACCTTGGAATACTACTCCTATTTGTTCTTTTATTGCATCAGCATCTTTATCTAAATCTAATCCACATATTGTTACTTCTCCAGATGTCTTTTTTAGTACTCCACATAAGATATTTATTGTTGTACTTTTTCCAGCACCATTTTCTCCTAGGAATGAAAATAATTCTCCTTCTTCTACATTAAATGTAATTCCTTTTACAGCTTCTTTTTCACCGTATTTTTTAGTTAAATTTTTAACTTCTATTATTGACATAATCACACCTCTTTTACAAAATTATAACATATATTAGCATTCTATTCAAACAATAACATTTTTTTACATAATTTTTTCATTAGTTATTCTTATTTAATATAAAAAGAAAAAAGAGCGTTATTACGCTCTTATTTAAATTTGAAATCTACATCAGAATCTAATGCTTCTATAAATATCTCGATAGAACCTTCTCCGCCACTTTCATAGTTACAACTAGAATTTCCAATTAATGAGATATCTAGTATATAAAATCCTTGTTCTAAAGGTAAAACAATATCACATGAGACATTATCTATATTTATATCAAGTAAGTATATATTAGCTCTATTTATTTTTACTTTTCCTTCTTTATTATTAACATATAAATCTTGACAGTTTATATCATGTAAATCAACAATTAGTAATTCACCTTGAATATTTATTGTTGTAGCGACTACATCATCTATACTTACTTTTCCATCATATGTTAATATATTAATAACATTTAAATTAACATCTTCAACTTCTATTATTACATTTTCTTTATCTAATGTTTCTATATTTATATTTCTAGTTAAATCGTTTGATGGAATACTTATTGATAATGGTTTGTCAGCTCCTGGTACGATACTATTTAATGTATCTGTTCCTATTTGAGTTATTATTACTTCTTTATTAATATCATCTATTTCAATATTATAATCTATTTTTTCACTTGTATGATATTCCATTACAACATCATCTCTTGAATTATTGTTTATTACAATAAATTCACAATCTAGTAATTTTATGTCATAGTCTTGAAAATCATTAAATTCATTTCTTGTGAAATTACCGTAATTTGTTACATCGTATAAATTAAACCCACTTATTATAAAAGCTATCAACATTAATACACATGATACTCCAACAATTAAAGAACCTACTATATAAAACTTTTTCATTTAAGTTCCTCCTTTAATACAGCATAATAATGTTTATATTTACCAACTATAATATTAGTTATAAATAATGCTAAAGGAATTGATATGATTGCTAGTCCAAATAAGCATAGTCCTGATCCTAATCCAAATATTATCGTTGAAAGAGGACTTCCTAATGATGTAAATGTTGTGAAGAACATTATAATTCCTGAGGAGAATAATGTTAATCCTGAAACATACATTAATATCATAAATAATCCAACTACTATTGCAGCTATACTCCATAAAGGTGATGTTGCTATTATTACTTTTTTTCTACTTGGTTTATTTTCTATTATAATGTTTTCTTCTTTTTCTATTTCAATAACATTATCAGTTACCACAATAGTTTCAGTGCTCTTATTTTTAATTTTATAAATTATATCAATTATAGGTCCTATTTCTTTAACAGCAGCATATTCATCTAATCCATTACTAATTCTTTTATTTATTTCATTTTCATAATAGTCTAGATATTTTTTTAATTCTTCTTCACTTAAATAAGCTATTCTACTTTTTAATGTTGCTAAAAAATATTCTTTATCCATAATCACACCTCCACTTTCAATTATATAATAATTTCATATTATTTCAATATTACTATATGTTAATATAAAGCCAAATTTTAGGTTATCTTCTTACTTCAGCACTTCCATTTGCTTTCATAAATTCTTCAATATCATCTTCTGATAATACAAAGGCATCTCCATATATTGTATGTTTTAGAACACTTGTGTTTAGTCCAAATTTAACAGCATATTCAGGATTTTCATAATCTTTTAATAATCCATGAATTACACCAGATGCATATGCATCTCCTCCACCTATTCTATCAAATATTGTAAATCTAATAGGATCTGTTACATTTGAATTTGTTTTTGAATAATAATATCCTGCTAATGAATTTTCATTTGCTGTATAAACAATTCTATCTGTTCCAAATAAATATTTAACGTCATATTTTTCTTGAAAGTTTCTAAATACTTTTTCTCTTTTTTCATGCATAGATAATTTTTCATCTTTTTTATCTATTGTAATTCCAGCAATTGTATTTATATCAAAGAAACTTCCAAAACATACATCTATGTATTGTAGTACTGCTCTATATGCAGGTATTGCTTTTTCTAATTCCCATAATGTAGCTCTATAATTGAAATCGAAACTTACTGTTACCCCATGTTTCTTAGCATATTTCATTGCTTCTAATGCTAAATTAAATGTATTTTCATTTAATGCTAATGTTATACCACTAATATGAAACCAAGTTGCATCTTTAAATATTTCATCAAAATTAAACTCTTCTTTTTTAATTCTTGTTATTGCACTATGTTTTCTATTATATATTACTTTACTTGGTCTTCCACCAAATCCACTTTCTAAGAAGTATATTCCTAGAGTTGTTGATCCACGAGCAATGTACTCAGTATTTACTCCATGACTTCTCAAATGTTTTATAGCACCATCTCCTAATTGATTAGGTGGTAATTTTGACATGAAATATGTTTCATGTCCCATATGAGATAATGCTACTGCTACGTTGGCTTCTCCTCCACCATATCTTGCATCATATGTTCTTGATTGATGTATTGGTTCATAATTTTGAGTTGATAATCTCATCATTATTTCTCCGAATGTTACTATTTTTTCCATTTTAATAT
Source organism: bacterium (assembly GCA_044432925.1). Lineage (GTDB taxonomy): Bacteria > Bacillota_I > Bacilli_A > Acholeplasmatales > Anaeroplasmataceae > JAWXUE01. Next base: position 8,582 of record JAWXUE010000008.1, on the reverse strand, counting down.
CCCCTTATCTCTTATTATTTATATTATATCATATTTTTATTTAAAAAATAATAATCCCACCACATGATGGGATTATATTTAATTATATCCATTTGATTTTGAATCATATTCAGCCATTAATTCTTTTTGAATAGCATTTATATCTTCTCCATCATATATCTCTATAATTCTAACTTCAAATAATACTTCTTTATTTCCAGATGTAAAATAATCTTCAGCGTAAATCTTTTTAGTTGGAGTTGTCCCTCTAAATTCTTTTGCTAAAGTATCCATTATATCTTTTGATTGTCCAACGAAACACTTACCATTTTCTCTATTTCTAATTACATAACATCCAACAATTGGTCTATATGCATATTCTGGTAAATCTAATAATTTGAAAAATGATTCTGGAATTTCTTTCACTTCAACAGCTTCTGCTTTTTTTACTACAACATTTTTCTTAATATTAATAACATGTTTCTTAAATTCAAGTTCTAGTTTTAATCTCATTGCATTAATTTTTTCATGTATATCTTTTAATTTATCATTATTTTCTAATGCAAGATCTAATGTAGCATTGTTTACAACTATAGCATTTTGATAATTTTCTTTTTTAATTGAAGCAACTTGAATTGCATTTTCTATTTCTTCTCTTAAATTTGCTAACTTTTCTAATTTTTTAACATTTTCTTCTTTTGTATTTTCTATTTTTTTATCTAACTTAACTAAATCTACTGTTTCTAGATTTTCAACATAAGATATTAATTTAGAAATCTCTAGTTCAATTGTCATAATATTATTTTTACTTATAGTAATTGCTCTTTCAATATTAAGAGTATACTCTTTTAATTTATCATGCTTTTCTGTATGTTCTTTTAATATTGCTGTTCTTCCTGAATGGTTAAATAAATCAACAATTTTATATTCTATCCATAAAGGATATTCAACACCAAACTTCTCTTTTAATTGAATACAAATATCAACAGCAAATTCTTTTAATAAAATTTCTTGATGTGAAGTAATATTTTCAAAATCTTCCTCTGTTAATGTTAAATGTTTATATATTTTTTTAGACTTATATTTAGGCTTTGAATATACTGGTACTTTACCATAACTTTTTTGTACATAACTTTCTATAGTTGTATATTTAGTAACCTCTTGAAATATAAATTTAGCGTTATTTGTTTCTTTGTTATAATCTAATTCAAATATTTGAAACATTATATCTTTTGTATTAAAATCTCTATGCATTAACTTAGGACTTGGTGCTAATTTAATTAAGAAATTCTTTTCTTCATCTGAAATATCGCATAATATTTTTTCTCTTACACTATAATTAAAAACAAATTTAGAAGTATCAATTAATGAAATATCATCATTATATTTATCATTAATTGTAACAACATCTTCAATAAATTTTTCTTTTTTTAATTTATATAACACAAAGACAATTATTCCTATTATTATTAACATTGTCATTATTATTATCAATACTATCATCATAAGACCTCCATAAATATTTTATTATTAATTATTATACTATATTTTTACATATTTACCAATAATTTGTTCTTTTTTTATCATTCTACGCTTTTTAATGATTCTACCATTTTAATTTTATTTATTTGTTTTAATAATACTGTGTTAATTATTAACGCTGTAAATGTAGTAAAAACAAAAGTATATATATAAGAATTAACATTTAACTTATAAATATAACTTATAAAATCTACTTCATTTATAGATAATAATAAAACTAACATAGGATATCCTAAACATAATCCAAACAAACTTCCTAATATAGCAAGTATCATCATTTCATATATTAATGATTTAGCTATTTCTAAATTAGTTAAACCTAATACTTTAAGTGTAGCTATATCTCTATTTCTTTCTTTATAATTTAATAATGCTAAATTATATAAAACTACTATACCTAATAATACAGCAAATACTTGTAATGTTATTTTTATAATAGATATAGGTCCTAATGCTTCATCACAAGATATTTTAAATTCAACATTAGTTGCTACATCACTAATACCATCATAACTTGATAATAACTCATCTATCGCTTCTTGATCATCAGTATCAATCCAAGCATTAGTTACATCATAATCATGAATAGCTAAACTAGTAGGAATATATATACCTTGGCTAAATCCAACATCTATAATTTTATCTATAGTATATTCATATTTAACATTATTTATTTTAACAATAACTACATCATTAATATTTAAATTAAATAATTCTGATGTTTTATTTGTGATATATACACCATCAAAATCTCCATTGTTAAATACATTAGTATTATCATCAATAGTATAAATATAAGTAACATTAAATATATCACTATCAATAGCACCTGCTACCATACTAAACTCTTCATACGAATTAACATCTAATTTAATTTTATCTCTTAACTCAACACTATAATTATCAAATGAAATTGTTGCATCTCTATTAAAAGTATAATACATCTCTAAATCAACTGTATTATTAAGTGTGTCATCTATACCAAATCCAGTTATAAATAAAGCACCACAACCACCAACACCTATAATAACCATTAATGATCTAAATATATTTTGAGATATATTTCTTAGAGCTATTTTTAAACTCCAAGAACTTATTTCTATTTTAGATTTCTTAAATTTTTTACCACCTGTATTTTTAATTAATGTCGCAGGTAAAGTATTTACACTACTTCTTAATATAAAGAAACTTACAATAGTTGATATTATTACAAATAAGAAAATATTAGAAAAAATAGGGAATAATGCATATACATTACTTACATTAGGTAATGAATAAATTAAATTATATTTTATCCCCATTACATTAGGAATAATAATAGGTCCTACTATTGCACCAATAATACCACCTATCATACATAACGAGATAGTTAATAAAATATAATGCATATATATTTGTTTATTAGTTATACCAATTGATTTTAGAGTTGCTATATTTAACTTCTCTTTAAATATTAATTGACTAATTGTTGTAATGATAATTAGTATTGATACTAATATAAAAACAACAGGAAATACATAAGTTAATTGATATGCTTGATCTATATCATTTCTTAATTGTAATAATAAAAATTCAGAACTAAATATTACAAAATAATCTTCATTAAAATTATTTGTTAATAAATCAATATCTCCTTTAAAAACTATACCAGTATATACTTCTACACTTACTATAGAAACTAGTGTTTCAGTAAAAGTTGACTCTATATAATTATCTTCTATTTCATTTTTTAAAGAATTAGTAAAATCACTATATTCTAATGATATAGGATACTCCTCAGTAATCCCTTCAGGATGATACATTAATCCTTCTATAACAAAATCTAATGTTATATTATTAGTTGCTAGAATATTTTCTTTACCATCTATAACATAATTATCCATATCCTCAAAATAAGAATCAGGAATTAAATTAGTTAATATAGATAAATCTATAGGAACACTTAATGTATCTCCTACATTTAAATCATATTTACTAGCCATGTTATGAGTAATATATACTCCACCATTATAATTATCAGTATAAGGAATATTAATAGTAGATATTCCATCTGTTACTAATAATTTAACTGCTTTATCTTTAGCACTAACTTCTAATCTTCTTTGATATTCAATATCTAAACCATCTAAATCAGATAAAACATCATTAGATAATACTCCATACATAATACCATCAGCAAAATTACTTCCTTCTAATAATGTATCTAATTTTTTTTCAACTGTTTGAGCACTACTATTTAATCCTACTGCTAAACATACTGCTAAAAAAGTAATTATTATAATTGAAGCAAACTGGCCTAAATTTTTAATTATTTTTCTTCTATTTATTTTACTTAAAAGTATTGTTGAATTTACCATTTTATATCATCCACCTTTTGTGGAGTAAGTTCGATATTTTCTACTATAGTACCATCACTAACTCTAATTAATCTATTAGCTATTTTAACTAACTCAGAATTATGAGTTACTATTATAATTGTTTTATTATATTTTTGATTTACTTCTAATAATAATTCTATAATTTTTTTACCTGTATTTGTATCTAATGCACCTGTTGGTTCATCACAAAGTAATAATAATGGGTTTTTAACTATAGCACGTGCTATAGCAACTCTTTGTTGCTCTCCACCTGATAATTGATTAGGGAAGTTATCTAAACGATGTCCTAATCCAACACCTTCTAATATCTCTTTACAATCTAATGGTTCTTTAACTGTACTAGCAGCTAATTCAACATTTTCTAATACAGTTAAATTAGGCATCAAATTATAAAATTGGAAAACAAATCCAATATCATTTCTTCTATAATTACCTAATTGTTTATTATTAAATTTAGCAATATCTTGTCCATTAACAATTAATTCACCTTCATTAATACTATCCATAGCTCCTAATGAATTTAATAAAGTAGTTTTACCTGCACCACTCTTACCTAATATTACAACAACTTCTTTTTCTTCTATAGCAAAAGATATATCTTTATTAGCATATAGCTTTTTACCACTTACTTCATACCATCTACTTATTGATTTAGCTTCTATTAATGACATACCTTTATACCTTCTCTTTCTTAAATTCGACAAATTAATAATATATTATTATTAAACTTAATTCAATAAATAGTTTTATTATTTAATATACTTTTCATATACATAACAATTAAAAATACAATTTTTTTAACATTATTATAAAAGTAAAAACAACATAGAAAAATTCCAATGTTGTTTTAAATTAGTTTAAACTTAAACTTGTTATAATTAATATAAATTTAATCAATATATCCCCATACTACATCACAATTATAACTCCAGTAATAATTCCAACCATCAGGTTTTTCTGTAAAAGATGTGTATATTATTAGAGATGTACAACCAAGAAATGGACCAGACTCTATATTTGTTACACTATTTGGAATATATATACTAGTTAAGGCTGTACATCCATAAAATGCACTTGACGCAATACTTGTTATACTATTTGGGATATTTATGCTTGCTAAGGCTGTACATCCAGAAAAAGTACTGTACTCTATACTTGTTACACTATTTGGTATAGTTATGCTTGTTAGAGCTGTGCATCCAGAAAATGCATTAGACCCTATACTTGTTACACTATTTGGTATAGTTATGCTTGTTAGAGCTGTACATTCAGAAAATGCATTAGACCCTATACTTGTTACACTATTTGGTATAGTTATGCTTGTTAAGGTTGTACACCCAGAAAATGCATAAGACTCTATGCTTGTTACACTATTTGGTATAGTTATGCTTGTTAAGGCTGTACACCCAGAAAATGCACCAGACTCTATGCTTGTTATACTATTTGGTATAGTTATGCTTGCTAAGGCTGTACAATCAAAAAATACATGAGACTCTATGCTTGTTACACTATTCGGTATAGTTATGCTTGTTAGAGCTGTACAACCAGAAAATGCAATACACCCTATACTTGTTACACTATTTGGTATAGTTATGCTTGTTAGAGCTGTACAACCAGAAAAGGTACTGTACTCTATACTTGTTATACTATTTGGTATAGTTATGCTTGTTAAGGCTGTACACCCAAAAAATGCATAAGACTCTATGCTTGTTACACTATTTGGGATATCAAACTCTACATCATCCTTAGTATTCAAGTATGTATGTAATACTGTTTGATCCTTTGAATATATTACATTATCAATACAAGTATAATATTCATTAGATTTACTTATATTAACTTCTTTAAAACAACCTACTCCAAATGCATTGTCAGAAATATAATTAACTGTTGAAGGAATGTTTATAACACATTGAGGTGTAATGCCATAATTGATTGAAAAAAAAGCGTCTGAGCCAATATACTGTACTCCCTCAGATAAATTAATTTCCCTTAATTTTTCAAAAGAAAAATAAGGTGTGTTAATCCCTTTTAAAAATGTACCTATATATTTGACACCACTACCGATATTTATAACTTCTAAATTCCAACAATATAACAATGATCTAATATCAAAATTAGTAACACTATCGGGGATAGATATAGTTGAAATATTTGAACAATAAAAAGCATAACTATTTATTTTTGTAACGCTACTTGGTATATTAATATTTGATAAAGATGACATTGAAAAGCAATATTCTCCTATTTCTTTTACTTTATTGTTTATATCAAATGAATCTCCACTTTTAGCAGGTGGATAATAAACAATTTTCGATAAATCTTTATTGTAGACAACACCATCTATACTTTTAAAGTATTTATTAGAAGGATTTATAATTACTTCTTCTAATTGTATATATTCTAAAAAATTAAAAGTACTATATTGAAAATCTTTACCTAAACTAATTGATTTTAAATTACTAACACCAGAACATCTGAAATTAGTCAAAGATTTAATATTATCTGGAAATATTACTTTCCTAGTGTTAGGTGTTAGATGTAGATTTACAGATGTTACTTTATACGTTTCTCCTAAATATTCAACTTCATTTTCTAAAATTAAAGTTTCTGGAGAAGGCATGTCCGCAGTAAAATATGTCCAGAATGATCCTATAGCATATGCTTCGCCATTTTCATAACAATTATATGTTATGTTATCTTTCTTAACATAACCAATGTAATCATTCTTTTCATATATTGAATATAACTCAATACTTTCATTAATAGGTTTAGTGAAATCAAACAAAACATCAGATTTTGAATACCAGCCTATAAAATTAGTATCTACTAAGTATGGAGTAGCTTGACTTTCTACAGTATCTCCATCTTTAACAATTTCAACAGAATAAGAATTACTATTAGTGTCCCAAAATATAACTTGATGATATTCATTGATACTACTACTACTTCCACAACCACTTAATGAAAATACACTTATAAATAACACACAGATTTTAACTAAAATTTTATACCTCTTCATATATTACCTCTTTTTTTCTTTTGAATTTATTTTACAATAAAATATGATAAATAACAACAAAAAATCTTTTATTTTGTAGTACTTAATTGATAAAATACTACACTCTTTAATGGTGCACTCTTCTATATATAAGTTTTTAAAATAATATTTTTTTGTTATAGTTTTAAAATTATAAATTTAATAATGTTTCTATGTTTAGTTTAACAACATTTGAATCAGTATATATTAACACATTATTTACTATTGTTAGAGATTAATCATTGTCAAAATCATAAAAGAATATTCAATAGTAATATCATAAGGTTACTCTATACTCTTAAAAATCGAATAGTTATTATTATCGTCAAGCTCACAATCATCTATTAAAATGTTATTAATATAATAATTAGACAAATACACATTCATTTTCATATATACTCCATATTATAAAATGGGGGAATTATTTTCTCAAATAATTATAGGGAGTGAAGAAATGAAAAATATAAATTACAAAGATTTAAACGATGAAAATGCAAAAAATAGCAATATAAATAATAACTTAATTAACGGATTTAATAATGATATTAAAGATAATATGTTTAAAGAATTATCTAATGTTAGGGAATGTTATCGTGAACATCATTGTATAGGTCCTATGGGACCTAAAGGGGATGATGGAGAACGAGGATGTATGGGCCCTGAAGGACCACGAGGACCACGAGGTACTAAGGGTGATACTGGTTGTAAAGGTGAACTGGGACCTCAAGGTATCCAAGGAGTAGCTGGAGAGCCAGGTCCGCAGGGTGTTGCTGGGCCTCAAGGTGTACCTGGTGTTCAAGGATTAACTGGTAATACAGGACCTGAAGGATTACAAGGTCCTAAGGGTGATCAAGGTCTCCAAGGAGTTGCTGGTCCAAAGGGTGACACTGGTTTTACCGGAGAAAAAGGAGACCGTGGAGATCAAGGGATTCAGGGTATCCAAGGTTTAAAAGGAGATACAGGAATCCAAGGTCCTAAAGGTGATGATGGTGCTATTGGTCCTAAAGGAGATCAAGGTATTTCAGGATTACAAGGTATTCAAGGAATTGCGGGAGAACCAGGTCCTCAAGGTGTTCAAGGTCCTACTGGTTTAACTGGGGCTACCGGAGCAAAAGGGGACACTGGTGCTACTGGTCAAAAAGGTGATACAGGTTCTCAAGGTATGAAAGGTGAAACTGGGGCTACTGGTTTACAAGGTATTCAAGGGGTTGCTGGAGAACCTGGGCCTCAAGGTGTTCAAGGTCCTACTGGTTTAACAGGAGCAATTGGACCCGAAGGACCTACTGGTCCTCAGGGAGTTGCTGGGGTTCAAGGACCTCAAGGATTAATTGGGCCTCAAGGTGTAATGGGGCCTCAAGGTGAAGTTGGTCCTATTGGACCTCAAGGTGAAACTGGAGCTACAGGTCCTACTGGTTTAACAGGTCCCACTGGACCTCAAGGGGTTACAGGTCCTACTGGATTGACTGGTGCTACAGGTGCTAAGGGAGATGTTGGGGCTACCGGACAAAAAGGGGATACTGGTTCTCAAGGTGTTTGCGTCAAAACCAATACTATTAATTCTATCAATTTTTTCAATTATAACTTTGACCATTTCACCATTATATAGTTCACCACAAATGTGAATACAACACTTATCTTATGTT
>JAWXUE010000007.1:0-47663 GCA_044432925.1 bacterium | reverse complement strand
ATAAATGTAGTACTAATTTTACAATAAAATATTGGCTTAAACACAATAAAAATGGCTTATCTACGCAAAAGATAAGCCATTTTTTTGTTTTACAACTGGCAAAGTCGTGTTATATCACAAATTATATTATATTTCTAATAATTTTAAAGCTATTATACTCATGTCATCTTTAATCATTTGGTTATTTTCTTCATATACTTTTTGCATAATATCATAAACTATTTTATGCGGTTTTTCATTTTTTATTTCATGTAAATAATTAGTTAGTTTTTGTTCATCTATATGTTCTGTTACACCATCAGATATCATAATAACTAAATCATTATTTTGTAATTGTATTTCCTCTTTAGTAACTAAATCATCTATACCAAAAGGCAAATTATTGTTGTAGATTGGCGTTATTTTGTTATTTGAAATAATAAAAGTAGTAGTAGCTCCCATTTTATAAATCAATGCTTTACCTGTTTTTAAATTTAATGATATATAGTCTAGAGTTGAATAAACATCATAATGATCATTTAGTGAATAAAAAGTATTTAATATATTAATAGAAGTATGATCATTAATATGTTGATTTGATATTTTTTCAACTAAAGAAATAGTTTCTTTAGATAATTCAAAAGCATCAAATCCACTACCCATACCATCAGCTATAGCAGCTTTGAAATATCCATTATCATATTTCTTAGCAAATAGATTATCTCCTGATATAATAAAGTTACTTTTAGCAACACTTAAATTTTCATATAACACGTTATATTTGATTTTGTTAGTAATAACATAATATGCATACATAGTGTTATTACTAACTAATCTAACTGATATTTCTTCTTTAATAATTCTTTGTGCTATAGAATGAAGTTTTACTACTATATTATCAAATCTTTTTTCAAATCCAATTTTCAAATCTATACCATCAGTTATACAATTAGGTTCAAATATTAATGGAGTAAAACCATAATCAATTAATTCATTTTTTAGTTTAGTATAATAATTAAATACATCAACATTCTTACTAGCTAAATCAACAGAGTATTCTCTTAATGCTTGAGATAATCCATTTATTTGAGATTGATTTTTACTATCAAAAGAAATAGGGTAAATACTTTTAAGTTTATATATTTTAGCAATAACATCAGTAGCATAAATACAATAATTACTAAATGAGTTATTATTGTTATTTTTTATTACTAATTTAAGTTGTTCATAAGTTTTAAGTTTTTCATTTCCAAAACAATCATATCTTTTTGGACATGATATACAAAAGTTTTGAGTAATATTATTTGTTATAGCGGTGAAGTTTTCTTTTGATTGATTTTTCTCTACTTTAAAATTATCTAAAAAAGAACAAAAACTCATTATTTCATTATTAAAACTTTCTAATAACATAGGGAAGTATCCTGTATTAATTCTTTTATCTTTTCTTTGGAGAATCAAAAGATTAACTAATACTATAGAAAGGATAGTTTCATTAGTAAGTTCATTAATATATAAAGTATATATGATTAATAACAGATCAATAATAATAGCAAATAGTATTTCTTTTTTTAAAGAAAAATATATCATTAAAGGATAAACTAAAACAATATAATTACTAGTAATATAAAAATGATATGTCATAATTAAAAAAGAAATTAAAAATAAATAATCAGTGTTATTATAAATAATATATAAAAATAAAATAATTAAAGTAATTAAAATAAAGTTTGGATTATCAATTATAATAATTTGAGATATTAATAAAAAGATTAATACCTCATTAGGAGTATCTCTAAACTTTAATTGATAAGTAGTAATAATTAAACTTATTAAAGGGGCATATAAAGAAAAAGTGCTATTAAAATAATATTTAAAAATTAAAGAAATACTAACACTTAAAATAAAACTAGTTAAATATAAATATCTAATATTTAAATTTTTATAAACATAAAGTAAAGCTGTATAAGATATAACAATAATTGTTGCATTAATAATATTAAAATAGAATAACGGAATGAATATTAAAAAATAATATTTATTTAATTTATTATCTGTATTAACAAGTGTTAACAAAAATGGTATTATTAATGTATAATAGAAGTACTGATTAATACGAAAAAATAAAATATAACAAACTATTATATTAATCGTAATAAGAGCTAATTTTTTCTTCATTTTATCACCTAATAAGTATTGTATAAAATGAGTGAAAAATAAGTTGTCAGTTTATAGGGGGTATATATGTTAATTTTAGGAAGTTCTTCACCAAGAAGAAAAGAAATATTATCAAGAACAATGTTGAAGTTTAGAACTGTTCAAATTGATTTTAATGAAGTGTTTCCGGATGAGGGAACAATTTATGAAAAAGTAATGAGTGTAGCTTTAGCTAAAGCAAAAGAAATATATAAAAATCAACCAAGTGAAGATATAGTAATATCAGCAGATACTATAATATATCTTGAAGGTGAAATATTTGGTAAACCAAAAACAAGTGAAGATGCTTTTAATATGTTAATGAAATTAAATAATAAAAGCCATTCTGTTATAACTGGTGTTTCAATAGTAACAGAAGGTGAAGAAATAACATTTTATGAAGAATCATTTGTTACATTTAAAAATAATGATGTAAAGGAGATAGAAAAGTATAGTCAAACAAGAGAAGTACTTGATAAAGCAGGGAGTTATGCGATACAAGGATTTGCTGTACATTTCATAGAGAAGTATGAAGGTGATTATAATAATATAATGGGATTACCTTTAGCACATCTTTGTGAAAAACTAAGACCTTTTCTAAATTTAGATGAATGATATATGATGTAATAATAATTGGTGGAGGACCATCAGGATTAATGGCTAGTATAAATGCTAGTAAAAAATATAAAAATGTTTTATTAATAGAAAAGAATAAAGGATTAGGAAAAAAGTTATTAGCTAGTGGAAATGGTAGATGTAATGTAACTAATGTTAAAACGAATAATGACTTTATAAAAAATGTACAATCTAGTAATTCGAAATTTTTATTAAGTTCTTTATCAGAATTTGGCCCTTGGGATATATATGATTTCTTCTGTGATAATAATTGTTTATTAAAAGAAGAAGATGATAATAGAGTATTTCCTATAAGTGATAATTCAAAAGATATATTAGATGTATTAGTAAACCATTTAAGTAATGTTGAAATAAAATTAGAAGAATCTGTAATAGATGTTACTAAAAAAGAAGACTTTATTGTAAATACTGATAAAGGTTGTTATAAAGCGAAAAAAGTAGTTTTATCTACTGGAGGAAAGTCTTATCCAACATTAGGTACAACAGGTGATGGTTATGAAATATTAAAAAGATTTGAATTGAATATTGTTAATCCATTACCAGCATTAACATCATTAAATTCAAATGAATCATTTATTAAAGATAACATATTACTAGGAATAACATTACCTAATTGTAGAGTATCTTATAATAATAAAAGTGTAGAAGGAAATGTGTTATTTACTCACTTTGGTGTAAGTGGTCCTGGTATATTTAAAATAAGCGAAGATGTAGTAAGATCATTATTAAATAGTAAAGAAGAATTTATATATATTGATATGTTAGAAGATTCGTTAGAAGAAATATTAGACCAAGCATCAAACAATCCTAATAATACAATAGGAAGTTTATTTAAAGGGCAAATAAATAAAGTTATAAAATATTTGTTAAAAGAATATGAAAATAAAAAGATTTCTTCAATAAGTAATAAACTATTAATCGAATTAATTAATAAATTTAAACAATTTAAAATATCAATATATGACTCTAAAGGATTTAAAACAGCATTTGTCACAAGTGGTGGGTTATCTTTAGAAGAAGTAAATCCTAAAACAATGGAAGTTAAAAAAGTAGAAGGGTTATTTGTAACAGGAGAATTATTAGACCTTCATGCATATACTGGTGGATATAATATAACAATTGCGCTATCTACAGGTTACAAAGCAGGTAATAGTGTTTAATGCGTGACATAATATAACATAAATTTCACATTTAACTTGATAATTCAACAATAGTTTTATATAATATAATAAACTAGAGGAATGGAGGAATATAAAATGAGAACAAGAAAAGCTACGTTTGTATGTGGATTAATTGGTGGTATTTTAGGTATTTTAGCCTATAGCTGTGTTGCAGTTTGTGCTGGATTATTAGGTTCAGCTAGTAACGAATTAGCAAACTCAGGTGTTGATGTAGAATTAGGAATAACTACTGCGTATCTATACATTTTCGGAATTGGTGGTTTAATAGCATCAATTGTTGGATTAGTATCAGCATGTTTATCAAGTAATGATAAAAAATGGTGTATTATAATGTTAGTATGTGGTGCTGTTAATGTAGTTACATTATTTTTCTTAGGATTTGGATTATTTACAGCAGCTTCAGCAGTATTATTTATTGTTGGTGGTGCATTAGGTTTAGGTAAACCAGATGCTGGACAAGCAACTGCGTAATAAGTAAATTAAAATAACTCATTAATTTGAGTTATTTTTTTTAGGAGGAGTATATTATGTGTCCAAATTTCGAATTGTTTGGTTCTAAAGTTGAGTTGTTTCCTATAATAATAGCTTTAGGAGCAACATTAGCAATATTATTATTTTTAAGAATTTGTAGTAAAGATAAAACTTCAGAACAAGAACTAAATAAATTAATGATCTTATTTATTCCTATTGCATTAGGATGTGTATTCTTTGCTATGGTAGCAGATAAGATAGCCCATTTTTCTCAACCTTGGTATGTTCCTGCTGGTATATCATTTTCTGGAGGTTTATTAGGTGGATTTGTATGTTACTCTATAACTTATTATTTTCTATTTAAAGAAGATAGAAGTAAATATATAAAACATACATCATTATTTATAATGTTAGCTACACTTACTCATGCGTTTGGTAGGGTAGGATGTTTCTTTGGTGGATGTTGTTATGGTATAGAGTCTGATAGTTTCTTAGCTGTGACTTATCCTGCTGGTAGTATACAACATATTCAATATGGTTATATTACTGCTGTATTACCTACTCAATTATTTGAAGCTGGTTTCTTATTTATATTATTTGGTATAATGTTTAAGTTTGTTAAAAAATATACTATATCCCTTTATTTTATAGGTTATGGAATATTTAGATTTTTCTTAGAGTATTTAAGAGGAGATAATAGAGGAAGTTTAAATTTATCTATATCACCTTCTCAATTATATTCAATAATATTTGTGATAATAGGTATAGTGTTTATAGTAGTAGAATATAAAGAAATTAAAAAAAATAAAGAGGTGTAATTCCAATTGGAATTACACCTTATTTTATTTTGTTGTTAAATATTTTAATAATAAATTAATAGTATGATTTACTGCTTTAATATGAGTACGTTCCATACCGTGTGATGCATCAACTCCAGGGCCAATTAAAGCACCTTTAATATCTTTACCACTACGTAATGCTGCTGAAACATCAGAACCATAATAAGGGAAAATATCTACTACGTAATCGATTTTATTTGATTTAGCTAAATTAATTAATTTAGTAGTTAAGTTATAATCATAAGGACCACTTGAGTCTTTAGCACATATACTTACACTATATTCATTACCTGATAAGTCTAATCCTATACATCCCATATCTATTGTAACGAATTCATCGATTTCATCAGATATAGTAGTAGCTCCATGACCAACTTCTTCATGATTTACAAAGTAGAAGTATGTGTCATATTCTAAAGTTATTTTATCTTTTTTAATAGTATTTAAAACATCTAATAAAGCAAGTACACCTGCTTTATCATCTATGAATCTAGATTTAATAAAATCATTAACAATACTAAATTTAGGATCAATACAAACGAAGTCACCATTATCTATTCCTAAATTAATAACATCTTTTTTTGAATTAACTTCAACATCTAATCTAACTATCATATTATCAATGTTTCTAGCTTTGCTATTAGCATCACTATAAACATGTGTAGATGGGGAAGTAGATAAAATAGTACCAGTATATTCTTTGTTATCTCTTGTTTTAATAGTACAATATTCACCATCTAATGTTGGGATGATTGGACCACCTATATTAGTAACTTTTAAAGTACCATTTGAATTAATTGATCTAACCATTAATCCTAAAGTATCTAAATGAGCACTTGTTGCTCTTGTAATATCTTTTGATTTACCTTCTAATTTGATAATAACATTACCTTTATTTGAAATAGTAGGATTATATCCTAGATTAACTAATTCATCTGTAATTACTTTATTTATTTCATTAGAATATCCAGTTGGAGAATGCGTGTTAAAAATCTTTTGGGCAATAGATGTAATATATTTACTCATATTAAATATCTCCCTTTAAAACATTCACCATAGCTTTAAGCTCTAATTCTTCAATAACATAAGCTGTGTTACAATATTGGCATTTACATTCAATACTTTTTTCATTATTTAAAAAGTCTTCTAAAGTATCTACACTTAAAGTTCTTAAACCTCTTTTGATACTTTTTTTAGAACATCTACATTTGAAATCAATTTCTTTAGTATCTAATAATTTATAATCTTTATCAAACATTGATAAAACATCTTCACAAGATAAACCATCAGCCATTAAAGTAGTCATTGGTTTGATATCTCCTAAAATAGTTTCTAAAGTAGTAATTGTTTCATCTGTACAATTAGGCATGATTTGAACAATGAATCCACCTGAAACAAGAATTTTATTATCTTCACTAACTAAAACACCTAAAGAAACAGAAGAAGGAGTTTGCATAGATTGTGTAAAATAATAAGTAAAGTCCATAGCAATCTCACCATCAACTAATTCAACTGTTGAAGTAAATGGTTCTTTTAATTTTAAATCTGTTGTAACAGATAAAGAACCTTCTGTACCTACAGCATCCCTAACATTTAATTTTCCTGTTTTGTATTTTAAATAAATACCTGGATTACCACAGTAACCTACTACATTACCAGAAGCATCTGATTCAGCAGTAATTTTCCCAATAGGACCATTACCATGAATACATACAGCTACTGTTTGATCATCTTTTAACATAGCTCCCATCATAGATGTTGCAGTTAGTGTTCTACCTAATGCTGCTATACTTGTTTGGTATGTTTGATGTAATTCATGTGCCTTAGCAACTAAGTTTGTTGTATGTGCTACATACATTCTAACAGTATCGTTAAACATTGTAGCAATTAAAATTTTATCTTTCATATATATCACCTTTATTTATTTTATCACATTATTATATATTTAACACTATTAAAATGATATAATATAAACAATATAATAGTAAAAGGTGATATATATGAGTTTTTTTATTAGAGATATAGAAATTAAAAGTAAAGTTGTACTAGGTCCTATGGCTGGAAATACTAATTATGCATACCGTAAAATAGCTAAAGAAAATGGTTGTGGATTAGTATATGCGGAGATGGTTAGTGATAAAGCATTAAACTTTAATAATACTAAAACATTAGAAATGATTAAGGTTGCTTCTGATGAACATCCATGTAGTATGCAATTGTTTGGTAGTGATGTTGCTGATTTAGTAAAAGCAGCTAAATTTATAGACCAATATTCTAATTGTGATTTTATAGATATTAATATGGGATGTCCTGTTAATAAAGTTGCTAAAAAAGGTGGAGCAGGTAGTGCTCTATTAAAAGATCCAAAAAAAGTATATGAGATTGTTTTAAGTGTTGTTAAAAGTGTTAAGAAACCTGTTACAGTTAAAATAAGAATTGGTTGGGATAAAGATTCTATTAATGCTGTTGAAATAGCTAAGCTAATTGAGAAAGCAGGAGCAAGTGCTATTGCTGTACACGGTAGAACAAGAGAACAACTATATAGTGGTAAAGCTGATTGGTCTATTATTAAAAAAGTAAAAGATGCTGTAAGTATTCCTGTAATTGGAAATGGTGATATTAACAGTGCATTAGATGCTAAAAAAATGATGGATGAAACTGGTGTAGATGCTGTAATGGTTGCTAGAGCAACATTAGGGAATCCTTTTATATTTAATGAAATAAATGAATATTTAGAAAATGGTGTTTTATTAGAAAAACCTTCTTATGAAGCCATTTATCAAACAATAAAAAAACACTTAGGATATCTAAGTGATTTAAAAGATGAGTATATAACAATGTTAGAAATGAGAAGACAAATAGGATATTACATGAAGGGTTTACCTCATGCAACAAAAGTTAAACCATTAATATTTAAAACCAAAAGTATAGAAGAGACAATGGAAATTGTAGACAACTATTTTAAACAAATTATAGAAGAAGAAAAAAACAAGTAGAACATTATATTCTACTTGTTTATTTTTTTAGTTTGATGGATCGTCATCAATTTCAATAGTTTCGATAGTATAATCTTCATCGAATACTAAATCTTTTCTAGCTTGTCTGTCATCATAAGCTTTTTGTCTTTCAGCAGCTTTAATTTCTTCCTCAGTTAATTTCTTAGGAATTTCTTTATTGAATAATAAGTTTTCAATATCATTAGATTCTTGTTTTAATTCTTTAGCTGTAGGTTTGTAAGTAATTCCACTTTCAAATTTATCTCTACGTTCTAAAGTAATATGTTGATAAGGAATTTCGATTCCATAGTTATCAAAAATAACTTTTAATTCTCTTCTTATCTTTCTTCTTACTGACATTACATGTTCTTCTTTAGCATAAGTAATAAATAATAAATCTACAGAAGAAGCTCCTAAATCAGTAACACCTAAATAAACTATTTCTTCTAAAGCTTCAGGAATTTTTTCTTTAAGTTTTTTTAATTCCTTTTTAAAAATAGCTTCAACTTTTTCAATTGATTCACCATAGTTAATACCTACAGTAACATCTGCCATTGAAACTTCTTTAGTTTTATTAATAACAGTAGTAATTTGAGAGTTATTAATAGTTTTAATATCACCATAAATATCTCTAAATTTAGTTGATCTAATACCAATTGCTAATACTTTACCTCTATAACCATCAATGATTACGATATCTCCAACGTTGAATTCACCTTCAAATACAATGAAAACTCCAGCAAGTACATCGGCAATTAAACTTTGAGCACCAAGACCCACTACTAATGCAAGTCCCCCAGCAGAAGCTAATAATGCTCCTGAGTCAGCACCCCAAACAGTTAAAATAATTAATCCAGCGATAATAGCAAATCCGTATTTAGAAAAGCTAAATAACATTTTTAAGATTGTTTCCGCTCTTTGACTTTGATTAAACGCTTTTGTTAATGTATATTGTAATGCACGATTTAAATACCCTGTTGCACATATTACGAAATAAGTAGTAATCATATTAGGTATACTACTATAAATATATTGTATAACACTATTTTTAAATATTTCGTTTAATATGATATTATCAATTGGAGATTTTAATTTCCCCGCAAATATACTTTCAGCTCCATAAATATATGTACTGAATGTTATAACTAAAATAACAACAATGATTAAAATCACATGCTTCATTGTATTATCTTTTTTTTGTTTTTTTCCGCTCATATAATTCACCTCGAAAATGATTATACCATTATTTCGACAAAATTAAAACTATTTTTCATAAAATATTATACCTACGGGTTTATATTGCTCACAATATAGTCGTTAAACTGCTTGATATCATCCTTTTTAATAGAACATTTATAATAAATAAAATCATTACTTATTAATTTATAAGTAGTAATAGCATATCCTTCTAAATAAGAAATAAGTTTACTTTCTGTATAAGGGATATGTAATTCAACATCTTGATATAATGTATTTTTAAATGTATTAGTTATATAAGAAATTAATTTATCGAAGTTTTCTAAAGACTTGTTTGAATATAACATATGATCCTCATTTAATAAAAATGGAATGTTACATTGTTTATCACATTTATTTAATAAATATAATTGTTTAATATTAGATGCTCCTATACTTCTAATAACATCATTTGTAACGCTAATGTGTTTATTATAATGTGTATTAGAAGAGTCTACTACATGAATAATTAAATCAGCATCTAAAGTATCTGATAAAGTAGAGTGAAAAGAATTAATTAAATGATGTGGTAATTTAGAAACAAATCCAACAGTATCAATTAACATAAATTCAAATTTATTTTTAAGTTTAATATGACGTACACTAGTATCTAATGTAGCAAACAATTGATCCTTTTCATAAACAAGTTTATCATCTCTATTAGAAGTTTGTTTAATTAAAGTATTCATAGTAGTAGACTTACCACTATTTGTATAACCTACTAAAGCAACTATAGGAATATTAGAATGTATTCTTTTTTGTTTTTGAATCATTCTAGTATTTCTATTATTTGCTAATTTAGATTCAATTAAATAAATTTCTTCTAATATCTTTCTTTTATCTAAATCAATTTGTTTTTCACCAGGACCTTTAGTTTGAAAACCACCTTGTCTAGAGAAATCACTATTCATAGAAGATAATCTAGGAAGAAGATATTTTAATTGAGCAAGTTTAACTTCTAATATAGATTCATTAGATTTAGCTCTTTTCCTAAAAATATCTAAAATTAGCATACTACGATCAATAACTTTAATTTCTAATACTTCTTCAATGTTTCTTAATTGTGTAGGAGATAGTTCATCATCAAAAATAACAATACTAATATCATTGTTATCTACTAAAGTTTTTAACTCTAATAATTTACCACTACCAATATAAGTTTTTTTATTAAAAGAAGAAATCATTTGAGTCATCGTATCAACAACATCAATTAAACAACTATTACATAAGTTAGTTAATTCTTCTAAATCATATTCTAAATTATATTTTTCTTCTTGTATTAATACTTTAACAATAATACCTTGTTCATTCATAATTTCACCTTCCTTAAAAAATATGTATAAATTTAATTGACAATATTTAGAAATAAAATCGATAATTTTATAATTACTACATATACTATAACACAGGAGTAGCAAAGGAGGAATTGATTTGTTTGAAAAATTTAGTAATAAAGCAAAACAAATAGTTGAGGTAGCAACTAAGTATTCTAATGATAAAGGATTACAAACAATTGGTACAGAAGGTTTTTTGCTTGCACTGTTCAATAGTGAAGATTCAATTTGTCACTATATTTTAAATGAATATGATGTAACAAGTGAAGAAATAGAAGATATATTTAAAAGTATGTTAATACTAAGACATCATGAAAAGCAATATAATGAAAAATTAAATAGTGTATTCGATACAGCAATTAATATAGCAACAGAACAAGGTAGCGATGAAATATTAGAAGAACATTTATTTTTTAGTTTATTATTGGTTAAAGATACAATATTCTTAACACAATTAGATTACTTAGGAATTGATTTAAAAGATATATTAGATGATTTAAAAGAAATATTTAATTTATCTGATGAAGATATTGAATATACAATTAATTTAACTAAAAAAGCTAAAAATAATGAATTTGAAAAGTTTATTGGTAGAGAAAGTTATTTAGAAAGAATGAGAGTAATTCTTTCTAGAAAAACTAAAAATAATCCATTATTAGTAGGTAATGCTGGAGTAGGTAAAACAGCTTTAATAGAAGGGCTTGCTACATACTATTATAAAAATAAATATGATTATGAAATAATATCACTAAATTTAAGTAGTTTATTATCTAATACAAAATATCGTGGAGACTTTGAGGCTAGAATAGATAAGTTAACTAAATCTATTGTTGATAAACCTAATATAATATTATTTATAGATGAGATTCATACTATAATGGGTGCTGGTTCTAGTGAGGGTACACTAGATGCTGCTAATATATTAAAACCATTTTTAGCTAGAGGAAATTTTAAAGTTATCGGCGCTACAACAATAGAAGAATATAGAAAAACTATTTTAACTGATAAAGCATTAAGTAGAAGATTTCAAAGTGTGTTTGTTACAGAACCAACATTAATAGAAATGAAAAATATATTATTTGGTATTAAAAAAGATTATGAGAAATATCATAAAGTAAAAGTACCTGCTTATGTATTAAATTATATTATAGAAGAATCTAGTAAAAAGATAGTTAATAGAAGATTTCCTGATAAAGCAATTGATGTATTAGATGAAGCGCTAAGCATTGCTTCTATGAAGAAATTAAAAATAATAAATAACAGTATAATAGATGAAGCATTAAGACAAATTATAGGATTAAAAGTTAGTAAGATAAAAGAAGATAATTTTTATAAAGAATTAAACCCATTATATTTAGAATATAACTTAGGGATAGACCATAAAATATTAGGTACAATAAGTTGTTGTAAGGATGAGTATAATTTAAATGAAATTAAAAAAGAGATGATAGAATCTTTAGGTATTACTGATGAGATGTTTTTAGAAATAGATTTATCTACTTATAAAGAATCATATAGTTTATCTAGTTTAATAGGATCTCCTAAAGGTTATGTGGGATATGATGAAGGTGGAATATTATCAGAACATATTGCATCATATCCACTACCTATAATTATATTATCTAATTATAATGATGCATCAACAGAAATAAAAGATTTCCTAGATAACGTTGTTGATAAAGGATTTTTCTATGATAAAAAAGGTAATTTAATTAATTGTAAAAACTTAATATTAATATTTAAAGATGAAGTTGAAAAAGAACATAGTGTAGGATTTATTGATTGTATAGAAACTAATAATATTAAAAGAGAATATACTATAGTAAATGAAAAAACATATTTAAAAACAAATAAAGAAATTGAGTTTATGAAATCAAAAGGATATAATGTTGAATATAATAATGATGACTTTAATAACTTTAAAGAATTATATTTGAAAACATTTATGTTGTTAATTAATAACTATAAAAAAGGTAACTATATGTTAAATAGAGATGAAAATAAAATACTTATAATAAAAAGTAAAACAAATGAATTATTAGAACTAAGTTAGTAAGTATGTTATAAAATTTAATTAAGTAAAAGGTATTAGTACTTGTAATAATAAGTGGAAACAATGTTCATTTATTAATTAAAAGATATTAATACCTATTTTAATATTGAAACAACTTTTCTTGCTACTTTTCTTGCTACTTTTCTTGCTACTATATTATAGTTATGTTATAATAAATGTATTAGGATGTGATCGAATGTATAAACCTCCATTTGAAATAAATGATAAAATTATTAATTTATCAATTGAAATTACAAAGAAAATAACTAATTTAGAAACTGAGAATATTAAAAAAAAAATATTGTTAAGAAAAGCAAGTAAAATTAAGTCTGTTAATTCTACTTGTGCTATTGAACAAAATACATTATCTGAAAATGATGTAATAGCTGTAATTGATAAAAAGTTTGTTATTGCTCCTAGAAAAGAAATTCTAGAAATAGAAAATGCTTTTTTGATGTATGAAAAAATAGATGAATTTAATCCTTATAGTGTTGTGTCGTTCTTGTCTGCTCATAAAATATTAACAAAAGGGCTTGTAAGGGAATCCGGAATATTTAGAAGTGGTGATGTTGCAGTATACGATAATGATAAAGTTATTCACTTAGGAGCAAGACCTGAATTTGTTTCAAACTTAGTTGAAGAGTTATTTGATTGGTTAAAAAATAGCGAATTAAATCCACTTATTAAGTCTGCAATTGTTCATTTTGAGTTAGAAATTATTCATCCTTTTAGTGATGGTAATGGTAGAATTGGGAGATTTTGGCAAGCGTTAATTTTGTATAAATATAATAGGATATTTGAATATGTTCCAATAGAAACATTAATATACTCTCACCAGCAAATTTATTATAATACAATTGCATTATGTTCTAAATCTGGAACTAGTACATTGTTTATTGAATTTATGTTAGAAATGATTTTGAAAACAATAAATAATGTGAATACTAATGACACAATAAATAAAATGTATTTTAAAGGTTTAACTAAAACAGAAAAGGAAATTTCTTTAGTATTAGTTAAATATTTTGAAAATAATGAAACAATAAACGTAGAAGAAGCGATTGATCTTCTTGGTAAGAATAAAGACAATGTAAGGAAATATTTTTTAAGTTTAGTAAAAAAGAATATTTTAATTCCTTCTGGAGCTACAAAAGTTAGAGTTTATTATTTAAATATTGAAGTGTTAAATAAAGATTGATATGTTTCATAACAACTAAATTCTATAAAAATAAGTCTACATTCAAGTATATAATTAGATGAAACTGTTGTATATGATTGTGTAGTATCAATATGTAGTTCATAATTAAACAATTGAAATAGAAACGATTATTCGTTTCTATTTTGTATTTATGTTGAATTAATTTATTTAAAATATATTTAAATAATAATTAATTTATGTATTTATATATTTTGTAAAAAGTGGTATAATCTTTTAAAAGAGGAGTGGGTATTTTATGTTAGATTCAATAATAAATTTTTTTAATACAAATGAAATAGCAAATTTAATTTTAGATTTCTATTTTGTATTCATAATAGTGTTTTTCTTAGTTAGATTTTTCTCTAAATCTAAACTAGCATTTTCGTTAGTAATTCCAATTGGTATATTTTCTTTATTAGCTTATATATCAAAAGAATTTAGTTTAGTAACTTCTGAAACATTATTTTACTATGTTCAATTATTTTTAGTATTAGCTTCAATTGTTTTATTAGCTCCTGACTTTAGAAAATTTTTACAAGAAGGATTTAAACAAAGTGAAAAGACTAATGTATTAAGAACAACTAATGATAATAAAAATGCTATAGCAGATGCTATGTTATATTTATCAAGTAAAAAAATTGGAGCATTAGTTACAATAGAAAAACATAGATTACTTGATCAATATTCAGAAAAAGCTATTCAAATGGATTCTGATATTTCAAAAGAATTATTAATTAATATATTCTCTCCATTAACACCACTACATGATGGTGCTGTTATTATTAAAGGTAATAAAATTAGATGTGCTGGTGCATATTATGTTTTATCACAAAGAGATAACTTAGATAAAACAGTAGGATCTAGACATCGTGCTGCTTTAGGAATAGCAGAAGTAACAGATAGTGTTACTATTGTTGTTAGTGAAGAAACTGGTTCTATATCAATTGCTTATAGTGGTATATTTATGAAAATGAATGATAAAGATCAATTATTAGAATATATCGATTTAGCAATGGAAAGAGAGGTATAATAATATGAGACATGTATTTACAGTATTATTATCAATTCTTGATCCAATTTCTAGTGTTATTACTAAAAGATTTCCACAAAAAATTCATAATTTTATTTCTAAACATTTAATAGTACAAATTATTGTAGCATTATTAATTACACTTTTAATAATTGCGATTGTGAGGTAGTATTTATGTTCTTGGGTGATTCTTATACACAACATCCTTTATATGCATTAATTTTAAGTATTATGATTATTATGATTGTAATAGAAAATTCAATACAAAAAGGAAAAGTAATGAAAACAAAATTAATTCTATCTTTTTTAAATACATTTTTAGTAGGTATTTTATGGGTAGGACAAGATATTTATGATACAAATATATTTTATCTTATTTATAATATAATTATGATTTTAGAATATGTTGTATTTGCTGGAGTTGTATTTTTTATTAGTTATTGTTATATTCAAAAAATGAAAAATTATAATAACTTTATTGATTCATTTAAAAATACAACATTTAATGTATTTTATTTAACAGATAAAAAAGATAGAGTAAAAGAAATAAGTGAATCTCTATTAAGAGAAATAGGTATTTCAAGAGAAGAGATAATAGGGAAAAGATTCTTTGATGTTGTATCACAAAGAATTAGATTTTTTAAATTAGATGAAACAGAAATAAATAATGATATGTTAATATCATATTATAAACAGTTTCCTAAAACAGTATTAGCGAGTGAAGAGTTTAAAAGAGAAATATATTTTTATAATAAAGATGGTCAAACAGTAATATTAACTTTATTAGAAAAACCAATCTTCTTTTATGGGAAATATAAAGGTAGAATGAATGTTGGTCAAAGAAAAGATAATTTATCTTTATTAGCTGCTGAAAAAGAATTAATACATAGTAACAATGTATTGCAAACAATGCAACATAAATTTATTGCTACATTAGAATTAACAGAAAGTGGAGTATTCTTCCATGAAATAGATCAAAGTTATATTTGGTGTAATGATATTTTAGTAAAAAATTTAAGATTAAATAGTAATACTATTAACGTAAGTGATTTTCATTCATATATGCATCCTGATGATTTATATGCTTATCAAGGAGTGTTAGAAAAATTAACACCGGAGTCTCCAACTTATACAATTAAGTATAGATTTAAAGTTGGATATAATTATATTTTAATATCAGAACGTGGAAAAAGAATATTTGAAGATCAAAACAGTAAAACTATATTAGGATATATTGATGTTTATGAAGGTGGTCATTTCGCTAAAACAAATTATAAACATTTAGATGAAGTTAAATCATATAATGAATTAGTAACAGATGTTAACATTTTATATAACAATAATATGAATTTTTATATAGTTGCCCTAAGAGCAACTAATCTACCTGATATCAATAATCAACATTCAAGAGAAATTGGTGATATGATATTAGCAGAATATATTAAACAAATAAAAACAAACTTCTTAACAGAATCATCAGATATATATAGAGTATCAGGAATAGATTTTGTATTTACAATTACAGATGGTAGAAAAGTAGACTTATTTAAAAAATGTATAGAAAGTAATAATGAGATAATGAATCTTAAAGTTGCTATAGGAGGTTCTAGTGTTATTTTAGAAATCAACTGTGGTATAGCTCAATCATATAATGATGGAGCAACAGCTCAAGATTTAATAAATAACTCAAGAAAAGCTTTAACAACATCTCTAAATCCACAATTCTCATCAAACTATGCTTATTATAAGGATATGTATCATGGTTAGTGCAATAATATTATGTGCAGGACTTGGCACTAGATTTGATAAAGAAAAAAATAAAGTTTTATTTAGTATCAATAATAAACCAATATACCAATACTCAGTAGATATATTAGAAAAATATTGTGATGAAATAATTGTTGTATGTAAAGAAGAAGAAAAAGAATATTTTCATTATAAAAAAACGAAGATAGTTGTTGGTGGGGAATATAGACATTTAAGTGTTTTAAATGGATTAAAAGAAGCTAAACATGATAAAGTATTAATTCATGATGGAGCAAGACCTTACTTACAAGAAGATGACTTAAATAAGTTAATCAATAAATTAGATAATTGTGATGCTGCATTTCTAGCAATGAAAGTAAAAAATACTATAAAAGATATAAGTAATAATTTAACAACTTTAACTAGAGATAATTTAATAGAAGCATTAACACCTCAAGGTGGAGATAAACAATTATTTATTGAAGGAATAAACAATTGTATAAAAGATAATTTTATTCCAACAGATGATATTTGTGTAATTGAAAGACTTGGAAATAAAAAAATAGAAGTAGTATTATCAAGTGAAAAAAACATAAAAATAACTACTAAGGAGGATTATAAGATGTTACCAAAAATAGGACATTCTTTTGATATTCATAAGTTAGTAGAAAATAGAGATTTATATTTAGGTGGAATCAAACTTGATTATCATTTAGGTTTACTAGGACATAGTGATGCAGATTGTTTATTACATGCTATAGCAGAATCATTATTAGGAGCATTAGCATTAGGAGATTTAGGAACAATCTTCCCTGATAACGATCCTAAATATAAAGGAATAGATTCTAAAAAAATATTAGAACATATTTATGATATTGTAAAAGCAAAAGGATATGCAATAGGTAATATAGATTCAACAGTTTATTTAGAATTACCTAAAATGAATCCACATATATTAGACATAAGAAAATGTATATCAAACATCCTAAAAATTGATATAGATTTAATAAGTGTAAAAGCAACAACATATGAAAAACTAGGACCAATAGGTGAAGGTAAAGCAATAGCTGCTGAAGCTGTATGTTTATTAGTACAAGGATAAAATAAAAAAGAAAAAAAGACTATATAAAGCCATTTTATATAGTCTTTTGTCTTTTATTAGCACAAACATTTATTTTGAATAAGTTTAACTATAATAATACATTTTATTTAATATAAATAATTTGTATTATTTTTTTATATGCTGTTGAAACAATTATTTTTTGTATGAAACTAACTCATAAATTTTCAATTATCTAAATTAAAATATGATAAAAAATAACATATTATACCATAGGTGTATCTATTTGTATTAACCCGTCATCTTTTGGATTAAAATCATATGAAATCTCAGTTAAAGCCTCAAGAGCATTATCTTCTAACAAAACATGACGAGCTAAATCAGCAATAGACAAAACTCCACACAACTCATTTAATTCGTTTACTACAACAAGCCTTTTTATTTGCATATTACCTAATAAGTCACTAGCATCATTAATATCTGAATATTGATCAATAGTAATAATGTTTTTCTTCATAATTTTCTCAATCTTATCAGTAAGTTTAGATATAAAAGATAAACCTAAAACGATATCTCTATCAGTAATAACACCTATAGGTTTTTTATCATCAGCAATAACAATAAAACCTAAATCATACTCCCTCATTATTTTCATTACATCTAAAATAGTATTTTCTTTATTAACATAAATAACTAAACGATTCATTACATCTTTAACTATCATAATATCACCTCTATAATAGTATTTGTACATATTAATAATATATGTAAATAAAGCATATAATGTATAGGTGATATAAATGAAAAATATATTTTGGATAATTAAAAATAAAGTATTTATAATATTAATACTATTTATAATTGTTTCAACAATATTAGTAAGAGGATATTTTTCAGATGCTGTAAAAGAATATGTAAAATATGATTGTTCAAATAAAATAAATGAAATGATAATAAGTACAATAAATAATGAAATAGTAAATGAACTAACAACAGAAAGTTTATTAAATGTATCATATAACGAAAACAAAGAAGTATCATATGCTTATATCAATACACAAAAAACAAATGAAATATTAGGATTAACTGGAACAGCTATAAATAATTTAAATGAAGAATTTAATAATAATGGTAAAAATAAAATAGATATACCTCTTGGATATATATTTAGTCAAAATGTATTTTTTGCTAATGGGATAACAGTGCCCGTAAATGTAAGTAATATCTCAAAATATAATGTAAAGTTAGAAACTAATGTTGAAGAGTACGGTATAAATGCAAGTTTAATAACAGTATCTTTAGTATATGAATTTAGTTTTAAAGCAATGATTCCTTTAATAACAGATGACGTCTTTATAACAAATAGTGTACCTTTAGTAACAACTGTGTTATATGGTGATGTACCTGAATATTTTTTCTCAGGTGAAAAACCAAATATATCAGTAAGTTAAATATTAGCAATTTAAAAATTATTATGCTATAATTGAATTAATAAAATAAATGAGGTAATAATAATGATAAATACTAAATGTGGAACATTTGAATTATTAAAAAATAATAAAGAAGTTTTTGATAAAAATGTATTTGAAGAAAAATACATAGAAGAAATATATGACAAATATGATTATATATTAGGAGATATATCAGGATCTATACTAAGATTAACAGGATTTACTAAAGAAGAATCAGGAGAAAAATCTTATAATCTAATACCAGATTTCTTAATAGAATCATGTGCATTTCAATGTGGATATTATATATTAAAAAGAAATGGTAAGGGAAATAACAATGAAGAAGTATAGTGATGATGAAAAAAGTATCTTAAAAGTATTAGAAGTATTAAGACCATATCTACAAAGAGATGGTGGAGATATTGAATTTATTAAATATGAAGATGGATTTGTATATGTTAAAATGTTAGGTGCATGTGCAGCTTGTGCAGGACTTGATGGTACATTATATGATGGAATTGAATCAGTATTAGTAGAACAAGTACCAGGTGTAATAGGTGTTAGATTAGAAATGGAAGAATTTGAATATTAAACCAAACAATTATATTGTTTGGTTTTCTTTTTAATATGTAAACACTTTTATAAACAAAAACTCTAGTATAATTTGCCAAAATAATGTATACTTTAAAGTAAGTTAGGAAGTGTAAATATGCAAAAAGGTGAAATAGTAATTGGAACAGTTACTGGCATCAAATCATATGGCGCTTTTGTTAAATTAGAAAATGGAACAGGATTAGTACATATCTCAGAATTTTCTGATGGCTTTGTAACAGATATTAATGAAATAATTAGTGTTGGCGAAGAACTATCATTAGAAGTGATAGAATATGATGATGAACAAAGTAGATACAAATTAAGTTTTAAAAAATGTAATATAAAACCATCTAAAGCTCATCGTTTTATAAAAATAACAAAAGGCTATAATCCGTTAGGTCTAAAAATGGATCAATGGAAAAGTGATGCTGTAAAAAAATACGGAGGAAAATAATGATTAAGTTAAGTGTTGAGAATGCAAAACAATTTTTAAGTGAATCAGAATTAAACAAAGTAAGTACAAAAGTAGTATCGTCGTATACTACATTAGTAAATAAAACAGGATTAGGAAACGATTATGTTGGGTGGTTAGATTTACCTAATATAAACAAAGATGAATTAGATAAAATAAAAAAATGTGCTAAAGATATCAAAAGTAAATGTGAAGTATTAGTAGTAGTTGGAATCGGTGGTAGTTATTTAGGTTCAGCAGCAGTTATTGCTGCACATAAAAAATACTTTAATGATAATAACTTAGAAGTAATATTTGCTGGACACCAAATAAGTGGACAATATCTAAACGAATTAGTAGACTATTTAAAAGACAAAGAATTTTGTATAAATGTAATATCTAAATCTGGTACAACAACAGAACCAGCAATTGCTTTTAGAGTACTAAAAGAATTAATGGAAAAAAGATATGGTAATGATGCTAAAAATAGAATCTATGCAACAACAGATGCTAAAAAAGGTGCATTAAAACAATTAGCAGATAGTTTAGGATATGAAACATTTGTGGTACCTGATGATGTTGGTGGAAGATTTAGTGTATTAACTCCAGTTGGATTATTACCTATAGCTTGTGCTGGTGTTGACATTGAACAACTATTAAAAGGTGCAGCAGATGCTAAAACAAAATATTCTAATACAAATATAGAAACAAACGATTGTTTAAAATATGTATTATATAGAAATGCATTACATAACAATGGAAAAGATATAGAAGTATTAGTAAACTATGAACCAAAATTAAATCTATTCTCTGAATGGTGGAAACAATTATATGGAGAATCAGAAGGTAAAGATAACAAAGGAATCTTTGTTGCATCAGTATCGTTCTCAACAGATTTACATTCAATGGGACAAATGGTACAAGATGGAAAAAGAAACTTATTTGAAACTGTAATCAAAGTAAATAAATCAGTAAGTGATTTAAAAATACCTGCAGATAAACAAGATTTAGATGGATTAAATTTCTTAGCAGGTAAAACATTCGGATTCGTAAATGAACAAGCATTAAATGGAACTGTATTAGCTCACGTTGATGGTAAAGTACCTAATTTAATATTAGAACTTGATGAATTAAATCCTTATACAATGGGAGAATTAATTTACTTCTTTGAATTAGCTTGTGGAGTAAGTGGTTATGTATTAGAAGTTAATCCTTTTGATCAACCAGGTGTAGAAGCATATAAGAAAAATATGTTTGCTTTACTAGGTAAACCAGGATACGAAGAATTAAAAAAAGAATTAGAATCTAAATTAAAATAATACTAGGTACCTATTGGTACCTTTTTTAATTGACAAAAAAATAAAAATGCTATAAAATATAGTTGAATTAGTATTCAACTGAAAGGGAGTGAATTTAATGGCTTGTAAATGTAGCGGATGTACATGCGGAGATAACTGTCAATGTACAAAAGATAATAAATGTTGCGATAACTGTACTTGTGCAGAAACTTGTGGTTGTGGTGAAGGATGTACTTGTGGAGATAACTGCGAATGTACAACAGATAACAAATGTTCTGAAGGATGTACTTGTAACTAAAAAATAATAATAAAAGAATAGATAATTCTATTCTTTTATTAATTTAAGGAGAAATACAATGAAAGATTCTTGTTGTTGTAATAATATAAAATGTGATTGTAATATATTACATCATGATGCAGTAGAAAACGTAAAGAATAATATGATAAAAAAAGAAACAATAGTAAAATTAAATAACTTATATAAATTATTTGCTGATGAAACAAGATTAAAAATAATGTTAGCATTAGAAATAGAATCATTATGTGTATGTGATATAGCAAATGTATTAGATATGACTAAATCAGCTGTGTCACATCAATTAAAAGTATTAAGAGAAAATAATGTAGTAACTTTTGATAAAAAAGGAAAAAGTTGTTACTATAAATTAGCAGATGATCATGTTAAGAGTTTAGTTGACTTAGCGTTAGAACATATTAATCATGATTGATGAGAAGACCGTAAGGTCTTTTTTAAATGACAAAAAATATTATATATGTTAAAATATTATTTAATAAGAAATAAAGGAAGGGGATATTAAAATGAGAAAAATAATTATAATATTAAGTATTTTAATAAGTGTTATTGTATTATCTGGCTGTGAAATATTTGTTAAATTTAATGAATTCGATTTAAATATTAAAGAAGAAAAAATTAGTTTAGTAAATGATGAATATATATTTGAATTTGTTTTACATGAGTCAGAAAAATATAATGGTAAAACTGGTATGGTTGATTGTGAGATCAAATCTAATTCATCATCTTTATATACTAAAGTTTTAGATTTTGAAGTAAATGTTGAAGATGGAACTAATGTTGAAACAAAATTTACATTTATTATACCAACTGAAGATATTAAAGAATCTAATAACTCTACTGGTACATTCATCTATAATATAAAAATAGGTTCTGGAGTATATGAAGAAGCAATAGAGGTTAATGGATTAAAACTTAAAGCTTATCCGGATATTTATTTAGAAAATATTATTGCTGATTCAGCCTCTACCTTTGCTAGAGAAAATATCAGTAATGATGATTGGTCTGACAATAATACTGCTACAGATATTATTAACATGTTAAAATTTTATAATGATTTAAATGAAGAAATAGAAGATTTTATGTTAAACGGTACAGATTTAAATAATAATGAAGAGTTTTTAAACTTTATTCTTGATGATTACAATCTAGATTTTTATCAAGCATATGAAGTATATTCAGCAGTGATTTATGATAATCCTATTTATTATTTTATAAGTAAAACAATTAAAACTACTTCTTATGAAAATAATCCTCATCTTCATTCAATGTTATTATATGTAAATGAGGAATACAGTAGCAAAAGTGTAAGGGATTATTATAATCAAATTATTGAAGAATACTTTATTGAGTGTATAGTCTTAGTTGAGAATGCTACTACTGATTTAGAGAAGTGTTTGTTGTTGCATGATAAAATTATTTTATCAGTAGATTATAATTATAACTTTGATGATTGGTCTTATAACATTTTAGGTGTAGTAGCTAAACAAGGTCCTGTTTGCGAATCTTATTCTGAAACATATAGTATGTTATTAACATATTTTGATATCCCTTGTTATTTAGTTACTGGTGTTGCTTATCAAAATAATTCTTCTGAGAACCATGCTTGGAATTTAATTCAAATAGAAAATAAATGGTATTGGGTAGATGTAACTTGGAATGATACTGGAGGGGATAGAATCTCATATAAACACTTTGGTATAGGAAAAGATAATGTAACTTTCAATAATGCTCATATTGCAAGTGCAAATGGTTTAGTAGGGAATAATGGTTTGATGTCATATATGATAGCATTACCTGAAATAAGTACATCTGATTTAGTATATACTTGGAACTAATAATTGCATAACTAAAGGAAATATTAAATAAAAAGAAAAAAAGGAATGTTGTCATATAAATGATTGCATTTCTTTTTTATTGTTGTTATTTTTTAATAATGTTATAATATTAATAGAAATAAAATAAAATTATTAATTTAAAGAAATGTCAAACTTATAATTGGGCATTTTTATTTAATAAAATAAAAAAGGTGAGAAAATGAAAAAAGAAAGAAAATGGACATCACAAGAATTAAAAGAAGAGTTAGAAAGATGTCAAAAAATAATTAATGATTATGAATTAGAAAATAACGGAGTATTAAAACTAGGTTTATTTAGATCTAATACAAACCCTGGTATATCATTAATGGGTGTAAATAAATTAATAGATAACCAAATTACTATTCCTGATTTTGTAACTAGAATTTCAAGTTTTGGAAAATGGAATAATGATGAAGATATTATTATAAATTTAGGTAGTGGAATAACAGATTATAATGAAATATTTAGAAATTCTTTATTTAAAAATTTAGATGTAAGCAATTGGGATATATCTAAAATTGATAACTTAAAAAACTTATTTGCTAGTTCTAAAATAAATAATTTAAAAGGAATTGGTAATTGGGATTTATCTAATCATACTGAATTAGTACAAGTATTTAGAAGTGCTAAAATAGAAAATTTAGATTTAAGTGGTTGGGATGTATCAAATATAACTAATATGTTACTACTATTTAGTAGTGCTGAAATAACAAACCTAAATGTAAGTAACTGGAATTTATCAAGTTTAGAAACAACAGCAAATTCAAAAGATTCATTTGGTAAATCTGGATTATTATTTAGAGAAGCAAAAATAACAAATTTAATTGGAATAGATAAATGGGATATCTCTAAGTTAGATTGTCTTGTAGGTTGGTTCGGTGGAGCTGAAATATCAAATTTAGATTTAAGTAACTGGGATGTATCAAATATAACTAATATGTGCTTTCTTTTTGAAAAATTCAAAGGTAATTTAAATATCGATAATTGGAATGTATCAAAAGTAAAAAACATGTTAAAAGTATTTAATGGTACAAAATCAACTTCAACTTTAAATATAAATGAATGGGATGTATCTAGTGTTGAAAATATGGAACGTTTATTTTCTAACACTAGTATATCTAATATTGATATATCTAATTGGAATGTATCTAATGTTACAAATATGGAGAGTATATTTGATGCTTGTAAAATAAAAGAGATTGGTGATTTAAGTAATTGGAATGTATCAAAAGTAAAAAACTTTTCATTTGCATTTAGAAAACCAATATTTAAATCTGTTGGAATGATAGGTAACTGGAATGTTTGTAATTCTGATGTAACACAAATGTTTTATAGCGCTCAATTAGAACCTATTGGATCTGTTGAAGGATGGAAAAATAATAAACATCAAGAATATATGTTTCAAGCATCGTCTTTAAAATAAATGTAATGAGGTAATTATGAAAAAAATATATTTAGCTGGTGGCTGTTTTTGGGGAGTAGAACAATACTTCAAACAAATACAAGGTGTAATAAATACAAAAGTTGGTTATGCAAATGGTAAAACAAATAACCCTACTTATAAAACAATAAAAGAATCAAATCATGTTGAAACGGTTTATATTGAATATGATGAAGAAATTGTTGGATTAGGATTTATATTAGAAATGTTTTATAAAGTAATTGATCCTACTAGTATTAATAAACAAGGTGAAGATGAAGGTACTCAATATAGAAGTGGTATTTATTATGTAGATAATAATGACTTATCAATAATAAATAATTCTATAAATAATTTAGAAAAAGAAATAAATGCTAAAACAGCAATTGAAATAGAATCTCTAGATGGATTTTATGATGCTGAGGAATATCATCAAGATTACTTAGAAAAAAATCCAACAGGATATTGTCATATATCAAAAGAAAGTTTTGATAAAGCAAAAAATACAAAAGTATCAAAATAAACCTAAATTAATTTTTAGGTTTTTATTTTTATTGTTGACATTATATACTATGCGACATATAATATAAGGTGTAAGGTGGTGTTAGCAATGGACATTCAATTAAAAAGAGGAATGTTAGATGTATGTGTATTAAGATCATTAGTTAACGAGGATTCATATGGATATAAAATAATTAAAGATGTTTCTAACTATATTGAAATATCTGAATCAACACTATATCCAATTTTAAAAAGATTAGAAACTTCTAATGCCGTAACATTTTATTCTGTTGAGCATAATGGAAGACTAAGAAAGTATTATTCAATAACTAATATCGGAAAAGAAAAATTAATAGGTTTTATTAACGATTGGAATTTAGTAACAAATGTTTTTAAATATATAAGTGGAGGTGCTGAAAATGAATAAAGAAGAATTTTTAGAAATATTAAAAAAGAGATTATCTTATTTAAATGAAATAGAATTAAAAAAACATTTAGATTTTTATGAAGAAGC
Organism: bacterium; assembly: GCA_044432925.1. Taxonomy (GTDB): domain Bacteria; phylum Bacillota_I; class Bacilli_A; order Acholeplasmatales; family Anaeroplasmataceae; genus JAWXUE01. Next base: position 21,310 of record JAWXUE010000007.1, on the reverse strand, counting down.
AATCAACGATAGAGTTGATGATGGTATGGATGAATATGATGCTATAAATGATTTAGGATCATTAAATGATATTGTCAATTTTGTTAAGAGTGAATATGAAGCACTAGGTTATGAAACTAAAACTGTTGAAGAAACAAAAGAAGTAAAAAAAGTAAAAAAAGTTGAAGTACAAGATGTTGAAGAAGTAACTCCAACAACAAAAGTAAATCAAACAAAAGAAGAAGTTAGATTAAGTAAATTAATTATAGTAACAATTATAACTACATTAATATATTCTTTATGTGGAATAGGTTTAATATTTGGGTTTGGTGCATTAATATTAACATTTACAAGAATAGGAGCACCAGCTCCAACAATATTACTTTTATTTGGAGTATCTTTTGCAATGTTATCTGTTGGGTTAATAGCTTTAGGATTATCAGTGTATATAACTCCAATACTATCAAAGTTAGGATTTGACTATAGAAATAATAAAGGGGGAACTAAATAATGAAAAAGATATTATTAGCCGGAATTGTTTGTGGGGTTTTAGCTTGTGTATTAAGTATTACTGCTGTATTAACAGCAAGTGGTAATATGTTTAATTTAACTAATTTTAACAATTATAAAGTAGAGAGCAAATCATTAAATAATGCTGTAAGTATAACATTAATTGATTGTGAAGTAATTGAAATTGAAGAATCATTATCAAATGAACTTTATATAGAATATTATTCAAATGATAACTCGCAATATTTTATTACTGGTGATACTAATGTTATTATTAAAGGTGTAATAGAAGATGAATTTTTCGATCTTAATAAAAAAGGTGTAGAAATATATATACCTAGAAATTCTAATATAGACATAATCATTAATACTGAAGATGCTAAAATTGATATTGAAGATGTAACACTAAATGATTTAGATATAACATGTAATGATAGTGTTGTTGAAATAAGTGATGTAATATGTAATAATTTTGTAATAAAAGCTGAAGACTCTAAATTAGAATTAGATGATATAAAATCTCCTATAATTAATCTAAGTTTAGAAGACTCAACTTTAGAATTAGATTTACCATTAAGAAAAAGTGAGTATACTTTAGAGTTATCATTAATTGATACTTCTTGTAATGTAGTAAGTAGTGGTACAGGCGCTAATAAAGTAGTTATTAATAGCAATGAAGGAAAAGTAAGAGTATACTTTGAAGATTAATTTTTTGAATTATTAAAATTTTTTAGTATATTTGTAATAAAATAATATTATTAGTAAATAATATGAGCATATCATTTGTATTAAAATATGAATGATGATATTATAATGGTACAAATCAAAAAGATTTGAATATAGGAGGAAAATAATATGTCATTAATAGGAAATAAAGTAGTAGATTTTAAAGTACAATCGTACTTAAACAATGAATTCAAAGAAGTAACTGATAAAGCTTTAGAAGGAAAATGGTCAGTATTCTTTTTCTATCCAGCTGATTTCACATTCGTGTGTCCAACTGAGTTAGAAGATTTAGCAAACAAATATGAAGAGTTCAAAAAAATTGGATGTGAAATATATTCAGTATCTTGTGATACTCATTTCGTACATAAAGCTTGGCATGATGCATCAGAAACAATTAAAAAAATTCAATATCCAATGTTAGCAGATCCAACTGGATTATTAGCAAGAGGATTTGAAGTTATGATTGAAGCTGATGGTATGGCAGAACGTGGAACATTTGTTGTAAACCCACAAAAAGAAATAGTATCTTATGAAGTTTTAGCTGGTAATGTAGGTAGAAATGCTGAAGAATTATTTAGAAAAGTTCAAGCATTACAATTCGTTGCTGAACATGGTGATGAAGTATGTCCTGCTAAATGGAAACCAGGAGAAAAAACATTAAAACCATCTTTAGATTTAGTTGGTTTAATCTAATAATAAATTGACTATACAAATTGTATAGTCATTTTTTTAAAGAAAGGAAATTATTATGGAAAATTTATATGATGTAGTAATCATTGGTGGAGGTCCATCAGGATTATCAGCAGCTATATATTTAGCAAGAGCTAAATATAAAGTTATAGTATTAGAAAAAGAAAAGTTTGGTGGGCAAATAACTATTACTCACGAAGTAGTTAATTATCCAGGAGTATTTAGTACAAGTGGAGAAGAGTTAACTAGTAATATGCAAAAGCAAGCACAAAAGTTTGGTGCTGAATTTAAATTAGATGAAGTTATAGATTTAGATTTAAATGGTGATATTAAAACAATTAAAACTAAAAATAGTGAATATAAAGCTTTAGGTGTTGTATTAGCATTAGGAGCTAATCCTCGTAAATTAGGTTTTGAAGGTGAAGCAAAATTTATGGGTCGTGGTGTTGCTTATTGCGCAACATGTGATGGAGAATTTTTTAAAGATATGGAATTATTTGTAATTGGTGGTGGTTTTGCTGCTGTTGAAGAAGGAATATTCTTAACTAAATATGCTTCTAAAGTTAATATGATAGTAAGAGAACCTGATTTTACTTGTGCAAAAACAGTATCTGATCAAATAAAATTAAATGATAAAATAAATGTTTCATTTAATACAGAAGTAGTTTCTATTGATGGAGATGTTCATTTAAATAAAATAGTATTAAAAAATAACATTACTAATAAAGAAGAAACTATTAATAAAGATGGTTTTGGAGTATTTGTATTTGCTGGATATGAACCAAATACAAAATGGTTAAAAGGTATAGATTTAGATCGTGGTTATATCGTAACTGATACTAATGCTAAAACAAATATTGATGGAGTTTATGCATCAGGAGATGTTTGTATTAAAAATTTAAGACAAGTAGTTACTGCTGTATCAGATGGTGCTATTGCAGCAACATCATTAGAAAAATATGTTGAAGAACTTCATCATAAATTAGAAATACCTGAATTAAAACAAAATAAAGCAACTGAATCAGAATCTAATATAGAAGAAGATACAACATCTTTTATAGATTCTAATATAAAACAACAATTAGAACCAATCTTATCAAGATTAGAAAATAATGTTACTATTAAAGCATTTTTAGCAAATGATGACTTAGGAAAAGAGTTAGATTCATTTGCTGATGAGTGTAGTACATTATCTGATAAAATTAAAGTTGAAAAAGAAAAATCTAACATTTCTTATATAGAATTATTAGATTCAGATTTAAAACCAACTAATATTAGATTCCAAGGTGTACCAGGTGGGCATGAATTTAACTCATTTATTGTTGCATTATATAATGTATGTGGTCCAGGTAAACAATTACCTCAAGATATAAAAAATAAAATAGCAAATATAACAGAAACTGATTTAAAAGTATTAATATCTTTATCTTGTACAATGTGTCCTGAAGTAGTTCAAGCATCACAACATATAGCTGCTTTAAATAAAAATGTCACAGCAACTATGGTTGATATTAATTATAATAAAGAATTAAAAGAAAAATATAATGTAATGAGTGTACCATGTTTAATTATTAATGATAAAGAAGTATCATTTGGTAAAAAAGGTATAGAAGATATATTAGAAATACTTAAATAAAATATTATAGACCATTTAATGGTCTTTTTTATTTATTTGACTTATATAATATAATGTAATATACTATATATAGATAGGTATCTATATGAGGTGATTGTATGAACAGTAGTGATAAAACATTAATATTTAAAGCTCTTGGTGATGATACAAGACAAAAAATTCTTAATATGCTAAAGAGTGGAACATTATGTGGTTGTACTATATTAGATAAATTAGATATAACACAACCTACATTATCTCATCATATGAAATTACTTTGTGAACTTAACATTGTAACATGTGAGAGAAATGGTAAATGGAGTAACTATACTTTAAATAAAAATTTATTTAAAGATTTAATAAATGATCTGAACGAATTAATCGTATAGATTATTTTTTTAAAAGTATATATAGATAAACATCTATATAATAGGAGGATATATGAAAAAAAGTAAAATAATTTTAATAGCAATCTCTTTACTAATTATAATTAATATAACTATTGGTATATTATTTGGATGGGATATAGCAAAAGTACCTTGGGATTTCTTTAGTACACAAATATTAGGAATGAAATGGTTAGATGATTTAATTAATAATATAATAAATAGTTTATTTGGAATATCTTTTGGGGATGGTATTTGGGGTAATGCATTACAATTCTTTATTTATGATATGATAAAAATTGGAGTGTTATTATGTACTTTAATATTTGCTATATCTTATATTCAAAGTTATTTCCCTCCTGAAAGAACTAAAAGAATATTAAGTAAATATAGCGGTATTAAAGCAAATATTATAGGTGCTTTATTAGGGACAGTAACTCCTTTTTGTAGTTGTTCATCAATACCTATATTTATAGGCTTTACTAGAGCAGGATTATCTAGTGGAGTAACATTTAGTTTTTTAATATCTAGTCCTTTAGTAGATTTAGGTAGTTTAATGTTATTAGTAAGTTTCTTTGGTTGGCCTATAGCTATAGCTTATATTATTGTTGGATTGGTTCTTGCTGTAATAGGTGGTACTATAATAGAGAAAACAAAATTAGGAGATAAAGTAGAAGAGATTGTTAAAGGTGAGGCTAGTATAAATATAGAAGACCCTGAGTTATCTACTAAAGATAGATTAAACTATGCTAAAGAACAAATGATACAAACTTATAAAAAAGTATTTATATATATATTAATAGGAGTAGGAATTGGATGTTTAATTCATAACTTTATTCCTGAAAGTTTTATTCAAAGTTTATTAGGTGGTAATAATTGGTATAGTGTACCACTTGCTACATTATTAGGTACACCTATGTATGCTGATATATTTGGTACAATACCTATAGCAGAATCATTATATTTAAAGGGTGCTGGATTAGGTACTATATTATCTTTTATGATGAGTGTAACAGCATTATCATTACCTTCATTAATAATGTTAAGAAAAGTATGTAAACCAAAACTATTAGCAGCTTTTATACTAATTATAGTATTTGGTGTAATCTTAATTGGGTATTTATTTAATTTATTTGGATATCTATTTATATAAAGAATAGGAAGTGTTGAAATGAATTTAATAGAATTTTTTGGTACAGTTATTAAACCTAAAAAAACAAAAGGTAGAGGTTTATGGGCACCATCTGAAAATATAAAATTAAATGATAATTTATTTATTATTAGAGATAAAGATGTAAATATGTTTTTAATAAAAAGTAACAATGGATATATTGCTATAGATAGTGGTTATAAAAATAGTTTAAATATAATAAAAGGATTAGAAGAATTAAATATTAATCCTGATGATGTAACTACTGTATTATTAACTCATATTGACTTAGATCATGCTGGAGGAGTAGACTCTAGATGTAATAATATATTTAAAAATGCTAAAGTATATTTATCTAAAGAAGAATCAAAATATCTAACTCGTAAATTATTTCGTAAAAAGATATTATTTATTAATTTAGCTAGTCCTATTAAATTAAGAGAAGGATATGAACTTTTAGAAAATAATCAAAATATAATAATAGATGGAATTGAAATACAAACATTATCTACACCAGGACATACACTTGGTCATATGAGTTATCTTATTGATAAAAAGATATTGTTTGTTGGAGATACATTGATAATAGGAGAAGATGGTGGATATTGTTTTATGGATTTTTGGAATCAAAATTCATCTATAAATAAAGAGTCACTAAACAAACAATATTTATTATCTAAAGAAAATAATATAGAATTAATTTTAACTTCTCATTCAGGTGTAACATCTGATATAGAATTTGCATTTAAGAATATTAATACAACACCTGATTGGAAAAAGAAAGGTTTTGTATTAAGAAAAGATGCACCGTATAATCCTTTTAAATAAAATAATAAAAATAAAAAACCTTGTTAAATAGATATAATTTCTATTAACAAGGTTTTATTTTATAATGATTTTACTATTGCTCTTAATTTATTTAAATCATCTTCATTAGGATGATTTAATGATTCATCTAATTTAGGAATCATATTTAAGTAATCAGGATGAGATCCTTCTAATGCTTTTCTTTTGTTTGCTGAAACAGCACCTTGTGACATAAACTCACCAATGATTGTGTTAGAATCATTTATATTTTCTTTAACATTATTTAAAATGTTATTAAAAAATTCTGGAGTGTTATTATAACCGCAAGTACCAAATAAAAATACTTTTTTATTATTTAAACTTTCTAAAACTTTTTTAACGTCGTCAGCACAACTATTTTTAGTTGTCCAAAATCCAATAAAAACTGTATCAGCTAGAACTTCTTTAAGAGAACCACAATAAACATTTTCATTTAAAGACTCTTTAATTGTTTCTGCTAACTTCTTAGTATTACCTGTAATACTACTATATATTATTTCCATCATTTTATTCACCTCTTCAATAGTATTATAACTTTATGGATATTTTATGTAAAGTAATGTGCATATAAGTTTTTTACTTGACTAATAATATGTTTAATAGTATTATTTAGTAAAGTAAGCATATGCTTACTTTGAAAGAGGTGATTTATAATGAATGATGTATTATTAGCTTTTTTAATGACACTTATAGCAGGACTATGTACTGGACTAGGAAGTTTGATAGCATTCTTTTCAAAAAAAGATAACAAAGTATTTCTATCAGTAAGTTTAGGGTTTTCTGCTGGAGTAATGATATATGTATCAATGATAGAAATATTTCAAAAAGCACAATCTTCTTTAATATTAGATTTAGGAGAAAAAATGGGATCAATTATAACAGTAGTAGCATTCTTTGGTGGAATGTTATTAATTGCTTTAATAGATAAGTTAATTCCAAAAGGAAAGAATCCACATGAATTTAATCAAGTAGATGAAAATTCAAAACCGATAGAAGATAAAAGTAAATTAATGAGAATGGGATTATTTACAGCCTTAGCACTAGCTATACACAATTTCCCTGAAGGATTAGCAACATTTGTATCAGTATTACAAGATCCTGTTTTAGCTATTCCTATAGTAGTAGCAATTGCTCTGCATAATATACCAGAAGGAATAGCAGTATCAGTTCCTATTTACCATGCAACAGGTTCTAAGAAAAAAGCATTTATATATTCTTTTTTATCTGGACTAACAGAACCTGTAGGGGCATTAGTAGGATGGTTAATTTTAATGCCATTTATGAGTGATACAGTATTTGGGGTAATATTTGCAATGGTTGCGGGAATAATGGTATTTATTTCTATAGATGAATTACTGCCTTGTGCAAAAGAATACGGAAAACATCATCACGCTATTTATGGGTTAGTATTAGGGATGATTGTAATGGCAATAAGTTTATTATTATTTATTTAATTATCATATTATTTGAAATTATTTTAAATGTATTGTATACTAAATAAGTAAGCGTTAACTTACTTTAAAAGGAGATTATAAATATGAAAATAGCAATAGTATATTGGAGCGGTACAGGTAATACAGAAGAAATGGCAAATTTAGTAGCAAAGGGTGTTACTGAAAATGGAAATACAGCAGATTTATTAACTTGTGATAAATTCAATGCTGGATTAGTTACAGAATATGACGCATTTGCATTTGGTTGTCCTTCAATGGGAGCAGAAGAATTAGAAGATGATGAATTCTTACCAATGTGGAATGATGTTAAAGGCGCTTTAGCAAACAAAAACATTGTTTTATTCGGTTCTTATGGTTGGGGTGAAGGAGAATGGATGCAATCTTGGAAAGAAGATTGTGCTAATATAAATGTATTAGGAGATTTCATTTATTGTGGATCTGTTGATGCTGATGCTTCAACAGCTTGTATTGAATTAGGAAAATTATTAAAATAATATAATTAAAATTAAAATAACCTTTAGATAAGCCTTATTTATCTAGAGGTTATTTTATTTACGAAGATAATTTTAACTTATTATTTACTTGTAAGTATTAGTATGTTAATATATGTTTACCATAAAGAGTGTATGAGGGACAGTCCCTATGATTACACAGCAACCTGCGGTATGTAAGGTGCTAAAGACTGGATGATGGTTATTAATAAATTACAATCCCATCATTAAAACGATGGGATTTTTCTCACTTTTTATGGTATGAAAAGGAGAAATTTAAATGGGTAAAATAAGACTTAAAGGCATTAAATTTGATAAGGGTAAATATAAAGTTGTAAAGTCTCATAATAATAATGTGATAAATGTATATGATAAAGAAAAAATAATTTATAAACAAACTCAAATTATAAAGTACAAAGCATCATATTTACAGCGTCTGATTTTAAAAAGAGATAATATTGAACTTGTTGAAAATAAACATTATTATAAAATAAAAACTTATAATTGGACAAAGTATATATATGTTGAAGATAAAATAATTTTAAAAGTTGTTAAACAATTTGAAGATTATTATTGTTATCATGAGGAAAATGCTAATATTAATTATTCTTTTTTCAATAATGGGAAAATACAAGTAAATTACAAAATACCATCAAATAGAAAATCAGAACATGATCATATTAAAAATAAATTTCTTTTACAAATGATAGGTTATGAACCATATGAATATTATAATTTCTCTGAAGTTATTGATGAATATGATTATTTGAAATGGTTATTTAATAAATATAAAATTATAGAAGAAGAAATAAAAAAAGTAATGAATAAAGATAAATTACTAGAGGATAATAAAGCATTAAAGACTAATTTAGATATTAAAGTTAAAAAGAATTTTTTCCAAAGATTATTTATATTTTTAAAAGATATAGTTCTATTGTAAATTAGTAGTTATTAATGTATTATTATATTAAAGTTTTATGGAGGTTAGTATATGAATAATGTAGCATTAATTACAGGTGCATCAACAGGTATAGGATATGAACTAGCCAAGGTACATGCTAAAAATAATAAAGATTTAATTATAGTATCTAGAAACATAGATGATCTAAATAAAATAAAAGAAGAATTTGAAAAAGAATATAATATACAAGTAGTATGTATAAATAAAGATTTATCTATACCTAATGCATCTATAGAATTATATAATCAAATAAAAGAATTAAATATAGAAGTAGAATATTTAATTAATAATGCTGGAGTAGGATTTCAAGGATACTTTAATGATAATGATTTAGAAAAATATACATCTAGTATAAATCTTAATATAATAGCTTTAACAGAATTAACTAAATTATTTGTTAAAGATTTTCTAATTAATAATAAAGGTAAAATATTAAATGTATCTTCCATAGCTGCTTATCAAGCAGGACCTATGTTAAGTGTCTATTCCGCAACGAAAGCTTATGTAACATCATTTTCTAATGCTGTAGCAACAGAATTATATAAAAGCAATGTAACAATAACAACACTACATCCCGGTGTAACAAATACACCGTTTGTATCAAAAGGTAATTTTGAAAACGTTAAAATATTTAAGAGAACAAAACATCCTTCAGTAGTAGCTATTAAAGGTTATAAAGCTATGATGAAAGGTAAGTTAAATGTAGAAGCTGCTGTTTCATTTAAATGTAAATTGTTATTAATATCTGCTAAATTTGTTCCTAAAAAAATAGCATTACGTATAACTATGTATTTACAAAAATAAAATTATAGAATTAAATATAATATTGTTGTATTATATAAATATATTATTAAAAATAAAAGAGGATTTATAGGTGAAACTAAATGGAAAATAAAATCGTTAAAATTAAAAGTTTAATAAAAGAATTAAAAGGTTATTCTGATGAATATTATAATAATGCATCTCCTAGTGTAAGTGATGCTGTATATGATAGATTATTTGATGAATTAGTTTCATTAGAAAAAGAAACTAATATCATTTTTAATGATTCACCTACACAAAAAGTTGGTGCTCAAATTGTTGGTGAATTAACAAAAGTTAGTCATCCTATTCCATTATTATCGTTAGATAAAACAAAAATGATTACTGATGTAATTTCTTTTAAAGAAAATAGAGATGTATTATTAATGTTAAAATTAGATGGTTTAACTACTAAACTAGTTTATGAAAATGGAGAACTAATTGAAGGTTCAACAAGAGGTAATGGTGAAGAGGGAGAAAATATCACTCATAACGTTAAAGTATTTAAAAATGTACCATTACAAATACCACATAAAGAAAGACTTGTAATCACAGGAGAATCTTATATAGATTATAATGATTTTAATATAATGCAACAAAATATAGTTGATAGTAGTGGTAACCCTTATAAAAATCCTAGAAATTTAGCTTCAGGTAGTGTTAGACAATTAGATTCATCAACATGTGCAAAAAGAAACGTTAGATTTCAAGCTTTCACTTTATTAGAAGGTATGGATGAATTAGTTAAAAAGACAAATTCTAAAAATTCGCTATTAGAAGAATTATCATCTTTAGGATTTGATGTATGTAAATATACTTTAATAAAAAATAAAGATAATATTAATATAGAAGAAAAAATATTTGAATTTAAAGATTATGCTACTAATAATGGTATTCCTATAGATGGTGTTGTAATATCACAAGATGATATTGCATATTCAAAATCATTAGGTAGAACAAGTCATCATTATAAAGATGGTATAGCATTTAAGTTTGAAGATGAATTACATGAAACAGTTTTAGAAAGTGTTGAATGGACACCATCTAGAAGTGGAGAGATTGCTCCAGTTGCTATATTTAAAACAATTGAGATAGAAGGAAGTAATGTTTCAAGAGCATCATTACATAATGTTTCTTTTATAAAAGATTTAGAATTAAATATAGGTAATAGAATATTAGTAAGTAAAAGAAATATGATTATACCTCATATTGAAGTTAATTTAGATAAAGGTGGAACTATCCTTGAATTCCCAGACGTATGTCCTTCATGTGGATGTAAAACTGAAATAAAAGAAAGTACAGCAAGTGACACTTTAACTTTATTTTGTAATAACACAAAATGTAATTCACAATGGATTGGTAAATTAAAACATTTCGTTGCTAAAAAAGCATTTGATATTGATGGTTTATCAGAACAAACATTAGTTAAGTTTGATGAAAAAGGTTGGTTAAAATCTTATGCTGATATATTTAAATTATCAGAACATAAAGATGAGATTGTTACAATGGAGGGTTTTGGAGTAAGATCTTATGAAAAAATCATTTCTTCAATTGAAGAATCTAGAAACACAACTTTCTCTAAATTTTTAATAGGTTTAGATATTCCTATGGTTGGTAGATCTAATTCTAAATTACTTGCTGAAGTATATAATCATGATATATTAAAATTCAGAGAAGCAGTAGAACAAGGATATGATTTTTCAACTATTGATTCATTAGGTGATATTATAAATGAGAACATTCACACTTGGTTTAAAGACAGTGATAACATTCAAACTTTTGAAGATATGTTTGAATTAGTTACTTTTGAAAAAGTAGAAGCTGTTGTGGTATCACAAGATAATGAATTTAATAATAAAGTTGTAGTAGTAACAGGTACACTTCAAAACTTTACTAGAGATTCTATAAATGAAAAATTAGTTAGTCTTGGTGCTAGAGCTGGAAGTTCAGTATCTAAATCAACAGACTATGTTATTTATGGAGAAAAAGCAGGTAGTAAACTTTCTAAAGCTCAATCATTAGGTGTTAAAACACTTAGTGAACAAGAATTCTTAGATTTAATTAAATAATTTTTGATTATAAAAACAAATATCATTTCATCTATCACATAATAAAGTTATTATACTTCGATATAATAACTTTACTTTTTTATAGAGTTATTATATAATTATTATGGAGATGATAATATGTTAAAAAGAGAAATATACCTTTCTAAAATAAGAGGGTTTTATAATAGTGATTTAATAAAGATATTAGTTGGTATTAGAAGATCTGGCAAATCAGTTATTTTAAAACAAATAATAGAAGAATTAAAATGTGATAATGTTGATAATGAACATATTATATACATTAATTTTGAATATATAGAAAATGAATACTTATGTGATTATATTAAACTTAATGACTATATTAAAAATAATGTTAAGGATAATAAAATGTATTACATATTTATGGATGAAGTTCAAAATGTTCATGAATTTGAACGTGTTGTAAATTCATTAAGAGCTAGTTTAAATAATGTTAGTATCTTTTTAACGGGATCTAATAGTTCTATGTTATCTAATGAGTTATCTACAGTTTTATCAGGAAGATATGTATCATTCACAATATATCCATTATCTTATAGTGAATATATTGATTTAACAAAAAAAGAAGTAGGGAATCCATCATTTGATAATTATCTTAAATGGGGTGGATTGCCTAATGTAACAGAATTTAATAATAATGATAATATTAGAAATTATTTACAAAGTGTATTTGACTCTATAATATTAAGAGATGTAGTAGAAAGATTAAAATTAACTGATACAATTTTATTTAACCAAATACTTGAATATCTTATTGATACTACAGGTAGAGAGTTTAGTGCAACTAATATTATTAATTATTTAAAGTCAGAGGGGAGAGTAGTTTCTCCTAAAACACTATATGCGTATATAGAAGCATTATGTAATGCATTAATTATAAGTAAAGTTTACAGATACGACATCCATGGTAAAGCAATTTTAAAAACTTTAAATAAGTATTTTATGACAGATTTCGGTATTGCCCAAATTAGAAATAGTAATTTTGAAATTAATAAAACAATGTTACTAGAGAATGTTGTTTACAATGAATTGTTGGTGCGTGGATATAATGTTCATATAGGTAAAACTAAAAAAGGAGAAGTTGACTTCATTGCTATAAAAAACAATAAAGTATCTTACTTCCAAGTATCATATTTACTTAATAATGAAGAAACTTTAAAAAGAGAGTTTAATGCGTTTGAATGTATTAAAGATAATTATCCTAAATATGTATTATCATTAGATGAATTAGATTTCTCTAAAGATGGTATTATTCATTTTAATTTAATAAATTGGTTAACAAAATAGAAGTTATATTAGAAGATTAACTTTAGAATAAATATTTGTAAAATGAAATGTAAGTACTTTAAATAACACTTAAATAACCCTTAGATAAGCCATTATCTAAGTGTTATTTGTTATTCAGTTGTTTTCTCACAACTATACCATATTCTTGTTATATTACAAATAGATACAATACCTACTTTAGTTTCTATTAAGTATTTATAATACTTAAATTTTGTTATACTTCAAAGTGTGATAAATATTAAAAAACTTAGTTTTCATTATCTTATGGAGACTTTGTACTACTTGAGGTCTTTAGTGATATTTGCTCATTGAATATCTTTCATTCATTTCGTCAATGTGAAATTATTTAATGTTATCAAATTAATTGACAAATAAAAAAACATATGCTAAAATTTACCAAGTAAGCAAGTGCTTACTAAATTTTTTGATTGGAAGTAAGCGAATGCTTACGAAAGGGTAAGTGAAATGAAAAAAATAATAAGTTTAATAATGACAATAATGATCGGTGCATCATTAGTAGGATGTGGCAGCGGCGAATCTACTAATGACAATCATGGAGATGAAACAGTAACACCGAATGAAGAAGTAAGTTATACTATTACTTTTGATACAAATGGAGGATCTAGTGTTGACTCTATTACTTTAGATTCGAATGATGAAATAAATTTACCAGCATCAACTAAGGCTGGTTATGTATTTGCTGGATGGTATTTAGAATCTGGACTTTTAACTGCTTATAGCTCAAGTGTAGAAAAGGTTGATCGAACTTTATATGCTAAATGGGAATTAGTTGGTGAAACTAATGGAACATATGAAGTGGAATTAGTTACATCTATTGTTATGCCAGAAGCTGGTGAATCATATGAAAATGGTACAATAGATCAAAATGATTTAGATCAATACAATACTTCGTATGAATCATTTGTTGATGATATCAATGATTTATCTATAAATAATTGGGGTGGACTTTGTGTTAAATTCATCAATGGTGTACCGTATTTAGAATTTGCAGTTTCAAGATCTACAGTTAGCTTTTTAACTACAGCAAATACTACGACTTCAAGTGTAGAGTTAACTAGTTATGATGAGCCTTTAATAGTAAGTGGCTATTTACAAGGGACATCTATTTCTTCTGATAACCCAACATACAATACGGCTATAAATCCTTATAGAGTTGAACTTGATAGTAATTATGAAGTCAATTTAAAATTAAATGGTGGAAATGGTAATTCTGTAAGTGGAGAACATTTTGGATATTTAAACGTAAAAATCAATTTTAAATCAGTTGAATCTGAATTTATCGATGTTTCTAATACTGATGTTTTAGAAGATGGTATTTATAAAGTAGATGCTAAAATAGCAAAAGCATATAGTGTTGATTCAGCATCTATGGCAGATCAATTCAATTCAGGATACGCATATATTGAAGTTTTAGATGGGAAAATGGTAATGCATAAAGAAAATGCTATTTCTCAAAATTACTTAACTGCAACAGATGCAGCATTAAATGAATATGCATCAACTGCAACAATGGCTTTAATGAATCTTAGAAAATTTGATATGGGTGCTGCAACTTATTATGAAGGTATTACAAATGATTATGTTGATTTTGAAATGACATATTCAAACTCTAATTCAAAAACATTTGATGGTACTATGTACTCAAGATATATGAGCTTTACTTTAGATAGTATCCATGACGATTATTTAATGGATGTTGCTGTAACTGGAGTAATGTTATCAATGAATTCTGGAGCACAAAATATGGTTTTAGATATTAATGAAAATACAATTGTAAAAGTTGATTCTTTACCTTATGCTCTAGAAAATCAAACATTTATTGGTGAAGAATTAGAATTTGAAATGGAATACTCATATACTTTTGGTACTTGGGACTCTAACGAAAAGGTTTATATAGAAGACTTTAACGCATTAGAAACGAATCATAAGGGTAATGCAACAGATGTAATTATTGCTTATAGTATGGATATCAATTCTGATACTGGTTTTGATGTTGAAAATTTATTAGATATTAGAACAATTGTTGAAACAACAATTACAGATACTGGTGTTGATTTTAACACAAAAGTAGTAATTTATCTTTCAGATGATATTACTGAAAATGGACATTATTTAAATTTTGTAAATATGAATGCTTTTACAGAATATAAAACAAACGGAAGTACAACTATTGATGTAATTACAACATCATTTAATATAAATAGTGTTAAAAATATTGCTTTAGGTGATGCGAATCAATCATTCTATGATGAAGCGATTGAAGATGGTGGTTTTGTAATGCTATGTCTATCAGGATTAGATCCTAATAATCTATCAAGATTATATAGCTATTTCTATACGTTGAAAGCAAATGGTGTACAACATTTTGGATATACAAATATTTACAACCCAAGTTATAATGTTGATATGTCTAAACCAACACCTAATAGTCCTAATCCTAATTATGTAGCTGGTGATTATGTATTCGAATTTACTGCAAGTGTTGGTGAGTCAATGCTTGTTACTAGAGGGATTGCAATGTCATTTAGCTTTACATTATAATTATTACAAAAAAGAAGTATTTTTATACTTCTTTTTAATTGTAGGAGGATTTTATGAAATATTTTTTACTAATTATACTTTCAATGTTTAGTGCTACAGCAACTCTTAATACATTAAGTGTTGCAACTGAGGAAAAGCCAATAATCACGTTATTAAGTGCTTTTTCAGATGACGGTGCTGCTGAAGTTATAACAAGAGGATACAATAGTATTATTAATATTCCTGAGGCTGAAGCTACATTAAATGGAGAACATGTTGATGTAGTTACAACAATTACCTACCTAGGTAGTGGTGGTTGGACTGAGATTGATATGCCTACTGATAATGTTTTGAAATTAGGTGACGTAACTGGTGATGATAACTATAAAACAGCAATGTATAAAGTTAATTACAAAGCAATGTCTTCTGAGGTTGAATATACAATTTTCAACGGATTACAAATGTCTATTAACAATGAACAAAAAGTTGTATTTCTAAATGAGGAAGTAAAGTTTCCTTCTTGTACATCAAGCTATTACTATAGAATTAATGCTATGCAAAATAAGTGGATTGATGTTACAACTACAAGAACAATCACTTTTGTTGATGAGTTTGGAAATCAAAGTAATATCGAAACCAATAATGATTCGTTTGTTCCTACAAAAGTAGGTAAATACATTTTAGATTTTGAAACACAAGATACTATTGAGGAAGATGGTCAGATGATAATCGATGGAAGCTATTCTTTATCAACTGAATTTTATGTGTATTCTGAAAGAGAAAATCCACTTTACTCTAGTGATGGTGTCTTTGAAACAACATACGAAATTACTAATACAAGTGACACTGGAGTTGGGATGGTTGGATCATCTTGTGATGCAATGGTGCAAATAGAAAAAATGAATGGTTTTTATTATGTTCATTTAACTCAATTATCAGGACAATATATGGTTGGTTTAGAAATTAAAAATAATGGAAAAAGCATTGGTAATTTTGTGTACCAAGAGCAATATGTTGGTTCAAGTTTAATTAGAGAATATGTTTTTACATTTGATGAAGTATCAATTACAGAACCACTTGATGTAAGCATGTATATTATTCCAATGTCGAGGGATGTTAATTTTTCTTTAATTTTAGATTTAGAAAATGCTTATTCGACAAATGATGTTTATGATATTGAAGAATACCCTGCTTTATTCATGCCTACTATTTCATACTTAGGACAAGAAACAATTGTTAGAAATCAAAATGCAAATTTCGTATTACCTAACGCTACAGCAAAGATTGGTGAAGAGGATTGTTTAATTGAAAAATATGTTTATTACAATGACGATATTATAAGTATAAGTGATAATACAATCAATCTAGAATTTATAGGAAAATATACTATAGTTTACAAAGCTTCTAGTAGTAGTTATAAAACTTCTCTAGGAAATAATAGTTATTCTTATTATTATCAAAATATAGAAGTAATTGAAAGTGGTTCATCTGATGATATTGAACAATCTATTTTATATGATTCATTTACTGGAACTAAATTAACTTTTGATAGTAACAATCATTCATTAAATACATTAAGTGTTAGTGTAATTAATGATGATAATATTAATAAAATAGCTGAAAAATACGGTGATTTATATAATGTTTTATCTATAAGTATTAAAAATAATTTAAATGAAGATGTTTCACTAGATGAAAACGTGAGTGTTACAATTACATTTAAAGCAACGTTTGACACTAAAAAAACAAGTGTGTATTTCTATAGTGATGGAAATCTAACGAAGGTTGATGGTGTTTTAGAAGGGAATTTATTTTCTTTTAATACAAATGAGATTGGTGTATACATTATTGTAGAAGAGTCTTCTAATTATAATGTTTTATTAGTATCTTCTATATCAGTAATTTTAGTTAGTGTAATTGTTGGAATTGTATTAAGGAGAAAAAAATGAAAAAATTAATTTTAATAAGTGTATTAGTAGCAACATTAGTCGGTTGTACTAAATTAAGTCAATCAGAAAATAGAGTTATTGTTGGTGATACAGTAAGTTTGAATATTATGATGGAATTTGATATTGATGTAGTTGGTGTCCCAGATAATGCAAGTGAAGTAGATGAAAAATATTCTGATATTCCAAAAATTGGAAATGCAATGGGTTTAAATAATGAAGAAATATATCTTTTAGATCCTAGTGTTGTAATAATGAGTAATTCAACGGAGGAAGCTTTCGGTAATGTTGAAAAACCATTAAAAAATTTAGGTATAAATACATTGTTTCTAAATTATGATAGTATTAGTAATTTAAAAGAATCTATTATGGAACTAGGAGTTTATTTTGATAAGGAAGATGTTGCTAAACAACTTATTATACGATTAGAATCTGGAGAGGATGATATAATATCACAAGTTAATTCACTAGATTATATTCCTAAAGTTTTAGTTTTATTTGGTGCGCCAATGGGTTCTGCAAGTGATAGTATATCTGTTCAAACTAATTTCATGTTTGGCGGTAGTTTAATTGAATATTTAGGTGCAACGAATGTAGGTAGTAGCGCATATCCTTCAGATAAAAGAGGTATGTATAAGCCTAATGATTGGGAGCCTCTATACAATGAAGAACCTGATTTTATATTTTGTATAGCACATGGATATCCGGATGAGGTTTTTGCTATGTATGATACTATATGGGAAACATTACCATATAGTTATTTCAATGCAGCTAAAAACAATAAAATATATTATTTGCCAAGTGATGTTGTAAATGTAATTGCAACATTTGATTATGTTGAGAGTATGCAATATGTATTAGATATATTTAATGGCAACGTAAATCCATATTATAACGATGGATTAGTATCATAGAAGGTGGTGTTATTGTTTGAAAAGGAATATTATTGTATTTACAATTGTCATATTGATGTTATTACTATTGATGTTAACATCGATTACAATAGGTGAATCTAATTCTAAAGCATCATTTATTGAAGTTCTAGTTGGAATTTTCACGAAAGATAATCAAATAGTAAATATGTTTGTTGCAATAAGAGCACCAAGAACTATTGTTGCAGTTTGCGTTGGTGCAGCACTTGGGATATCTGGTGTATTGCTTCAAGTTGTAACAAAAAGTAATCTAGCTGAACCAAGTATAATTGGAGTAAGTTCATCAACCTTTTTAGTACATCTAATATGTGGTATGATTTTACCTGCAGGATTATTAATAATTTCTCCTATACTAGCGTTTATTGTTGGAGTGTTAGTATTTGCATTGATATTATTTTTAAGTTGGGATAATGGACTTAAATCAAATAGAATTCTATTAGTCGGTATAGCATTCAACACTTTTATTTTATTAATAATATTAACGCTAATAATGATGACTGGATTAAATGCATCAGCTAAACTTATGACATTAATCGGAAGTTTATCTATACCTAGTATCGAAGAAGTTTATTCTACTGTAATATTAACTGTTATTGGTGTAGTATTTGCAATATTATTAGCTCCAAAGTGTAATGTATTAGCACTTGGTGATAAGGTTGCAACTGGTCTTGGTGTTAAAGTTAATTTATATAAATGTTTATTAATCGGACTTTCTATCTTTTTTGTTAGTATTGCAACTAAAATGGTTGGTATAACAGCATTCATAGGACTTCTTGCACCAATACTTGCTAAGAAACTTTTAAATAAAAATTATTTTAATCAAATAATAATGTCTGGATTACTTGGTGGTATATTTGTACTATTTGGTGATTTTGTTGGTAGATGTATTATAAATGATCCATTTAGTATGCCTGTTGGAATGATAACAAGTTTGTTTGGTGGTGTAATTTTTATTATTCTATTGAAAAGGAGTTTTAAGAATGGAATTTAAAGATATTGAATTTAGTTATGATAATAAAAATTTAATTATAAAAAATCAAAGTTTTACTTTTAATAAAAATGAAATAACTTCAATAATAGGACCAAATGGTTGTGGTAAAACGACATTATTAAATCTTCTTTGTAAACAGTATAAAAGTACATCCGGAGTTATTTATTTAAATAATAAGGAAATTAATAAATATAAAGGTAAAGAGTTTGCGAAAGAAGTAGCTTCTGTATATCAAATAAATGATAGTATCAATGATATAACTGTTGAGAGTTTAGTTTCATATGGTAGAGTTCCTCATAAAAGTAATTTTAGTTTATTAAATGATGAAGATTACGAAATTATTAATAATGCATTAGAACGAACTGCATTAACTGATTTTAAAAATAAAAAAATTTGTAATATGAGTGGTGGAGAAAGACAAAGAGTATATATTGCACTAGCATTATGTCAAGAACCTTCAATATTATTTCTAGATGAACCAACATCTTTTTTAGATATGTATTATCAACAAGAAGTATTGAATATTTTAAAAAAAATTAATTTAGAAAAGAAAATCACTGTTATTATGGTGCTTCATGATGTAAATCAAGCACTATTATATAGTGATAATATTATCATAATGAAAGATGGGGAGATTAAAGAATTTGGTCCTGCAAAAGATGTGATAACTAAAGAT
Source organism: bacterium (assembly GCA_044432925.1). Lineage (GTDB taxonomy): Bacteria > Bacillota_I > Bacilli_A > Acholeplasmatales > Anaeroplasmataceae > JAWXUE01. The sequence continues at coordinate 1,241 of JAWXUE010000007.1, read as the reverse complement.
ATTATAAAAGAAATTTACAATGTAAATAGTGAAATTTTAACTGATTCATCAGGAGTTAAACATTTCATTCCAATATACAATTTAATATAACTAATTTACTTCAAAAATAATAATAACCCTTAGATAAGCCATTATCTAAGGGTTATTTGTTATTCAGTTGTTTCCTCACAACTATACCATATTCTTGTTATATTACAAATAGATACAATACCTATTTTAGTTTCTCCTTCAGTATTTATAAAACTAAATTTAAATAAACCTTGTGACACTTCTAAGGGTGTTACATTTTGAAATCTAACTAAATTAGGATTATCATCTACAGCTAAACTAATAGAATCACATGTGTGATAAGTAATTAAGTTAAATAAGAAATTATATAAATCAATTGTTTTCTCACAAGTAGAATCATCTACATAAGAAGGTAATGTTAAGTCTCTTAAATATTCACCTATTAAAGTTGATTCATCAGCAAATACTCCAATACTTTTACATAATTGAGCTATATGTTTAATAACTACTTCATCTTGTGTATTAGATATTAAACTATATAAAGAAGTATTATCTTGAATAGTAGGAATAATAACATCTATTAAATGAGTATTATCTGTACCATTTAAAGAAGAAGTATCATAGAAATCTATTACAGCATCTGCTAAGTTTTCATTTCCTTCATAAGGTAATCCTCCTAAAATAGTATTTTGTTGTAATGATATACTTGTAAATAATTCATCTAAAGTATTTGTACAAGTATGATCACAACAAGATCCAGCAGGACCTGCAGGACCTGTAGCTCCAGTAGCCCCAGTTTCACCTACTAAACCACATCCAGTATCACCTTTTACACCTTGAACCCCTTGAGGCCCTGTTGCTCCAGTTAAACCAGTAGGACCCGTAACTCCTTGTAGTCCTTGAGGCCCAGTTAGACCTTGAATACCTTGAGGCCCAGTTAATCCTATAGGTCCTTGTGGTCCAATTTCTCCAGTATCACCTTTTGGTCCAGTAGCCCCAGTAGGTCCAGTAGGTCCTGTTTCACCTGTTGGACCAGCAACACCTTGAGGACCTGGCTCTCCAGCAACACCTTGAATACCTTGTAAACCAGTAGCCCCAGTTTCACCTTTCATACCTTGAGAACCAGTATCCCCTTTTTGTCCGGTAGCCCCAACATCTCCCTTAGCACCTGTAGCACCAGTCAATCCAGTAGGACCTGTAACCCCTTGAGGTCCAGTGGGACCTGTTAAACC
>JAWXUE010000006.1:0-48032 GCA_044432925.1 bacterium | reverse complement strand
AGTTAATATGAAAATAAAAGAAGCTAAAAAAATAAGTAAAATAGTAGATGAATTATTTTTATACTTTGTTAAACATGGACATGCAAATATAAACTTAGATATAAAAATAACTGATGAACAAATTAAAATAGAAATAACTTTAGAAAATCTTGATAATACTTTATTAAATAAAATAAAAGAAAGACTACAAGAAGACAGAGAAATTGAAGTAGAAGAATATGGTTGGGAATTAATGGGAGAGTCTGATTGCTCTAATGAATTAGAATTAATAGGACTACTAATAGATACAGTTGAACATAAGGTAGAAAATAATTTAGATATATTAACTTTTATAAGAAAAAGAAGTAAAAAATAATTTTACATTATATTTACATAAAACTTTAAAACAATTACTATTTTATTAAAAATTCTTTATTATTTATTAAAATAAATTATTATTAATGATAAAATAACTATAGGGATTATGTGTGAAGGAAACTAGAAATGGTTTCCTTTTTTATTTTATTTAATATTATAAGTAATAGGTGATTATTATTAAAAGTGAAATAATTAAAATAATAGGAGTAAGTGAAGAAAAAATAGATTTATCAATTGAAAAATGTAATTGTAAAATAAAAAGATTTAACCCTTTAATATTTATTTTGTTTTTATTATTAGTAATTGCCCAAACCAATTACAATAAATAGAATATATTAAATGTGAAAGGGGAGAAATAAAATGGCTGAATTACAATCAGACAACTATTTGCTAAAATATAGCGATAGTTTCAAAGTTGGATCACAAGAAGAGTTAGTAGCTAACCTTAACTTAGACCAAGTAGTAGTAGACAATACAGGAGGAGTAAAAGGAGAGGTACTTGATAACACAGGTACACCTGTTGCTAATGCAACTGTAAAATTATTTGATTTAAATTTTAATCCAATAAAACATACAGTAACAGATGACGATGGTAATTATATTATAACTAATGTACCACAAGGAGATTATTTAGTATATGCCGTTAAAGATGATTACTCATTATCTTTAAAACAACCAGTAAATATATCTAATGGAATTGAAACATTACCATCAATTATAATTACACCTTACTCAACAGTAGCAATGGGTACAGTATATGGTCATACATATGACTTAAATAATAATCCTTTAGGAGGAGTAAAAGTAAATTTATATCGTGAAAGTGATGATACATTATTATTTAGTACAATAAGTGCTGATGATGGTGAATATGTAATTTATGGTATAACACAAGATACTTATACACTACAAGCTTCTAATGAAGATTATGTACTACAAACACCTTATACATTAAACATAGCAGGGAAAGTACCTTTAAACCAAGATGTATATCTTAAAAAAATTAATGATTTTAAAGAAGGTACAATTAATGGGGTTATTACTGATACAACAACAAAAGCAAAAATCGCAGGAGCATTCGTTGGTTTATATAGTATAGTAGAAGGTAATGAAGTGTTAATAGCTGGTACAATTACAGATTTTGAAGGAAGATATTTCTTTGGATACGTACCAGAAGGAGAATACATAGTAAAAGCTAAATCTTGTCAAACAAAAACATTTTAATTAAACTTTCAGGAAACTAGATTATTTCTAGTTTCTTTTTAATTTAAGATAGCGCTATCAAAAGTTTTATGATAAAATATAAATAATGTTATTTTTAAAAGGAGGGTTAAAATGATACGTTTATATAAAAAAATGGGATGGTTCTTTAAACAAGAAGCAAAAGTATATTTATTTATGCTTTTATTATTAATTTTTCTAGCTTTTTTTACAATGGTCCCAGCTACAGTATTAGGAAAAGCAATCGATATAGTATCTACAGGTTCGCTTACTAAACCTATCTTATTAGGATTATTCTTATTACTATTAGCAATACCTGTATTAAGATATCTATTTGATTATTTATATCATTATACAATTAATAAAGAAGGACAAAAATTATCATATCAATTAAGAAAAAAATACTTAGATCATTTATTTGAAATGGATTCAATGTTATTTGAAGAATTTACTAAGGGTGATTTAATAAGTAGAGTTACAGCTGACTTAGAAGCTATTACTTTATCTATGACAAGTTTATTACAAGAAGTAGTATATCAAAGTGGATTATTAATATTTGCCTTAAGTGCAATGGCGTTTACTATTTCTTGGGAATTAACATTAATAAGTGCAACAATACTACCTATAGGATTAGTAATATTAAATAAAATAAGAATTAAAAAAAGAGGATATTACGAAACACATAAAAAGATTTATTCTAAAATGACAGAAAAAGTATTAGAAACTGTTGAAGGAGTAAAAGTAATAAGAGCTTATGTTGCTGAAGAACAAGACTTAAAAGTAGTTAATGAAACTATTAAAGCAGATATAGACTCTTGGAAAAAAATATCTATGTTTGAAATGTGGTTTGGACCTTTATTTGATTTAGTATATAGTATATCTTATTTTCTAGCCTTCTTATTTGGTACACTATTTGTTATTAATAATAAAATAACTCCAGGACAATTAGTTACATTTGTTATGTATATAGGAATGCTTTCAGGACCTATCATTACACTAAGTACAGTTTTAAACACAGCATCAACAGCATCTGTTGCTTGTGATAGATATTATGAAATATTAAATAAAAAGCCTAATGTATCTGATAATAGTGATAGTAAAGAAATATTTACTTTTAATAAAATAGATTTTAATAACGTAACATTTAAGTACCCGTTTGATAAAAACCCTGTAATTAAAAATATTACTTTCTCTATTAAAAAAGGAGAAACAATTGGTATAGTAGGACCTACAGGAGCAGGAAAATCAACATTAATAAGACAATTACTAAGAGAGTTTAATGTAACAGATGGTAGTGTATTATTAGATGATGATGAAATAAGTAATTATAAAATAGAAGATGTAAGAAATTTAGTAGGATATGTACCACAGTCTCATATTCTATTTAAAAAGAGTGTAGATGAAAATATCTTAGTAGGTAAACCAGAGGCTGTTGCTACTGAGTTACAACAAGCAATTAAAATAGCAGACTTCTCTAAAGATATCAATTTCTTACATGAAGGATTAAATACAATAGTAGGAGAACAAGGTGCTACATTATCAGGTGGACAAAAACAAAGATTAAGTATAGCAAGAGCCTTAGTTAAAAATCCTGATATATTAATACTAGATGATAGTTTAAGTGCAGTTGATGCTAAGACAGAAGAAACTATTATTAATCATTTAAAAGAATATCGTCAAAATAAAACTAATATAATTGTTGCTCATAGATTTAGTGCTATTCTAAGTGCTGATAAAATAATTGTATTAGAAGATGGGAAGATTTCTCAATTAGGAAATCATAGAGAATTATTATCACAAGATGGTTGGTATAAACGTCAATTTATAATTCAATCACCAGATACAGAGGTGGTGAAATAATGAGTGCATTTAAAAAAGTATGGAAATATATAAGAAGATATAAAAAATTATTAACAATAACTATTACTTCAATGCTAATATGTCAGGTGTTATTATTAGTAAGTCCATTAATTGTTATGGAAATACTAGATAATCATTTAGTAGCAATTGAAAAACCTTGGTATCAAACGGAAAATGTTGATGAATATACTGTACAATTTGGTGAGTACTTTTATAAACAAGAACAATATTTTGAATCTGAAGAGTTAGGAAAAGAAATATCTGTTTTTCAATATAAAGCAACTTATTACTTCTATGATGGTACACTTACTTCCGGAGTAAAAAAAGTTGAAGGTACAACATTATTTATTGATGATGTCGTTATTACAAACAACTTAATAATATTAGAGAATAGTGATGTTAGGAGTTTTTATCAACCTTCATTTACACCTTTAATAATTCTAATTTTATTATTATTTTTAAGAATAGTATTATCAATAATATTTACATATATTCAAAGACTTTCAACAGCAACAATTAATATCAATATAACAAGAGATGCTAGGTATGATGCAGTTAAAGCACTACAAAGCTTACCTATATCATATTACGAATCAGAACCAGCCGGAAAAATTGCTAATAGAATAATTGGTGATGTTGGAGGGTTGATGATGTTATTTAGTACATTTATTAACCTAGTATTAAATGCTACACTAAGTGTTGTGTTTGCTTATGCTGGGATGTTTATATTAAATGCTAAATTCGCATTCCTAACTTTCTTAGCTTTCCCTGTAATATTTATTTGGATGAAATTCTTTACTAAAAATTTAAATAAAATAGCCGTAAAAGTAAATGATTTATTCTCACTTATTACAGCATCAGTAAATGAAATTATTAATGGTATATCAATACTACAAATATTTAATTATAAAAAACAAACAGCAAAAAACTTTGATGAATTAAGTACAGAGTTTAAAGATGAACAAATGAAAGAAGTTAAATTACATATTATATTTGGTTGGAATATGATAAACCTTCTAAGAGGTACTGTTACAGCTTTAGTAATATTATATTTTGGTTTAGCAGAATTAAATCCTTTATCACTTGCTGTTACAGCAGGTGCTATTTATGGATTTAACGAATATGTAATAAGATTAATAGAACCACTAGGATTATTATTTAGACAAGTAAGTGGACTAGAACATGCTAAAGTAAAAACTAATCGTTTATTTAAAATAATAGATGGTGAAACAGAAGATGATACTATTACTGATATACCTAGATCTTTAGGTAAAATAGAATTTAAAGATGTTTGGTTTAAATATCCTACAGGTGGTTATGTATTAAAAGGAGTTTCATTAAATATAGAACCTAATCAAATGATTGGTATAGTAGGACACACAGGAAGTGGTAAATCTACTTTAATGAGTGTATTATTAAGATTCTATGACTTAAATCCAAATGACGTTGGAGAAGTTTTATTAGATGGTGAATCTATTGATACTTATTCAAAAAGAACATATCGTAAAAATGTTGGAATTATTTTACAAGAACCTGTAATGTTTAGTGGTACTATTGCTGATAACATTAGATTTGGTTTAGAAAATGTAGAAGATGAATTCATTGAAAAAACATTAAGAGAAATAGGTGGAGGAAAACTTCTAGATAAATTAGAAGATGGAATACATCATGATATATCAAGAAGTGGTGGTAACTTATCAGTAGGAGAAAAACAAATCCTAAGTTTCGCTCGTGCAATAATTCATGATAAACCTATTTTAATAATGGATGAAGCAACAGCTAACATAGATACTGAAACAGAAACAATGATTCAAAAATGTTTAGAAGTAGTAAAAAAAGATCGTACATTAATTATTATCGCGCATAGATTAAGTACAATTATTGCTGCTGATAAAATAGTAGTTATGCAAGAAGGACTTAAAAAAGAAGAAGGACCTCATGAAGAGTTACTTGCTTTAGATGGTATATATGCTAATATATATCGCTCACAAGTTAAATCAGTACATTAAAGAAAAAAGAAATCTAAGTTTATATACCTAGATTTCTTTTTTTATTGTGTTTATAAATGAATCTATATTATCTTTATCACTATCTTTAATACAACCTTTAATAGTTAATTTAGAAATAATATTATTTTTATCTTCTAATAAAGAAGAAATTATTTTATTAGAATTAGGTGCCCAAGAACCATTTTCTATTAAAAATAAATTTTTATTACTTATATTATGAGATTTCATTTCATTAATTAATAAATTCATATAAGGAAATAATTCAGCGTTATAAGCAATAGAAGCAAGTAAAATATTTTTACTTTTAAATATTTCACTAATTAAATATGAAAAATGAGTTGTACTAACATCAAATACTTTAACATTAGTAAAGTTAGTTGAAATATCTAAACATAAATTTTTAGTATTTTCATAAATAGAAGAATAAATAATAACTAAATCATTATCTTCTGATTCATAATTACTCCAACTTTTATATTTACATAACATCTCTTTAATATTATCTTTGATTAAAGGACCATGAAGAGGAGCTATTAAATCAATATCTACATTTAATTTATTTATTAAATTATTTACTTGAACACCAAACTTCCCACAAATATTACTATAATATCTTCTATATTCATTAATATCAGTTTTATCATATAAGCTATCAAAGATACCAAAAGTACCAAAAGCATCTGCTGAAAATAAAATTTTATTAACTTTATCATAAGTAACCATAACCTCAGGCCAATGAACCATAGGAGCTGTATAAAAACATAAATCATAATTGTCTGATGTTAAACTACTAGTCTCATCAACTACTAACATGTTACAATCCTTAATATTATATAAATTGATTAAAAAATTCTTAGTCATTTTATTTATTACTAAAGTAGTATTAGGATAAAGTTTAATAACCTCAGCTAAAGTGTATGTGTGGTCTGGTTCTGTGTGATTAACTATTATGTAATCAAGAGTACGACCATCTAAAGTTTTTTGTAAATTTTCAATAAATTCACTAGATACCGCTTTATCAACAGTATCTAATAAAATAGAAATATTGTCTTTAATTAAATAAGAATTATAAGTCATACCATTAACAGGATATAAATTCTCAAAAAGAGTACAATTATCTTTTTCTCCTAAAAAATATAAAGTTTCATTAATTTTCATTTTTCATCACCATTATAATTATAACCAATAAATACAATTTAATAAAGAGAAATACAATAAAATTTAATTTATATAAATCTTTCATCTTTTATTTTTAAGTAAAATAATGTATACTAAAATAGGTGTTATAATATGGAAGTCGTAAAAAATATAAAACAAGATGAAGTAGCATTTTATATCGGTACAGCAATAATGTGCAAAAAATGCGAGATTAATTACGATAAAATTAATCTAATAAAAAAGTATTTTAGTTATATAAATTTTTATAAAATGAATGCTGATGAAGTAGAAAATCTAATAAATGAATATAGGATAACAAATGCTCCTTTTTTTATTATATCTGTAAAAGGAGAAGTAAAAGAAATATTTTATAATATAGATGATATAACTTCATTAACAACTAAACTTCTTTCATATAAAGGAGAACAATATGAAGAAAAACATACAAATACATTCCTATAAACACGATAAACAATTACATCGTGTATGGGATAACGTAAGAACATTAGAAGTACAAGACAATTATATGATAGTAGGAAACTACAGAACAAGAGTAATAGAATCAAACGGAAGATTTTGGAAAACTAAAGAACCAGCAATATGTTTTTTCTATGATGATGCTTGGTTTAATGTAATAGCAATGCTAAAAGATGACGGTGTTTATTATTACTGCAATATATCTAGTCCATTTGTTTATGATGAAGAAGCTATTAAATATATTGATTATGATTTAGATGTTAGGATAGACCCTTTATTTAATTATAAAATATTAGATAAAGAAGAATATAAAAAACATTCTAATGAAATGGGTTATTCTGATGATTTAAAATTTATAATTGAAAAAAGTTTAGAAGAATTACTAAATGTTATTCATGATAGAGAAGGACCATTTAATCATGCAGTAGTAAAAAAATATTTTGATATTTATAAAAAAACAAATAAATTCATAAAATGCAAATCATTTGAATAATATATATGTTTTGGGTACAATAAAAGAAAAAGGAGATTTTAAAAATGATAATTAATATAACAAAAGAAAACTATGAAGAAGTAGTAAAAAATAACGAGAAAAAAGTAATAATAGATTTTTGGGCACCTTGGTGTGGACCATGTAGAGCAATAGCTCCTGTATTAGAAGAAGTTATCTCTAAAGATGAATCAGTAGTAGTAGCTAAAATAAATGTTGATGATCACCAAGAATTAGCACAAGAATATGAAGTAAGAAATATTCCTACATTAGTATACTTAAACAAAGGTGAAGTAAAAGATAAAACAGTAGGATTAAAATCTGCTGATGATATTTTATCTATTGTTTCAAAATTATAAATGTACGATAGTATAATAATAGGTTTAGGTCCTGCTGGGATACAAGCAGCTATTTATTTAAAAAGATTCAATTTCAATGTATTATTAATTGGTGCTAAAGATAGTAACTTATGTTATGCAAAAAGTATTGATAATTATTACGGAGTATTACCTGTAGGTGGTAAAGAATTATTTGAAATTGGATTAAAACAAGCTACTGATTTAAATATTGATATAAAAGAAGAAATGGTACTAGGAATTGAAAACCAAGGTACATTTGTTGTTAAAACAAAAGAAAATGAATATGAAGGTAAAACAGTTTTTATTGCTACAGGAGCAGCAAAAGCAAAATTACCAGGTATTAACTTTCAAAAATATGAATCAAATGGATTAAGTTATTGTGCTATATGTGATTCTTTCTTCTATAGAAATAAAAACATAGCATTAATAGGTACATCTGATTACATGGCTTCTGAATTAGAAGTATTACAAAGAATAACTGACAAAATAACAATCTTTACAAATGGAAAACCATTAGAAGTTGAAACAAAATTTCCTGTAGTAACAGATAAGATAAAAGAATTTTATGGTCAAGATTATCTTGAGGGTATTAAAACAGATAAAGAATATAACTTTGATGGAGTATTTGTAGCTGTAGGAAGTGCATCAAGTTTTGATTTTGCTAAACATTTAGGATTATTATTAGATGAAAAAAATAAAATTATAGTTAATGATGTTAACATGACAAATGTAGTAGGAATATACGCTGGTGGAGATAATACTGGTGAACCATTACAAATTGCTAAAGCTGTTTATGATGGAATGACTGTGGCATTTGCGATTAAAGAACAATTAAAAGAAGAATAATTTCTTCTTTTTTTCTTTTTATTTAAATAAACTACTTGCATAAAATGTAAAAAAGTGTAAAATAATAATGACATATAAAATATATTATGTTATAATGTTGAAAGGATAATGTGGAATGATAAAAAATATAAAACAACATCCGTATATATGCTTAATAAGTATATTAGCAATAATACTTGGATTATTCTTGATATTTGCTGAAGAGACGCTTGTACAGTCAATTATATTTCAAGCAGTTGGTCTTGGCTTAATTGCAATTACTATTTTAAAGTTGATAAAAAAGAAACAAGAAAATGCACAAATAACTAAAGAAGAAATGATAAACTCTTTATTAGTAATAATAGTAGGTGTATTAGTAATGTTTAATATAAAAATATTATTAATAGTAGGAGCAATTGTAATATTAATAACACCAATTATAAATATTATTAAAAGTCAAAACAAAAAACAACAAGCATTATTCGAATCATCTAAACTAATAATAGGAGTAATATTATTAGCATTATGTTTCAATTTCATTTATAAAATACTATTTACAATTCTAGGAGTATTATCACTAGGGTTAGCAGGAGTATTATTATTTTTAGTATTATCAGGAGCAGGGGTCGTAGTATCATTTAATCCTTTTAATAATAATCAAACAAAAAAATCAAAAAAAGATGACGTTATAGACGTGGAGGGTACTTATGAAAAGTAAAGCATTGTGGATTTTAGTAGGAATAGGATCATTTTTAATAATATTATTAATGATATTAAGTTCAGTATTAGATATAGGAGAAAGATTAGCATTAATTAGTCCTGTTATGTCTTATATATTTTACGGACTAGTTGCTGTATTATTATTTGTTTTAGTATTAAACCCATTAAGAATAATATTATTCTCACCAAGTTTAAGTATTGCAACAAGTATGGATAAAGAATCTGGTAAAACAAAAAAAATCTACAAAAAAGTTATTAAAAACATTGTAGAAAATAATGAATTAACAGAAGAAGAAATGAGTGGTATTAATGCTGCTAAAGACTTTGAAGAATTAAAATTAGCATTAAATACATGTTATGATACAACAATTAAAAAAAGAATTAGTAAAATTATTTATAATAACGCAAAAACAGTAATGATCTCAACAGCAATTTGTCAAAATGCTAAATTAGATATGTATAGTGTTGTTGCTGTGAATTTAAAAATGATAAAAGAAATAGTTGCTGCAAGTGGATTTAGACCTTCTTACAAAAACTTAGGAAAATTATCTATTAATGTATTAACAACAGCTTTAGTAGCTGAAGGATTAGAAAATGTTGCTATAGAAGATGTATTACCAAATTCAGCTATGAATTCAATTGGAGATATACCTTTTGTTAAACCAATCGTATCAAGTATCTTACAAGGTACATCAAATGGATTATTAACATTAAGAATCGGATTTGTATGTAGAAAATATTTATTTGCTGATTTAGGACAAACTAAATCTCAAATAAGAGCAGAAGCATTTAAAGAATCAATGAAAATGTTACCTATGTTAATTTCTGATGTGGCTACATATTTCCCATCAAAAATAGTAAAATTATTTACAAAAAAAGATGAAACAAAAACACAAGCTTAAACAATGGACAACCATTGTTTTTTCTTTTTGTAATTTATGTTAAATTATGTTATAATATATCAAATCTATGGAGGTAGTTATGAAAAAAATAAATTTCTTTATGTTAACAATAATTTCATCAATATGTTTTTCTGTTGTTATGTTAACTTATCAAATATTATCTTATGTATTATTAAAAGATTTTGATGGTACATCACAAAGTCTAGTTAATGAAATTGCTGATAAATATCAAGTTATCTTAATGTTAGAACCAATCCTAAAACAAGCATTTTTAGCATCTTCGTTTTTATTATTTGGATTTTCTGTAGCTAACAACATTTTAAAATTAACAAAAATAAGTAAAAAACAAAAAACTATTGCGTATATATTTACTTTTGCTGTATTAGCAGGATTAGTAGCAATGTTATTAGTTATGATAACTTATACAAATGTATTAATGTATCAAATAACATCTTTATTAATGATATTATTAATTGTAATATGGATTTCAACATTATTAATAGATTTTATTAAAACAAAAAATAACAATGCATCTTTATTTAGTAGAGTATTAATTACAGTACTAATGTTAACTTTAATAATTGTAAACTCTTATAAAGTAGTTAATGATTACAATGTAAATAAATCTTTAATAAATTCTTATGATTATAAAATAACTCAATTACAAACACAATTAGAATTTGTTGATGAAGATTCTAAAGAAGTATTACTACAAAATATACAATATTATGATAATATGAAAGATTCGTTATACACAACAAGTTTATACGCAGGTAAAAGTGCATTTTTCATGTATGGACAATTTAAAACAAATATCTTTGATTCTAAAGAAGATAAACTAGTACAAATGGATCAATATATCCTAAGAATCGAAGAGATGTTATATACAGAAGATATATATGATATTTATCAAATTAACTTTGGTTTATATATAGGTGGTAATACATCTCCTATAATAACAATAGCTTTAATAATATTAGGAGTATTAACACTTAAATTCTCACCTTTAAAAAGAGAAGAAGAATTACACTCAAGTGAAATAACAGACTTACTATTAGAAAAATTAGAAGAAAATATTATTACTGAAGAAGAATATTTAATTCTATTAAGAAGGGTAGGGTAATTTTATGAAGAAAAAAACAAATGCCTTAACATTAATAGCAATTATCCTTTTCTTAATTGTTGTTGTAGCGAAAGTATGTATTTCTATGTATATAGATACAATAATTGAAGATATAAGATTATTAGAAAGTATTTATGGTGCTGATGTTGATGTAATAGATTATTTATATAAAAATTATATTACATTAATGCAAGTAGAAACAATTGGATTAACAATAGCTTTATTAACAGGATGTTTAATGTTATCTTTAACATTTAATATCAAACTACAAGCAGGAAGAAACTTTAACTCTATTTATAAAAAAGTATTTACTTTATTATTTACATTTGCAAATGGTGGGGCAACAGTTGTTGCATTATCAACACTATTTTTAGAAAATGAAATAGGTTATGTAATATTACAAGTAATGTTTATGTTAATATTAGTATTAATGATTATTGATGCTTTAATAACATATTTTAAAAGAGGTAAAAATCTTATGAGAACAATTAAGATGACTCTTACAGTATCTAGTTTATGCGCTCTAACAGTAGGTGTATTTTTTCATTGTAATAATATCTATGTAAATTTAGAAAACAATGCTAGAATGATAGAATTACACAAAGAACTTGCTACTAATTACTATGAAGAATTAATAGAAGATGAAGAATATAGAGAAATCATGATTCAAAAATATATGTTTGTATATGAAGAATTTCATACAAACAAAGGTTATATAGTAGGTATTAATAACCTAACAATAGAAGCTTATACTTATATTTTAAAAAGAGATAATATTATTTCATTAACTACTTCCCTTACAGAAGAACAAAAAGAATTTTATGCAGAGTTTACACAAGAAACAAAACTCAACTTACCTTTATTAATTTCACTTGGATTAGGATTTGTATTAGCATTAGTAACAATGTTAGAAAAAGATGATAAAAAAAGTAGAAAAAATGAATTAATAGAAGAGTTATTAGAAAGATTAGAAACAGCTCAAAAGAAAGTTGTTAATGGTATGATTACACAAGAAGAATATAACGATTTAAAAGAAGTATTATTTGACGTACATTAAGGTGATTTAATATGAACAAATTAAATATTATATCTAATTTTTTATCAAAAAATCTAAAAGTAATTGCTTGTACATTAGGAGTATCAGTATTAGTAACCTCAGCATTATCATCTGTAACATATATTTCTTCTGATATAGAAAAACATTATTATTCAAAAAATGATGTAGCAAGATATATTTATCAACATAACTCACTACCTTCTAATTTTGTAACTGAAAAAGGAAGATATAATTCACCATTAAATATTTCAGATACAAAAAGTATGATGACTCTAGGTTATAATCAAGGTGGAGATGAATACTGGAATAAAGAAGGTATCCTTAGTGATAAATATACATATAAAGAAGCTGATATTTATTCAGATAGAGATTATTACTACAGAGGAAGTGAAAGGTTAGTATATACAACTAATTCAAAAGAAATAGTAATATATTATACAAGTGATCATTATGAAAGTTTTGATAAAATAACAGAATTTCAACTCCAACCAGCAAGTACTATTTTTTCAATATTAGAAAAATTAACAATATTTATTTCAATAGGATATTTTATCTTTATAATAATAGATAAAAAAGAACAAGTAACAAAAATTTTAAACTCATTAAACATATTAAAATGACTTAAGTAAAATTAAGTCGTTTTTTCTTTTAAATAACTAAAAAACAATTGACTTTTATAATAAAAAAGAGTATAATTTAAATGTTGTAATATGCAACCACATAGAACGGGTCAAAAATGTATGTTAAATACTACCTTTATAGTGAGTCTTAAAATAAAATGAGGAGGTGCAATTATATGTATGCAATTATCGAAACAGGTGGGAAACAAGTTAAAGTAAACGTTGGTGAAACAATCTACGTTGAAAAATTAAATGCTGAAGCTGGAGAAGTAGTTACTTTTGATAAAGTAGTTTTAGTAAATGATAAAAAATTAACTGTTGGTCAACCATACGTTAAAGGGGCTACTGTTACTGCAAAAGTTGAAAAACAAGGACGTGGAAAGAAAATTATCGTTTTCAAATACCGTGCTAAGAAAAACTATCGCAAAAAACAAGGTCATAGACAATCTTACACTAAATTAGTTGTTGAAGCTATCAAAGCGTAATGATAAAAGTTAGATTTAAAAAAAGTTTTATCGAAATAAAAGGACATGCCAATCAAAATCCACACGGAACTGATATAGTGTGTGCTAGCGTTTCAACTGCGGTTATTATGACAATAAATCAAATTGATATATTTAATATGTCAAATGATATAAATGTTGAAATGACTGATGGTTTCACAAAAATAACAATAATAAATGAAAATGATAATTTAAATAAAATCATTAGTAATTTAATATATACATTAAATAATTTAGGAGAAGATTATCCTAAATTCATTAAAATAGAAAACTAATAGGAGGTGTCTTGCATGTTAAGATTAAATATTCAATTATTTGCATCTAAAAAAGGAGCAGGTTCTACAAGAAACGGACGTGACTCTCATTCTAAACGTTTAGGAGCAAAATTATCTGATGGTCAATTTTGTACAGCTGGGTCAATTATCTATCGTCAAAGAGGAACTAAAATCCATCCTGGTAACAACGTAGGATTAGGAAAAGATGATACATTATTTTCAAAAGTTACAGGTTATGTAAAATTTGAACGTAAAGGTAGAGACAAAAAACAAGTTTCTGTATACGAAACTAGAGCTTAATTATAATTAAATACCCATCTTTTTATGGGTATTTTTTATTTTAAAAGGAGGTAATTAAAATGTTTGTTGATGAAATAAAAATCGAAGTAACAGCCGGTAAAGGTGGCGATGGAATCGTTGCTTACCGTAGAGAATTTAAAGTAGAAAAAGGTGGACCTTTTGGTGGGTCTGGCGGTAAAGGTGCAACAGTTTATTTCCTTTGCGAATCAGGTATTAATACGTTACTAGATTTTAGATATCTAAGACATATTAAAGCAACTCCTGGAGAAAAAGGAAGAAACAAAGGTATGACTGGTGGTTGTGCTGAGGATATGTTTGTTAAAGTACCTATTGGTACAACTGTAAGAGATTTAGATACAGGAAAAGTAATTGCCGATTTAACATATCATGGACAAACAGCTGAAATAGCAGCTGGAGGAAGAGGAGGACGTGGAAACATGTCATTTGCTTCTGGTATAAATAAATGTCCTGATTTTTGTGAAAAAGGTGAACCAGGACAACACAGAAATATCAAATTAGAATTAAAAGTATTAGCAGACTGTGGATTAGTAGGATTCCCTTCAGTAGGAAAGTCTACATTAATAGCTGCTGTATCATCAGCAAGACCAAAAGTTGCTGATTATCACTTTACAACATTAAATCCTAATTTAGGAATGGTAGGAGTACCTGATGGAAGAAGTTTCGTTATGGCCGATTTACCAGGATTAATAAAAGGAGCATCAGCAGGTATAGGACTTGGATTTCAATTCTTAAGACATATCGAAAGATGTCGTGTAATAATACATGTTATTGATATAGCACAAACAGAAGGAAGAGATCCTTATGATGACTATTTAACTATAAGAAATGAATTAAAAGAATATCAATTAGGGTTATTAGAAAGACCTGAGATAATCGTTTTAAATAAAATTGATGAAATACAAGATTCTAAAGTTATTGATAAATTTAAAAAACATTTCGATTCTGAAAAAATAATCATTCCTATCTCAGCAATAATAGCTGAAAATACAAATGAATTATTATATAAAGTTGCTGATACATTAGCAGTAACACCTGAATTCTTATTATATGATAATGAAGAATTAGAATATAAAGAATATGACTTTATTGATGAAGGTGATATGTATGAAATTAACATTGTTGATGGAGTATATGATGTAACAGGAGCTAGATTAGAAAAACTATACTTAATGACAGACTTTCAACATGAATCTTCAATCAGAAGATTTGCTAGGCAGTTAAGATCATTTGGTTTAGATGATGACTTAAGAAAAATGGGAATTGAATCAGGAGACATGGTAAAAATCTATGACTTCGAATTCGAATTCTACGATTAATATAAAAAAGACCTTTTTGTTAAACAAATTGGTCTTTTTATGTTATAATAATTAAGGAATGATGGAGGTTTATTATGATATTATTATTAGATATAGGAAATACAAATATAACAATAGGTTTAGTTAAAGATGATGAAATAATTCAAACATATAGATTAAATAGTTTTACTAATAAAACTTCTGATGAATATTATTTATTATTTAAAGAAATAATTAATTTAAATGATATAAAACAAATAGCAATATCATCGGTAGTACCTCAAATTACATATGTAATAAATGAACTATTTATGAAGTATACAAAATGTAGTATATTAATACTAGAACAAAAAATAAAAACAGGAATAATGGTAAAAGCAGATAACCCTAAAGAAGTTGGTGCTGATTTAATATGTGATGCTAAAGGATTATTAGGTGAAGAAGCATTAATTATTGATTTAGGTACTGCTACTAAATATATTTATGTAAAAGATAATATTATAAACGGCCTAGCAATAGCACCCGGATTAAATATATCAATTAAAGCTTTAGTACAAGATACAGCTTTATTACCAGATATTGATTTAAGAGTACCTAAAAAAGTGTTAGGTAATAATACAATAAGTTGTATGCAATCAGGAGTAATATATGGTACAGTATTTGCTGTTGATGGATTTATTGATAAGATTAAAGAAGAAATAAATAATCCTAATTTAAAGGTAGTGGCAACAGGAGGATTAGCATCTTCAATTATCCCTTTATGTAAACATGATATACAAATAGATGAACATTTAACATTAAGAGGATTACATGAAATAGTAAAGAAAAATGAAGAGTAGAGAAATCTACTTTTTTTCTTTAGTAAAATATCTTTTTTCAGTAATGATAATATTGAAAGGAGATTTAAAGATGAAAAAATTATTTTGTATTACAGTAGTATCATTAATAGTATTTTTAAGTAGTATGGAAACAAAAGAAGTAGAGGCTAGTAGTGACAGTCATTTAACATTCCAAAAGATGGATATACATGGAGGTCAATTATTAAGAGATTATACAGAAGAAGAAATAGAGGATGCTTGTAGTGAATTAGATGGTAGACAATTTTGGGGTTGGGATACAAAAGCATTTACTAATAATGCTGAGGTGCATTTCACATCTCATACAATATTTTCTTATTATAATGCTGGTACAACAGCAATAAAACATAAATATACTTCAACAGTAACAACAACTAAAAAAATATCTTTTGATTCAACAGGGAGTGTAGGTTTTGATGTATCAGGTACAGTGAAAGGATTTAAAGGAGGCTTAGATACCTCTTTAAAATTAAACTTTAAATATGAAGAGTCTGAGACTGATGTAGAGAAAATAGAAATAGATTTTTCTTGTGACCCAGGTACAAGAGTATTAATGTATGTTGTTGGGGAGGGGACACTTTGTAATGGTGTTGCTAATCGTTATATGACTTGGATTAAAGTTGGTGAAGGAGGATATGAATATTTCATAACACAAACAATGTATCAAGTTTTAGAGAAGGTTGAAATATGAAAAAGATATATATAATAGTATTTGTTACTATAATTACTTTAATAATAGGGGTAATAGCTTTCTTTAAAATATATGAAGAGTTTAGTTTTGATGGTGAAGAGAAAGTATTTACATTAAAATCTAATTATACATATAATGTTTCAGATGATAACTCTTTAGAAGTACTTGTATACAGCAATAACCCGCGTTCAGTAATAAAAGCATACAAAGATGTAGAATGTCAGATAAAAGACGATGAAAGCTCAATTTTAGGTGTTGTAGAAGAAGTTGAAAGAATAAGTAATTATAAATATAAAGATGAAACTTATTATTCTTATAAATTATTAATAAAACCAGCTCAAGTAGGTATTACTTTTAAAATGAGTAATTGTATTATTGAAACATATGATCTTAAATTAGAAATAGGTACCCTAACATTAGTTGACTTTAAACAACATTCAACTAGTCCTCTAGATTTTACTAAAATATATGCAGTAGGAAATGATTATACAGGTTTTACTACTGTAACAGGTTTTGTTATATCTATTAAAAATAAATCAGAGTTCCCTACAGTAATTAATGATTTTTATATCGGAGAATATAATTCAGTTAGTTTATCTAAAGCAGTAGAACTAGAAAAAGATATCTCAACATCATCTCATATGAATGATTATATAAAAACATATGATATATATGATTATAGTAATAACATTGGTACAATTGTTATACCTGCTAATACAACTGTTAAATTATTAATACCTGTATATTATAAAACTGAGTCGTTATTAAGTAATACTTTAATTTATATAAACAAACAACTTTATATAGATAATTTTAATTACATTAAAAACTATGATGACTTAGATAATTATGAAGGAATACTTAATGAGTCAGTCACGAATTTCGCTTAAAGAAGTAACTAAAGTTTATAATAAACAAGTTATATTAAATAAATTAACATTTGATTTTAAAGATGAACTTTATGTACTACAAGGTATAAACGGAAGTGGTAAATCAACACTAGTTAAATCAATAACTAATATTGTTAATATTACAAAAGGTGTAATAAATGTTAATGGTAAAGTTTGTTATTTACCGGAGAAATTTGAATTACCGAGAAACATGACATCATACCAAATATTAAAAATGTATAAAAAAGATAAGAAGGAAATACAAGATATTTTAACTCAGTGGGAAATACCAAATAAACGATTAAATAGCCTATCTAAAGGAAATTTTCAAAAGTTAGGTATAGCATTAATGGTAATTCAAAATGTTGAAATATATATTTTTGATGAACCTACAGATAGTTTAGATGTTGATATAATTAAAGTTTTTAAAAGTGCTATTAAACTTTTAAAAGAGAAAAATAAATGTATTATTGTTATACTACATCAACTATCAATAGATGAATTATCACCTATAAAAGTAACAATGAATGGAGGTGAGTTATGTTTAAATTAATATACTTATATCATAATTTCCATTTAAATAAAATATCAATATCTTTTATATTAATAAGTAGCTTAATAATATTTTTTGCTATTTATTCTAATACAGAAATAGATATAAATAATTTAACTGATCTAAGAAATTTTTATAGCATAAAAAGTAATTTTATTAGTGATACTTATAATATATTAGAAATCATAATTAGTATGTTTGTTGTTATTTTATCATTTATGGAATTATATAATAACTCACATTTATTTGATGTTGTATTAATAGCAAGAAATAATAAAATAAAAGTATTAGCAGCTAAATTAATAAGCTACTTATCTATTATTATTTTTTATAATACATTTATATTCTCAATAGTTTTTTTAATAGCAGTATCTTTATTTCAAGAAGTATCATTATTTAATCAAATCTTTAATTTATATTTATATAGTATAACAACAAGTATATTTACATTATTACTATCATTAATTTGTTTAAATTTATTTAGAAATTATTTTGCTAGTTTTACTATATTATTAGTAGTTATAATAAAAAGAATAGCACTAGAAACAGAACAAGACTTACTTACTAAAATAATTCCTTACTTTAATTTAACTAATTACACTATAACAATTAGTAATATACAAATAGTTAGTTATTCAGTGTTATTGTTAATAATAAGCTTTGTTATATTTAAATTTAAAGATATAAAAACATAAAAAAAGTCTCTAGAGAAATCTAGAGATTTTTTATTGTGAAAATATATATTATATATTATAATTTAAGTAGCATTTTAATAATAAAATGAGTTTTATCGTATGTTAGTTTATTCTAAAAATAGAAAAGGAGAGATTTCATGAAAAAAATATTAATTTTAATTACAATAATTTTAGTACTATTTTTATCTTTCCAAGTTACTCATTTCATTATCAAAGACGGTATTTTAAATTATGAAATCATAAATGATAATTTATATGTATCTTCAACTAATATAAATTCTTATGGAGAATATTACGGAAAAGTAATTAAATAAATCGATATACCTTCTGAAGTTAAATATGAAAACAAAACTTATAAAGTCGTGGGGATAAAATCAGAAACTTTTCTCATGCATTATAAAGTTGAAAAAATTACTATTCCTGATACGGTTGAATATATAGAAGATTCTGCGTTTAGTATTTGTACAAATTTAAAAAGTATAAACATACCTAAAGGAGTAACAATAATAAAAGAATCAACCTTTGCTGGATGTAGTGAATAATCTAACTTTACTCTTCATACGAATGTGGAAGTAATAGAAGATGGAGCATTTTCATTATGTAAAAATATTAAGACCTTATATTTGCCTAAATCTATAAAATTTATTTCTGAAAAATCATTTTTAATGTCTGGTTGTAATTTTATAGTTGAAGGTGATAGTATTCCAGATGGATGGCAAGATGGTTGGAACGATTCCGGAGAATTTACATTTAGTGTGTAATTATCAACTGACTTAAAAAATCTAAATAAAAACATTCCTTCATTTTGATGTATATAAATTTTACTTCAAATTAAATAAAGGAGTGTTTTTTCATCAATATAACATTTATAATCAAATATGAATTGTGTTAGAAATTCTATTAATAATTGACTTCTTTACAATTATCGACTATAATGGAATGAGAATATAGAAAGGTCGTGAATGTAATGTATTTTAATCTTGAAGAAGCATCGAAAAAAATGTTGGATTATATAGGGAGACCTATTGCTGATGATTTCATTTTTAATCAAAATGAAATTACTAATTTAAAAGGTTCATTAATTGTTGGAGAAATCGTTTATTTTAAATTTAAAGATAAAAATATAAGTGGTAAAGTTAGTAAAGTTAGTGATAAATTTATTGATTTCATATATCCAGATTTGTGTATTGAGGATAAAAAAACAGGGTATGAGTACATAACTGTGAAGTCAGTTGAAAGATTTTTAAATGGTGAAATTATTATACACGATAAAAATAAAAATACTTACATATCATTTGAAACTATGTTGTCATTAATAGATATAACTAATGTATCTGTATATACAAAAGAAGATTATATTCAATTAAAATAGTAAAATAATAATTTTATAATATGATTTAGAAAGGTGTTAATTTTATGTATTTAAATAGACAAATAGAAACTCAATTTAAAAAAATAATAAATGAATACTCTTGTGTAGTATTAACAGGTGCAAGACAAGTTGGAAAATCTACATTAATTAGCATCAACAAACCTAATGATATGAAATATGTAACTCTAGATGATATCGATTTATTATATTTAGCGACAACAGATCCGAAGTATTTCCTTGAATTTCATGGGACTCCATTATGTATTGATGAAATTCAAAAAGCACCTATACTTTTAAATTATATAAAAATCAAAATTGATGAACATAAATTAGAATGTATGAAAAATAACAATGAAAATGAACTTTTGTATATATTAACAGGTTCACAACAATTTTCAATGATGAAAGAAGTAAGTGAATCCCTTGCTGGAAGAGTTGGTATATTAAATTTATTTTCTTTATCGCAAAATGAAATTCACAAAGAAAAAAGAAATTTATTTATTCCTGCTATTGAATATTTCAAACAAAATAAATTGAATAAAAGAGATACAAGAGAAATATTTAATAGAATATTCGAAGGTGGCATGCCTGATTATATTATTAATAATATTTCAAGAGAAACATTTTTTTCATCATATCTAGAAACTTATATTAATAAAGATATAAGAAATTACTTAAATATTGGTAAAAGCATGGAATTTTACAATTTCATGCAATATATTGCCGTAAGAACTTCTTGTGAAGTTGATTATACATCTATAAGTAGAGCAATTGGAGTAGATTCAAATACAATAAAAAAATGGATTTCTATTTTGGAATCATCAGGGATTATTTATTTACTTCAGCCCTATTCTTCAAATATTTCTAATCGTTTAATTAAAAGACCGAAAATGTATTTCATGGATACAGGATTGTGTACTTATTTAGCTAAATGGCCAAATAGTGAAACTTTAGAGGTTGGTGCTATGTCTGGTAGTATATTTGAAACATTTATAGTATCAGAAATTATAAAGAATTATTATAACAATGGTGTAAATCCGAAAGATTACTTATTTTATTATAGAGATAAAGATCAATATGAAATTGATTTATTATATGTTGATTCAAATAGCATAACACCAATTGAAATCAAAAAGTCAATTAGTCCTTCAAATCCTAATAAAAATTTTAAAGTTCTAAATAAATTTAATTTAGAAGTAAAACAAGGTATTGTATTATGTATGACAGAAGAATTAATACCATTTAATAAGGAATGTTTATTAGTTAGTGTAAACTTAATTTAAGTATAGTATTATCTTTGTTTGTTAAATCAAGTTTGTTCTATACATTGTAATATTTTGCAGTATAAAGATTCTATAAAAAATAAACCATTAGAATTTATTTTCTAATAAAAATTTGACATAATGTAATAATATGTTAAAATATATAAACCAAGGTAATTTGGTATAAAACAATAAAATATAGACGATAAAATTGATAACTCTTTTTTGTCGTCTTTTTTTCGTATAAAAAGAGTTAAATAATAAGAAAGGAGAACTAATATGAATAGAAAAACTAATCTTTATAATTTAATAGAAGAATATACCTTTGAGTGTGAAAATGAAAATATTATACTTATTAATCATAGTTTTAATTTAATGAAATATTATAAAACTTATCAATTAATTAAATATAATGGTAAATATGATATTCAAGAAATGAATGATAAAACTCATTTTTCTTTTGCAGTTAAAACATTTCTTCTAAAAGAACCTACTGAACTAATATTAAATTATATAATTGAAAATGAAAATAAAGAAGTAAAAGAACCAAATGCATATTGTGAAATAACATTTTCTGATTATTTTATGAGAAAAGAAATGAAAAAACATAATATTGTTGATAAAGAATTTGTAGTTAAAGAAAATAATTATAGAATTTGTATTAAAGATGGAAGTTTATATGTAGTAAATGATTTAGAAGTAGAAGTTGTTTGTAGTATATATTTTAAAACAATAGAAGAAGCAAATTTAATTATTAATGAAGTAAAACAAAATATAGAAATATATTAAAAAGTAAAGAGATTGAAATATATCTCTTTGTTTTTTTGAGACTATTAACAAAATTTAGTGTATAATAAAATATAGGAGGGATTAAATATGAAAATTTGTAATAAATGTAGTTCTAAGGATTTAATGGAAATTTTCTATAAAAAATACATTTGCAATGAATGTAACAATATTATTGAAAATTTTACCATCGAATCAGAGGATGAACGTAAAAAAGATTTAAAAGATGCAGCTTTATTTTTTTTAGCATCAGGTAGATGTTCTATTAATGCTTTACAATATATTTCAGGTTATTCTTTTAATAAAAGTCAAAGTATAGTACATGATTTATCAAACTTAAATATAATTAAAAATGCTCAACACGAACTTTCTTTAAAAGTTATACTTACAAAAGAAGAGATAATAGATTTTTTTAAATAGAAAATAGAATACATTAATTTGTATTCTTTTTATTTATTTTACATTGATAATATGTTAAAATATTAATAATTAAAAACGGAGGTACAATATGAAACAATACTTAGATTTATGTAAACATGTTATGTATAACGGAATTAAAAAAGAAGATAGAACAGGGACAGGTACAACATCACTTTTCGGTCATCAATCAAGATATAATTTACAAGAGGGATTCCCTTTAGTTACTACTAAAAGAGTTCATTTAAAATCAATAATACATGAATTATTATGGTTTATAAAAGGTGATACAAATATAAAATATTTAGTTGATAATGATGTTAAAATTTGGAATGAATGGCCTTATGAACTATTTAAAAAATCAAATGAATATAACAATGAAACAATGGAAGAATTTGTTTTAAAAGTAAAAGAAAATAAGGAATTTGCTAATAAATATGGAGAATTAGGCCCTGTATACGGTGCACAATGGAGAAACTTTGGTGGGGTAGATCAATTAGAAAATTTACTTACTGATTTAAAAAATAATCCAACTTCAAGAAGATTAATAATCTCAAGTTGGAATCCTCCTTTAATACCAGAAATGGCTCTACCTCCTTGTCATTGTTTTATACAGTTTTATGTAAATAACAATGAATTATCTTGTCAGTTATATCAAAGAAGTGCTGATATCTTTTTAGGAGTACCTTTTAATATAGCTAGTTATGCTTTATTTACAATGATGCTTGCTCAAGTAACAGGACTTAAAGCAAAAGACTTTGTACATACAATAGGTGATGCTCATATTTATTCAAATCACTATGAACAAATAAATAGACAATTAGGAAGAACTCCTAAAGAATTACCTAAAATGATTTTAAATCAAAATATTAAATCTTTATATGACTTTAAATTTGAAGATTTTGAGTTAGTTGATTATAATCCTTATAAAGGAATTAAAGGAGCAGTTGCTGTATGATTAAATTAATTTGGGCAATGGACAAAGATAATTTAGTAGGTAAAGATAACTTACTTGCTTGGCATTATAAAGAAGACTTATTATTCTTTAAAAAAATGACAAAAGATAAAGAAGTATTAATGGGTGATAATACTTATGACTCACTACAAGGTTATTATAAAGGTAAACCATTACCATTTGGAGAAACACATGTAGCTACATTAAAAAGAATGTTTATACCAAATGTAGATATGGTTAATAACTTAATACCTTTTATATCAAACTTCCCTAAAGACAAAGAGTTATTTGTAATAGGTGGAAAAACAATTTATGATTTAACAATGCCTTATGCTGATATATTATACGTAACAGTAATAGATGCATCTCATGAAGGCAATGTATATTTTTATCCTGATTTAAGTGATTTTGAATTAATAGAATCTAATAAATCTGGAATATTAGACTTTAGAACATATCAGAGGGTGAAAAAATGATTTTTGTAATTTTATTTATATTAGCATGGGTAGCAATAGTATTTGGATTATCATTTATTAGTACTTCCCCATTATTAATGGTTTTATGGGTAATTTTAGGATTTGGATTAAATTTATTATTATTAGCTGTTATTTTATATTTCATTATACTTCCTATTTTAGGATTAGTATCAAGTAAAAATAAATTTAAAGCATGGGTATGTCATCAAATGATGTTTTTAATTATGACTATTATGAGAACTTCTTATACAGTTAAAAATAAAGAAAACATTTTAAAAGCAAATGGCAAACCTTTAGTTATTGTAGCTAATCACAAATGTACGCTAGATGTTATTTGGGTTTATTTAGCAATGAGACAACCAATGACTGGTGTTGCTAAAGATTCACTTGGTAAAAATAAATTTTATAAACCAATTATTAAAGCATTTGATGTTATCTTATTAAATAGAGAAAGTGATCGTGAAGCTGCTAAATCTATTATACAAGGTTCTAAACTTATTAAAGATGGATTACCTGTTTTAATATTTACTGAAGGTGGAATTAGAACAAGAGAAACAGAACAAATGGTTTGTGTTAGACCTGGTGCTTATAAATTAGCTACTAAAGCAGAAGCTGCTATTCAACCTATTGTAATTAGAAATTCTCATACAATGAGTAAAAGAAAATGGTATAACTGGACTCATGTAACAATGGAAGTATTACCTGTTGTTGAACATGTTGATTATAAAGAAATGAATACTACTGAATTAGGTTTAGATATAGCTGCTAAAATTAATAGCCATTTTGATGAACCACAAGTAGAAGTAGAAGTTGTATTAAAATTATAATATAAAAAGCAAAGTTAATTCTTTGCTTTTATTTTAAAAGGAGGAATATTATGATAACAAATTATAAAGATTTTAAAAAATATTTATTAACATTAGAAAATAAACCTAGTTTATTACTACATAGTTGTTGTGCCCCTTGTAGTTCACATACTCTAATATTTTTAAAAGAATATTTTGAAATAACAATTTTTTTTGATAACTCTAATATTCATCCAGAAGAAGAATATTCAAAGAGATTACAAGAACAAATAAAACTTTGTAACATATTAGGCATTTCAATCATACATAGTAAGTATAGACCACAAGAATATTTTGATAATATAAAAGGATTAGAACACTTAGGTGAGTTTAGTGAAAGATGTTTTAAATGTTATGAATTTAGAATGATTAATTCATTTAATTATGCTCTAGAAAACAACTTTGATTATTTCACTACAACTCTTTCTATATCTCCTTATAAAAACTCAGATAAAATAAATGAAATAGGATATAAATTAGAAAATGATAAAACAAAATTTTTATATTCTAATTTCAAAAAAGATATGGGTTATCAAAATAGTATAAAATTATCAAAAGAGTTTGATTTATATCGACAACATTATTGTGGTTGTATTTATTCAAAAAAGGAGATGCTTGAATGTTAGGGATTGCATTAGGTGGTGGAGGGACTAAAGGTTCTTATCAACTAGGTGCTTGGTTAGCGTTTAGAGAATTAAATATAAATTTTGATGTAGTAACAGGTGTTTCAATAGGTTCATTAAATGCATTTATGATGATAGAAGATGACTTTGAGAAATGCAATCATCTTTGGAATAATGTAGAAGTAACAAATATAATAAAAGATGGTTTTGATATTGAAGAATTTAATCTAGTAGAAATAATGAAGCATAATGATTTCAAACCTTTTGTTAAAAAATATTTTAAAGATAAAGGTGCAGATATAGTACCATTTAAACAAATGGTTTGGAGTTATGCTGATTTTAATAAAATAAAAAATAGTGAAAAAAAGTATGGAGTAATTTTATCTAGTTTCCCTATGAGAAGAAAAGAAGAAGTATATATGAATACTTTATCAGATGGTGATATGTTTAATGCATTAATAGCATCATGTTCATTATTCCCTATCTTCCCTACAGCACAATTTAATAACAAACAATATATAGATGGTGGATACTCAGATAACTTACCTATAGAATTTAATTTTAGACTAGGTTCAACAAAAGTTGTAGCAATTGATTTAGATGATAAAATAACTCATAAAGAATATTTAAATAATCCTTATGTAACATATATCTATCCTAAATGGGATTTAGGTTCTTGTTTATATTTTAATAAAGATGTTATTAATAGAAATAAGTTATTAGGATATTATGATACATTAAAAGCTTTCAATAAATATGAAGGATTTAAATATACTTTTAATATAGATGAAAACTATCTTAATTTAGCTAAAATTATTACTTTAAATATTTTAAATGATAGTATTTATATTAACAATAATAATTTAAGAAAACCGCGTAGTAAAAGTATTATTACGTTTATGAATGAACATATAAATCGTAAAATAAATGACTACGATTACTTTTTAAAGGCTATTGAAAATTTAGGAGAAATATATGATATAAATCCATGTATTAATTATAATACAAATGAATTTATTAATATTATTTTTGAAGAAATAAATAAAGAAAAAGATTTGATTTTAATTGAAGAATTACCTTTAATTAAGTCTGAAGGAAGAAAAAAAGAATATATAAATAATTATGATAAAAAGAAATTTGTTAACTTTTTATATAATAAT
This sequence comes from bacterium, assembly GCA_044432925.1. GTDB lineage: Bacteria > Bacillota_I > Bacilli_A > Acholeplasmatales > Anaeroplasmataceae > JAWXUE01. Next base: position 20,878 of record JAWXUE010000006.1, on the reverse strand, counting down.
AAATTTGATTTTGATTTTAAAATATTTTTATTACAAAATAATTTTAGTTTATATATAGCATTAATATTTTTTGAAAGTGTAGGTAAAACGAATGAAATACAATTACATAGTAAATAACAACACTAATACTATAGAAGACTTTCTTAAATATTATTCTTTAGGAAAAACTAAATATAAATTAATAAAAAGTATATATGTTAATAATGTAAAAAGTAATTTAAAAACTAAAATAAATAATAACGATAATATAACAATTGATTTTGAGGAACAAATTGATTTTATTCCTCAAGATCATAAATTAAATATATTATATGAAGATGATTATTTATTATTAGTTGATAAAGATGTAAATTTATTAGTACACCCTGATAGTAAAGATAAATTAGATACATTAGTAAACTATGTTGCTTCGTACTATAAAAGTAAAAATGAATTCAGACAAGTACATTATTTACATAGAATAGATACTGACACATCAGGTATTGTAATGTTTGCTAAAGACTTTTTAACAACATCTAAAATGGCTAAGTTAATTGAGTCACATGAAGTTGCTAGGACGTATTTAACACTAGTAGAAGGAATCGTTAAAAAAGATGGCACAATAAACGAACCTATCGGAGAAGATAGACATCACAATCAAAGAAGAAGAGTATCTAAGACAGGTAAAGATGCTATAACAGATTATAAAGTAATAAAACAATATAATAATTATACATTATTAGAAGTTAAATTAAGAACAGGAAGAACACACCAAATACGTGTACATATGTCTTATATCAAACATCCTTTATTAGGAGATGAGTTATATTTTGGAAATAAAAAACTTATTAAAAGACAAGCACTACATTCTCACTCTGTTGAGTTTATTCACCCTATTACTAATAAGAACATAATAGTTAAAAGTGAATTGAAAAGTGATATGAAAAAATTAGTTAAATAAAATACATTATGTTATAATATATAGAAAAAGGGAGTGAGAGTATGATATTCGGGAAATTTATTAATAAATATTATTTAAAATATATAATTTCTTTTGTTATAGGAGCAATAGCTTTAATAGTAGTAGATTATAGTCAATTAAGATTACCTGAAATAGTTGGAGAACTAATAGATGCTCTTAAGTTATGGGACGAGGCTAATAGACCTCATGAGGTAGGAGTCGCTATATTAGAAACTCTATACGGTTATAGATTAGAATTAGTAAGACTAGCTATAATAATGTTTATTGGGAGGTTCACTTGGCGATATGCTATTTATGGAGCTGCTATAAAAATAGAAACAGATTTAAGAGAAGATATGTTTAATCATTCTTTAAAATTAGGACAAGACTTTTATTCAGACAATAAGACTGGTTCTTTAATGGCTTTATACAACAATGACTTAAGAAAAGTTAAAGAATGTATGGGTGATGGAGTATTAATGTTAGTTGATGCAACATTCTTAGGAATATTTGCTTTTTCTAAAATGTTAAATTTAAATGTTGGGCTAGCTTTAATATGTTTAATACCACTTGTTATAGTATTAGTATTTTCACTTGCTATTGGTAAAAAAATGACTTTTAAATTTAAAAGAAAACAAGAAGCGTATGAACATTTATCTGACTTTACTCAAGAAAACTTTAGTGGAATAAGTGTAGTAAAAGCTTTTGTTAAAGAAGATGTTGAAATAAAAGAATTTAATAAAATAAATGAAGAAAATGTTGAAACACATATGAGTTTTATTAAATTTAAAACAATAGTAGATTCAGGAATAAACTTTATGATGATTGCTATTATATTAATTATATTAGGAGCAGGGGGTTATATAGTTTCTCTTCAAACTAGTTTAACTCCAGGACAACTTCAAGAGTTTATTGCTTATTTTGGTGCTCTAACATGGCCCATTATGGCAGTAGGAGAAGTTATTAACTTAACTACTCAAGGTTTAGCATCAAAAAGAAGATTAGAAGAATTCTTTAATAAAGAAGTAACATTAATTAATAATGATAATGTTGATGATGAAATTAAAGGTGAAATAGAATTTAGAAATTTAGTATTTAAATATTCAGAAGATGAAAAAGAAGTATTAAATAAAGTTTCTTTTAAAATAAATAAAGGTGAACATGTTGGGTTGATAGGACCTACAGGTGCTGGAAAATCAACAATAGTAGATTTATTATTAAGAGGATATAATATTAATGAAAACCAACTATTTATTGATGGAAAAGATATAATGGATTATGATGTAAAAAAAGTTAGGGATTCTATAGGTTATGTACCACAAGATAATTTCTTGTTTAGTGAAACAATTAAAAATAATATAGCATTTGCTTATGAAACAATTGAAGAAGAAGATATTGTTAAATCAGCTAAACTAGCTAATGTACATGATAATATTGTAGAGTTTAATCATTCTTATGAAACAATATTAGGAGAACGTGGTGTTACATTATCAGGTGGACAAAAACAAAGAGTAAGTATTGCTAGGGCATTGATTAAAGATCCTAAAATATTAATACTAGATGATTCACTATCAGCAGTAGATACTAAAACAGAAGAATTAATATTAGAAAATGTTAAAAAAACAAGAGAGAATAAAACAACAATTTTTATAGCACATAGAATTTCAACTGTTGCTAACTTAGACAAAATTATTGTTATGAAAGATCATAAAATAGAGTCAGTTGGTACACATCAAGAATTATTAAAAGTATCAGATATTTACAAAGAGTTAAATAAAATTCAAAGTTTAGAACGTAAGATTGAAGGTGAAGATAATGAATAAACAATCAGATAGCTCACTTTTATTTAGAATATTTAGTTATACAAAAGGTGTTAGATTACAATTATTAATTGCTATTATGTTATCTTTAGTAGCTGTTGTTGTAGAGTTATGTATGCCTTTATTAAATGGGTTAGTAATAGAAGAATTATTTAAAGAAACAATAGTGTTTCAAAAGATATTATATCTCGTTGTTATGGGATTTATTTTATTAATCATATCAACTTTAATATATTATTTTAGTATAATGGTTGTACAAAAATCAGGACAAAAAATAATCTTTAAAATTAGAAATGATGTATTTTCTCATATTGAGAGTTTAAGTATTGCTCAAATAAATAAAGAACCAGTAGGACGATTAGTAACAAGAGTTACAAGTGATACAAATGCTTTAAATGATTTAGTTACAAATGTATTTATAAATTTAATTAAAGCATCAGCACTATTTTTAGGTACAGTTTGTTTTATGTTTTTTATAAATGTTAAAATGGCATCTATAATGATGATTTTAGCTCCTATATTAATTGTACTAACTGTTACATTTAGATACTTTAGTAGAAAAGCTTATAGAGTAGTAAGAAAAGATATTTCTAATATGAATGCTTTTTTATCTGAGAACTTATCAGGTATGAAATTAACACAAATGTTTAATCAAGAAGAAAAAATATTAAATAATTTTCAACAAAGAAATAAAAATATAAATAATTCTCAAATAAAAGAAATATTAATTTTTGGTGTATTTAGACCATCTATTTATGTTTTATTAGTAACTGCTAATATTCTTATAATAACTACAGGTGTAACTGATATAATATCAGGTGTATTAAGTGTAAGTTTATTTGTTACATTTTATGGTTTATTAGATAAATTCTTCTCACCTATTCAAACACTTGCTGTACAGTTTAATTTATTACAATCAAGTTTATCAGCATCAGAAAGACTATTTGAAATGATCGATACACCAATTGATATCCTAGATGATATTGATGCTATAGAATTAGATGATTTCAAAGGAGAAATAGAATTTAAAAATGTATGTTTTTCTTATATAGAAGGAGTACCTATATTAAAAGATGTTTCTTTTCATATTAAACCTAAAGAACAAGTTGCATTCGTTGGTGCAACAGGAGCAGGTAAAACTACTATTTTAGCATTAGTAATTAGAAACTACGAAATAAACTCAGGACAAATTTTAATTGATGGTATAGATATATCTAAAATTAAAATAGCTTCTTTAAGAAGACATGTAGGACAAATGTTACAAGATGTATTTTTATTTAGTGGTTCAATTAAAGATAATATTACAATGCGTGATGAATCTTTTACAGAAGAACAAATTAATCAAGCTATTCAAGAAGTGAACTTAACTAATACAATAAATGAATTACCTAATAAATTAGAATTCCAAGTAAAAGAAAGAGGAAACAATTTCTCAGCAGGAGAACGTCAATTAATAAGTTTTGCTAGGACGATAATAACTAGACCTAAGATTATGATATTAGATGAGGCTACATCTAATATAGATACTCATACAGAAGTATTAATTCAAAAGTCTTTAGAAAAAATGAAAACTTTAGGTACAATGCTAATAGTAGCACATCGTCTATCTACTGTAGTACATTCTGATAAAATAATTGTATTACATAAAGGTGAAGTTAAAGAGATGGGTAGTCATGAAGAGTTATTATTAAATAAAGGACTATATTTTAATTTATATGAATTACAATATAAAAATAAGGGGAATTAATTATGTTATTAAAAGAGATTGAACAAAGAAGAAGTATAAGAAAATATTTATCTAAAGAATTATCAAAAGAACAATTAGATTTATTAGTGCTAGCAGGTAGTAAAGCACCTAGTGCACACAATAGACAACCTTGGGAATTTATTGTTGTTACAGATAAAGATTTATTATTAAAAATTACTGAGTTTCATAAATATGCACAAATGTTAAAAGAAGCTCCAGCTGCTATTATTGTTTTAGGAAATAAAGAAGTATGTAATAATAATGATTATATTTATTGTGATTGTAGTGCAGTTACACAAAACATATTACTTCAAGCAGAACATATGCAATTAGGTGCTGTTTGGTGTGCTCTTGCTCCTGATGAAACACGTAGTAACGGCGTAACAAATTTATTTGATTTACCTTCACATATAATGCCTGTTTCTTTAATAGCATTAGGATATGAAGATGGTGAAAAAGGTACAGTACCTAAACCATTAGATAATAAAGTATTTTATAACAAATATAAATAATAAAAAATGTTAGAACAAAATATATTGTTCTAACATTTTTTTATTTTTCTAATAGTTTATTAATTGCATTTCTAAAATCAGTTTCTCTATATTTAGTAACAAATATCTTTTCTTCAACAGATAAATATTTCTCATCATAAGTACCAAATAAATCATTAACTGATATATCTAAGTAATTACAAATTTCAGATATATTATTTATATCCGGAGAAGTAGTACCTTTAATCCAATTTGTTATTGCTGCTTTTGTTAAACCTAAATGTCTTGCTAAGTCAACTTGACTTTTCCCCTGCATAACTAAATATTTTTTAATATTCTCAGCAACTCTTGTTTTAGCATCCATACACATATACCCCCTATTTCAAACAAATTATATATTAAATAGTTAATATATAATTGAAAAATAAATGATTTATTTACTCTAAATACAAGTTTTTAACACTGAGTTAATAAATAAGAAACTCATTTAATTGAAAGTTAACAAATTGTTAAAAATGACTAGAGAAGTGAATACTCTAGTTATTAATTTTTTTATTGAATTTTTTATTTTCTTTATTAATTTTAGATTGAGATCTTTTCTTAATTAAATGAAGAGAATTTTCTAATGCTTTGTCTAAATTAACATTAGCTATTGTAAGTTCTATTTTATTAGTACTTATAAAAGCATCAAACTCTAATAGTTTATTGTTTAATTCAATTTTACATTCTGTAATTTGATTATGGTATGCACTATCTTTCTTTTTATAATTAGTAATTTTATCTTTTACTAAATTTTTATAACTTATTTTTAAACTTTCAACAGCATTATTATGAATAATATCAATACTTAGTTTTCTAGTATGTCTTTCTTCAGTTAACTCTTCGCTGTGTTTATAATATTCTTTTGATAATCCTTTTCTATTACTTTTAAATTGTGAAATAGAAGTCAAGTTTAAATTATTATGATAATTAATATTCTCAGCAAAAGTATCGATATCATATAGTAACTGAGCTTTATTACGTGTTATATTTATCTCAATATTTTTTGCTTTATTTTTTATAATAGAGCATTTCTCTTTATGATTAATTACATTTTCTTTTAAATTAGTATCATTTATTAAATGTAATTTTTCTATTCTTTTCTCTATTTCTGAAATTTCATCATTATAAGTAGCACAAGCTGTTTTATTTTGTAAGTCATATAACTCTTTTATCTCATATTTTCGCTCTTCACTCTTAACAACTGAATTAGCAAGTAAAACTTCATGACGGTTATATAAACTGTTAATTAATGTATCCATATAATTAATTTTAAATTCATTAATATTTGTTGTAATAGTAGAAGTATATTTTTTATAATATTTATAAATTGATTCTTCAATTTCATTTTTTTCTACAGGTGTATCAAAAGTTTTTGCTAATGCATTAACTTTATCAATAAATTTATAATAAACACTTGATTCTAACTTATGTCTTTTTTCAATAGTCTCTAATTGATTATCAATATTAGCACTATTCTTATTATATTTTTTAACATTCTTATTTATAGATTTTTCTAAATCTACAATAGATTTATTATTTTTTAAAATAGCTTCATTATAATTTTTTTGTTCTTTTCTATAATTAACAATAGCTTCTTTTAATATTAATATATCTAAATTTACTTTATCAATAGAAGTAGTATTTTTAGAATCAGTTCTTGCTAATTCCATATTTCTTAATATTAAAGTATTTTCTGATTTATATATTTCGCCTTCAACTTTTTTAATTTTCTTATTATATAAAATAATTGTTTTTTTATAGTTTTCAATAGTTTCTTCCATTTTAGAGTTAGAAGTATTAAAAGCAGTATCTATTTGCTCTCTTTCAGAAATAAGTTTATTTAACTCATATTGAAAGTTAATAGTCCCCTCAAAATTAATTCTATCTGTAGTAACTTTAATTATTTTATCAATAGATTTTTGTAAAGCATCTTTTAAATAACCAAGTAAATAATCAAAAGTAGTTAAGGCAATATTTTTATTGCTACATCTAGTTAGTGTGTTGTATTTAATTAAATAAGAGTTAAATATATCAATTACTTGAATTAAATCATTTAAATATAATTCGTATAATTTTCTTTCAATAGCAAATCTATCTTCAAATATTCTATAAATTTGATCTTCTAATTTAGAACGTTCAGCATTAATTATATTATGCTCAAAGAATTCTTTTTCTAAAGTAATTAATTTCTTTTGAAGAGAATTTTGTTTATTAGCTAATTGGATATCTTGTGATAAAGTTTTTTTATTTAATTCAGTAAGACTTCTTTGTTTATTTATTTCAAACTCTTCATCAGCTTTAATTAAAGAAGAAGAACATTCTAATTTCAATCTTAGTAAATTATTTAATTCAATATTATAATTTTTTAAAATTAAATTTTTTTCTATATCTAGTGTTTTTAAAGTACGAATATTATCTTTCATTTTTTGATATAACATTGAATTATAATCAGTAGCATCTTTATGCAATTTAAGTTGATATTCATGAATTGTATTATAATATTCAATATTAGCACGATCATTATCTTCTAATAAATAATTAGCTTGTTTAATGTTATCTAATTCATTTTTAATAGCCATTTCTTCTAAATCTGTTTCATGTCTTATTTTAATTAAATCTAAATATTCCTCAAAAGAACTAATAGTTTCTAAATTTTTTATTTTGAAATTAGTTAACTCTATTTTTTTATTTAAAATATTTTTTTTAGATTCAAATTCTAAATATATCTTTTTAACTTTAAAAGATTTAATAGTATCTAAATTTAATTTTTCTGTACGCATTTGTTCGTTAAATAATAAATTTTTATTATCTAATTCGCTTAATCTTTTAGGTAAATTGAATACATTTTTTAAAGTTAAATCTTCTTTTTCTTCATTAGTATCTTGTTTATGTAATTCTAATTCTTTATCAATGTCTTCTAAACTTAATTTAAATTCATCTAATATTTCAATTTCTTTTTCTTTAACAGCATTACTTAAAATTTGAATTTGTTCTGTTAAATATTCAACGTGACTCTTATAAGGAATTACTAACTTAGTTATTTTTTCCTTAAATTCATTAGAGACAACATCTAGTTTTTTATTTAATTCTATTTTTTGATTTAATAATATTTTTTCTTTATTAAACTTTTCTTTTTGTATTTCAGCATAATTTTCTAATTTTTCTTTTTTTATAACTTCAACTTCAGAATTAAATATATCATTAATTTTTTCTAAAGTATTTTCTAGTTCTATATAACTAGCTTTTTCTTCACTATCAATTGAAAATATTTCATCCTCTTGAAGTAAGAAGAAGTAATTAATTTTTTCTAAATAGTTATCTTTTATATTTTTTAAATAAATATCATATTGTTTATTAGTTTGAATAATATCTAGATTTTTATAATAAGAAGCATTTGTTATACTACTAATACTTTTTTCAAAAGAAGAAGATAACTCATCCATTCCTTTAGTGATAGTTCTTATTTCATTATCATATATTTCTTTACTTACGTTAAATCTTTCATCAAATAATAAATCATTTTTTCTCATTTCTTTTTCTAAAAGAGCATTAGAAGTTCTTTTTTTCTGTTCTATAACATCTAATATACTTTTAAGTTTAGTATAATATTCAACCTCATCATCATGAAGTACATTGTCATGAAGGAAAACACTATTTATGAATTGTTCGTTATAAGCATTTAATGCGACTACTTTTTCTCTAGGTATATTTAATTCTTCATTAAATTCTTTAAGATTATATAAGATTTTATTAATCAGTAATTCATCCATAATATTCAACTCCTTCATTAAAATTCTATTATATATTATATAATAAAAACACTTTAAAAACAATTAAAATAGGTATTATTATAATAGTAGAAGCATATAATTAAATGGTGATATAATGCTTATACATATAGTTAAAACAGGTGAAACTGTTGATAAGATAACAGATTCTTATCGTATTTTAAAAAGTGATTTGATTTCTAATAATTTACATATTACAGATTTCTCTCATCTTAAGAGTGGAATGAAATTAAAAATTCCATTAATATCAAAAGATACAATTGAAACATTAGAAGAATCAGAAGCTTTTATAGATGATTATTATCCATCATTTGAAAAATTTTTAAATGATAATGAAAAAGTAAATAAAGAAGAAGTTAAAATAGAAATCATAGAAGATAATGTTGATGTTGTTGAAACAAAAGAAATTAATAATGAAGAAATTACTGAAGATATTATTGAGATAAAACCAGAAGAAATTAAACAAGAAGAAATAAATAAACCTTTAAACAACAACGTTTATCAATCTTCTTATAGAGGTAATGTTATCCCTAAATATAATGAGAAATTCATTAGAAAAATATAATTATATAAATACTTTACAATATTTTGTAGAGTATTTTTTATTTATTTAGTAACAATGTATATGGTGATTCTATGAATATATATGAAGCTTTAAAACATTATTACGGTTATGATAGTTATAGAAGTAATCAAGCTGATATAATTACTTCTTTAGTTAATAATGAAAATACAATAGCTATCCTGCCTACAGGTGGTGGGAAAAGTGTTTGTTTTCAAATACCATCTTTATTAAAAGAAGGTTTATGTATTGTTATAACTCCATTAATTTCTTTAATGAGTGATCAAGTATATGAAATAAAGAAGATGAATATAAAAGCAACACTAGTTAATTCTACTATGGATAAAAAACAAATAGATGATATTTATAATAATCTAAGTGAATATAAATTTTTATATTTATCTCCTGAAAGATTAGAAAATAAATTATTTTTAGAAAAAGTAAAAAAAATAAAATTATCATATATTATTATCGATGAAGCACATTGTATACAAACTTGGGGAAGTGTATTTAGAAACTCTTATCAAAGAATAAGTAATTTTACTAAATTATTTAATGTACCTATAGGTTGTTTTACAGCTACCTCTACTAAATATACATTAAATAAAATAGTAGAAACACTTTCTTTAAATAAATATAATTTATTTCAAACAAGTTTATCTAGAAATAATTTAATGTTTAGTATTATTAAAACAAATAATAAATTAGAAGTATTAAAGAAATATTTAAATTTAGATGGTGTTAAAATAATTTACTGTAGTACAGTTAAATGTGTAGAAAATTTATATAATTTATTAAATGGATATAAAGTAACTAAATATCATGGAAGATTAGACCAAGAACAAAGAACTAAAAACCAAGATGATTTTATAAAAGGTAAGATTGATTTAATTATTGCTACTAATGCATTTGGTATGGGTATTAATAAAAGTAATGTTAGGTATGTAATACATTATGAGGTTTCTAGTTCTATTGAAGATTATTATCAAGAAGCAGGACGAGCAGGTAGAGATAATTTATCTTCTAAATGTATTATATTATTTGATATAAATGATTTTAAAGTGCATTACTATCAAAGAGACTTATTAACAGATAAAGCTGTTAAAACGAAAAAAACAAAAGAAATAGAAAGTTTAAAAAAGTATATTAATACTAAAGAATGTTTAGAAGTAGCAATGAAAAGTTATTTTAGTGAAAAGTCTAATAAATGTTATAAATGTATTAATTGTTTAAAAAGTAATCCTTTAATAGATGTTTCAAAAATATTATTAGATTTTGATAACATTAAAGAAAATTATAATATTTCTAATAACAATTATTTTTTATTAGAAGAACATCTTAATTTATTAAAAAATAAATATTCAAAATATAAATTATTTTTAAAAGAAAATAGATATAAAGTAAGTTTAATTTATAATAAAGATTTAGAAAAACAATTAAAAAAACTAAATTTAAATAAAAATAAAATAATAGAAATAATATATTTAAATCCTAAAAAAAATAGTAGTAAAGTTAAAGAAAATCTTGAAAAATTCGGTATATAAGATATAATTGTACTTAGGAAGTAGGGGATTTTATGGATTTTAAAAAATATGAAAATTTTATAGTTAATAAAGCAAGAGACTTAGAAGTAAGTTTGTTTAATTATCACTTTTTACAAGAAGATAAAAATGACTGCATCTTAGCCCTAACATTATACCTAAATGAAGATGGTGGGGTTAGTAATATTAATCCTGATAATTTAAATAATACATCAACACTTGCTGCTTGTATTTATTACTTAGATATTTTATTTACATTAGATTATTTTGAGTATGATGATATAGTAGAAGAAATTATTTCTTTTTTAAAAAAACAAAAAGAATTTAGTTATTTTCATAAAACAAATAAGAATAAACCATGTAGTGAATTATTTAAAGAAAACAAATATTATTTAGAATTAGAAGCTATTACATACGCTTATATATTTAAATATACAAAAAATAAAACTTATGAAACAAAATTAAATAACTTAATTAAAGAATATTTAACAATTAATACTCCTTCATTAAATCAAATATATTATTTTAAAAAAGTAGAGTGTTTATATAATAATGAATTATTAAAAAATAAAATAATAACTGATACTAAATTAGTTTTAAATGATAAACAAATGCATAAACTAATTTTTAGTAATACAGATTATTTGTTAAATATTTATAAAGATGAATTTATTAAACAAAAAGAATATTTATTAAACAATACTAATTCACTAGAAATATGGGAACGTGAATCAGGTTGGAAAGATTATCCTGAGGCTGAATCTGCTAATATAAAATATTTAAGTATAACGTTAGTTAATAACTTATTATTCTTAAAATATCTAGGAGGATTATAATGAAATATTCTGAAGTTTTTAAAAGAGATAAAAAGAAATTTAATTTATATGAAACATTAGATATATTTCAAAACGCTGCTGTAGCACATGGTACAAGATTAGGTTTTGGATATGAAGAAATGTTAGAAAAAGATGTATTTTGGGTTTTACTTAGAACTAAGTTTGTTGTTTATAATAATTCAGAAACTGATGAATACACATCAATTACTTACCCAAAAGAACCAAGTAAAATTAATTTTAATAGAGAATATCAAATTAAACATAATGATGAAGTATTAATTGATGGTATATCAAAGTGGTTAGTAGTATCTCTTCAAACAAGAAAAATTAAAAGAGATCATAATTTAATTTATCACTCAAAAACAATTGATGAAAGTTTATTTGAAGATATTTATAAAATATCTTATGACTTAGATAAATTTAAATTAGTTGATACATATCAAGTAACAGATAAAGACTTAGATCGAAACAATCATGTTAATAATGCTAGTTATGCATTTATGATTGAAAAAATTATTAATACAGAAAATATAAAAGAATTTCAAATAGATTATTTAAATGAAATACTAAACAATCAAAAAATAGATTTATTTACATATAAAGAAAATGAAACATTATTTATCTTAGGAAAATTTAAAGATAAAATATGTTTTGTATCAGAAATAAAAGGAGAATAACATATGAAAATTACAAATGACTTTTTAAAATTTATGGAAAACAGTGTAACTTGTTTTCATGCAGTAGAAGAAATTAAAAACAGATTATTAAAAGAAGGTTATAAAGAAATCACTAATACAGAAGTATTTGATGTAAAATTAAATAGTAAATATTTTATTACTAAAAATTTATCAAGTATTATTGCATTTACTACACCAACTACAACAGAGAACTTTCATTTCCAAATGACAGCATCTCATACTGATTCACCTAGTTATAAATTAAAACCTAATCATGAAGTTAAATCTTTAAATTATTATAAAACATTAAATGTAGAGCCATACGGTGGGAATATTCATCAATCTTGGTTTGATAAACCTTTAAGTTTAGCAGGAAGAGTTATTGTTAAAGGAAAAAATTCTATTAAACAACAATTAGTTAATATTGATAAAGATTTAATGGTTATTCCTAGTGTAGCTATTCATTTAAATGAAAACTCAAATAAAATGACTTATAATCCACAAATAGATTTACAACCATTATATGGTACAGAAGATTCATTAGATATTTTAGATATTATAAAAAAAGAAAATAAAATTGAAGAAATAGTAGATTTTGATTTATTTGTTTACAATAGATTTAGAGGTAGTGTAGTAGGTTATAACAATGAATTTTTAAATTGTCCTCAAATTGATGATTTACAAATGACTTATGGTACATTAGTAGGTTTATTAAACTCTAAGAATAATAAATCATCTTGTAATGTATTTGTTGCTTTTGATAATGAAGAAGTAGGTAGTAATACAAAACAAGGTGCTGACTCTACATTCTTAAAAGATACTTTAGTTAATATTAGAAAATCTTTAGGATTAAAATGTAATACTCATAGCGCTATAATTAATTCATCATTTATGATTTCAGCAGATAATGCTCATGCTGCACATCCTAATCATCCTGAAAAAACAGATAACAAAAATGCTTGTTATTTAAACAAAGGTGTAACTATTAAATATAATGCTAATCAAAGATATACAACAGATGGTTTTTCAGCATCAGTATTTAAAACTATTTGTGAGAAAGCTAATGTTGCTCATCAAAGTATTGCTAATAGAAGTGATGTAAGAGGTGGAAGTACTTTAGGTAATATTTCTGTTTCACAAGTTTCTTGTAATTCTGTAGATATTGGGTTACCTCAATTTGCTATGCATTCTAGTGCTGAGTTATCAGGTACTAAAGACTTAACTGATTTAGTAAAACTTACTGAGGTTTATTTTAATACTAATATTACTATTAAAGAAACTGAAATTACATTTGAATAATTTTACTTACTTTTTACAATAAAAGACGTCTTTAAGACGTTTTTTATTTTTATATAATATTATTTTTTTACAAAATATAGTATAATATAAAAAAATCCTTCTACATAGGTAGCGGATTATTTGGATAAAATGGTTGTGGTTGTGGTTGGTATTGGTATTGATAAGGATATGGTTGTACATAGTATGGTGGTTGTTGGTACTGTGGTGGGAAAGAATATTCTGGTGTATTATTATTCCCTGCTAAATAAGCAATAGGTGCACCTACTAAAGCTCCTGCTATAAAAGGTAGTAATAAACCACAACGTTCTTGTGGTCCTTGATAATATTGGTATTTCATTTTAATGACCTCCTATAATCAATATATGAAAATAAAGAAAAAAGGTGTGTACGATGAAAATTTTAATGATTGATGATGAATTAAATTTAATAAATTTATTTAAAATAATGTTTGAAAGAAATGGTCATATAGCTGATACTGTAAATAACTTAGAAGAAGCTAAAAATCTTATAGATAATAACTATGATTATATATTAGTAGACTTTTATATGAATAACGAAAATACATTAGATTTTGTAAAATATTTATTAACAAAATATAATAAAAATCAAGTATGTATGTTGACTGGTACAGAAGATAAAAAAGACTATAAAAAAATGGATAAAATAGGTGTAGTAAAATATTTGAAAAAGCCCATTACCTACAATGAAATTATAGAAAAATTAAGTGAAAAAAAATAATGAATAAATTTAGTTAAAAAATTAATGAAAAATTGTTTACATAGAGCCTATATTATGTTAATATCTTTTCGGTTATATAGAGTTATGAATAATAATTAGTAAAGGCCGAAAATTCATATAACAGGAGTATTATTATGGCGAAAAAATTAATTGAATTAAAAAACATTAAAAAGTCTTATGGAACTAATACAATTCTTGAAGACTACAGCATGGCAATTAATGAAAATGAGTTTGTAACTATACTAGGGCCTTCGGGATGCGGTAAAACAACTACTTTAAGAATTATTGGTGGATTTGAAAGTGTTGATAATGGAGAAGTTTTATTAGATGGTGAAAGAATAGATTTATTACCTTCTCATAAAAGACCGATTAATACTGTATTTCAAAGATATGCATTATTCCCTCATTATTCTATATTTGATAATGTAGCATTTGGATTAGTACACAATATTTATTCTAATGTATTTGATATCGGAATTATTAATTTAATGGAAGAAAATAATATAGATGAAGAAGAAATTGGTGAATTAAGTAAACAATTTAATAAAATACTTAAACCAAAAGAAGTACTTAATAAAGCTATTGAAGTATTTAGCGAAAAATCTTTAGTAATTAAAGTTATAAATGAGTTAAATGCTGTAAAAAAAGAAAAAGTAAAATATGATGAATTAATTAATAATATAATAAAAGAACACAATTTAGAAGTTTATTTAAATAAAGATACTTATAATAACATTATTTTAGAATTAACTAAAAAAGATATTTATTATGAAATGATATTAAAAATAAAAGATAAAAAATTTAAACAAAATACAATTAATACAGAAGTATTAAAGTCACTTAAGTTAGTTGGGTTAGAAGGTTATGAATCAAGAACTATTTCTCAATTATCAGGAGGACAAATGCAAAGAGTTGCTATAGCACGTGCTATAGTTAATAAACCTAGAATTTTATTACTAGATGAACCACTTGCTGCATTAGACTTAAAATTAAGACAATCAATGCGTTATGAATTAAAAGCAATGCAAAAGAATTTAGGTATTACATTTATTTTTATTACACATGATCAAGAAGAAGCAATGGTTATGAGTGATACAGTTGTTGTTATGAATAAAGGTGAAATACAACAAATAGGAAGACCTGAAGATATTTATAATTCACCTGTTAATAGATGTGTAGCTGATTTTATCGGACAATCTAATATGATTGAAGGTACATATTTAGGAA
Source organism: bacterium (assembly GCA_044432925.1). Lineage (GTDB taxonomy): Bacteria > Bacillota_I > Bacilli_A > Acholeplasmatales > Anaeroplasmataceae > JAWXUE01. The sequence goes on along the minus strand of JAWXUE010000006.1, from coordinate 5,170 downwards.
AAGACAGATTATCAATGTTAGGGAAGACTTTTAAAGTATCAGTAAATGACTTTGTACCTAATGATAAAGTTTATATAATAGTAGAAAACGAAGACTTTGATGTAGTGCCTTTAGAAGGTGCTAAACTAACAGGTGTTGTTAAAAAAAGAAAATTTAAAAAGAATGTTTATGAACTACAAGTATTAGTAGATGGAAAAACAATAAACGTTGTAACAACAGAAAAATTTAGTGTTGAAGATGAAATAGGATTAACTATAGATGCAAACAATATCTATACTGAATCAATCAATCAAACTAAAGAAGCATTACTAAATAATTATGACGGAGATAATATTATTGAAGGTATTTATTTAGGAGAAAATACTGTTTCTTTTTTAGGACAAGAATTTGAAGCTTATATTCAAACATTTACTAAAGATGAAATGGTTGATGTAGTAATAAGACCTGAAGATTTTGATTTAGAATTTGAAAATCCAAGTGATGCAATTTTACAAGGCGTTGTACAATCAAGTGTATTTACAGGAGTACACTTTGAAATAATAGTTAACATCTTAGATAAACAGATAATAGTACATGACTATCAAAATGTATCTGTAGGTACAATTATAGGATTAAGAGTGGATGCTCATGAAATTCACTTAATGAAACATAATGAAAACTAAAAATTTAGCAATACCATATGCTATATGGTTAGGTATATTAGTATTTATACCTGTAATGGCTTTATTAATACTAACAGTTACAATAACTAATGGATTAGATTTCTCTAATGCAACTTTTACATTAGAAAACTTTTTCAAACTAACAGATCCTGTTTATTCACAAGCATTTCTTAACTCGATTATAGTTGCTTTTTGGACAACAATAATATGTTTTATTATTGGATATCCTGTTGCATATATAATTTCAAATTCAAAAATTAAATATAAATCAGCAGTATTAATGTTAATAATATTACCGATGTGGAGTAATATGTTATTACGTATTGTTGCATGGGAAAAAATATTTTACCCAGTAAGTATAATTAATAATATAGGATTATCTTTAGATTTAATAGGTTCAATAGAAGCAGTTATATTTGTAACTGTAACAATGTACTTACCTTTTATGATATTCCCTATATTTACAATATTAGAAAAATCAGATAAATCATTAATAGAAGCTTCTAATGACTTAGGAGTCGGAAAAATAAAAACATTCTTATTTGTTACATTCCCTCTATCTTTAAAAGGAGTATGTAGTGGAGTAATAATGGTATTCTTACCTGCTGCAACAGGATTTGCTGTTTCAGAAAGAATTGGTGCAGGAAAAATTACTATGATTGGAAATATAATAGAAGATATGTTTACAACAGCTTTTAATTACAACTTTGGAGCATTACTTGCTATAGTTGTAAGTGTGGTAATAACAATATCTGTTGTATTATTCCAAAAAGTAGATAAGGATGGTGAGACTTTATTATGAGAAAATTTAGTAAAGCATTACAAGCAATCTTTATTGCATCAGTATTCTTAATGTTATATCTACCTATCTTTATAATAATAATTTTATCATTTAATGATAGCCAATCAGGAGATTCACTTACAGGATTTACTTTAGAATGGTATTTAGATATCTTTAGAGAAGAATCATTATATAAATCTATTTTAAATTCATTAATAGTTGCAATATATTCAACAATACTTGCTACTATATTTGGAGTAATCTCAGCAATAGGTATAAACGCATTATCTAAAAAAAGAAAAAAACAAATGATGTTACTAAATAATATTCCTATGTTAAATAGTGAAATAGTTACAGGTATTTCAGTAATGTTAGTATTTACAATGTTATTACCAATATTCCCTAATATATTTGGATTTACAACTATGTTAGTAGCACATGTATTTTTCACAACACCTTATGTAATACTTAGTGTATTACCTAAATTAAGAGAAATGGATAACTCTTTAATAGAAGCAGCTCATGATTTAGGTTGCCCTCCTATAAAAGCAGTTTATTTAATATTATTACCAAGTATTAAAATGGGTATTATTACAGGAGCATTACTTGCTTTTACAATGAGTATTGATGACTTTGTAATATCATACTTCACAAGCGGGAATGGATTTTCTAACTTCTCTAACTGGATTTATGCTAGGCTAGGAAGAAAGAACTTTACACCTGCTGCTTATGCTTATAACTCTTTAATAACAATAGTAACTTTAATAGTTGTATTAGTACCAAATATTAAAGCTGCTAAAAAAGGAGGTAAAAAATGAAAAAATTAATTTTAGGATTAATATGTTTATTATTATTTACTTCTTTTTATATAACTGTAACAATTGATAATAAAGACAAACTTTATTTATTAAATTGGGGTGAGTATGTAGACGAAGAGTTGATAAAACAATTTGAAGAAGAAAATAATGTATCAGTAGTATTAGAAGAAGTAGGAAGTAGTGAGGCTATGTATGCTAAAGTAAGTAGCGGTACTACAAGATACGATATTGCTATACCTGGTGATTACGTTATGGAAAAAATGTATAAAAATGATTTATTACATGAAATAGATCATACTAAACTAACTAATTATTATGATGGTATGTTTAATGAAGACTTAATAAAAGTAATGAATCAAGATGAATTTTATAAAGATTCATTAGATTATGCAATACCTTATTTTTGGGGAGCATATTCTATTTTATATTCAACAAATAATACTGATTTAAAAGAACAAGTAGAAACAAATGGATTTGATATATTCTTTGATAGAAACTTAACTGATAATGTTAAAATAGGAATGTATGATGTACCTAGATGGGCAATAAGTGCTTATTTATTAAGTGAGGATATTGATGTTAATACAACTGATTTATCTTCTTATGAAAATTATTTAATTAATGCTATGTCATCAGTACAATATGATTTATGGGGAAATGATATTTTAAAAAAACAAATTGCTAATGGTAATTTAGATGTAGCATTTGTACAGTTAGGTGATTTTTTTGATCAACATTATGTAACAACTACTGATAATCAAGAAGTTAAATTCAATGCTTATGTACCTCAAAATACAGCAGCATTCTTTGATGCAATGGTTATACCTAAAACATCAGACAATATTGATTTAGCACATAAATTTATTGATTTCTTTTTAGATAAAGAAAATTCATTGCAAAATGCATTATACGTAGGTTACTGCCCAACATTATCTTCAGTAATAGAAGATATAAAACAAGATGAAGAAATGAAAGATTTTGTTGTGCAATATCCTTTCTATTTAGAACCATTAAAAAATAAAAATGCTGTATTATTTAGAGATTTAGGAACAGCTTATGAATCAGAAGCAATAAGATTAATAAATAAAGCTAAAAATTAAAAGTAACATTTTTTGTTACTTTTTTTTATTTTGTGATATAATAATAAATTAAAAAGGGGCGATAGTTATGTTAAAGAGATTTATTAAATATTATAAACCACACAAAGGGATGTTATTTTTAGATATGCTTGCTGCATTAATAACATCATTAATAGGTATGTGTTATCCTATGATAACAAGAGTTATGTTAAATGATTTTATTCCAAATGAAAATATTCAAAAAATTATTTTCTTTGGTTCGTTATTATTAATACTTTATGTTATAAGAACAGGATTAAGATATTTCATTCAATATTACGGACATGTAATAGGTGTTAAAATGCAGGCTCATATGAGAACTGATATGTTTAATCACTTACAAAAATTACCTTATTCATATTATGATAATGAAGAAACAGGTAAAGTAATGAGTAGAATGACTAATGATTTACAAGATGTTACAGAGTTAGCTCATCATGGTCCTGAAAATATTTTAATTTGTAGTGTTATGATAGTAGGTTCTTTTATTTATTTACTTACAATAAATGTAATACTAACTTTAATAGTATTTTTATGTGTACCATTCTTAATATTAATTTCTGCTAGTTTAAGAAAAATAATGAAACAAACATTTAAAGAAACAAGAAAAGATATTGCAATTGTAAATGCATCACTTGAAAGTAGTATTTCAGGTATAAGAGTAACTAAGGCTTTTACTAATGCTGATATTGAAAGTCAAAAATTTGAAAAAGGTAATAAAAGATTTGTTGCATCAAGAAGTAAAGCTTATAAAAATATGGGTAAATTCTCATCAACTACTTCATTTATAACAGATGTATTTAATGTTGTTGTGTTGATTGCTGGAGGGTTATTCTTATATAATGATACAATTAATTTCGGAGATTATTCAGCATTCATTATTTCAGTTAATTTATTCATTTCACCTGTTACTACATTAATAGCATTTGTTGAACAATATCAAAATGGTACAACAGGATTTATGAGATTCTTAGAAGTTATCGATGAAAAAGTAGAAGAAGATAATGGTGAAAAAATATTAGATAATGTAAAAGGTAAAATTTTATTTAAAAATATTAACTTTAATTATAATGAAGAATCTAATGTATTAAAAGATGTAACTTTAGATATAAAAGCTGGTACTAAAGTAGCTTTAGTAGGACCTTCTGGTGGAGGTAAATCTACTATATGTCACTTATTACCTAAATTTTATAATATAAATAGTGGTGAAATATTAATAGATGATCAAAATATTAATGATGTAACTTTAAAATCATTAAGAGATAATATCGGTATAGTACAACAAGATGTATTCTTATTTAACGGAACAATAAAAGAAAATATATTATATGGTAGATTAGATGCAACAGATGAAGAAGTAATAGAAGCTGCTAAAATGGCTAATATCCATGAACATATAAATTCACTTCCTGATGGTTATGATACACAAATAGGTGAACGTGGAGTAAGATTATCTGGTGGACAAAAACAAAGATTAAGTATTGCTAGGGTGTTTTTAAAGAATCCTTCAATCTTAGTTTTAGATGAAGCTACAAGTGCATTAGATAATACAACAGAAATACATATCCAAGAAGCATTAGATAGACTTGCTGTAAATAGAACAACTTTAGTAGTAGCACATAGATTATCAACAATTAAAAATGCTGATAAAATTGTTGTTATTAGTGAAGGGGTAATTAAAGAACAAGGTTCTCATGATGAATTAATAGAAAAAGAATCTATGTATAAAGAATTATATAATTTACAATTTAGATATAAAGCATAATAAAAAAGACCATTTGAAATGGTCTT
>JAWXUE010000005.1:0-49630 GCA_044432925.1 bacterium | reverse complement strand
ACTTCAATATATTTATCACATAGTTCTAACATTGAAACAGTATGATATAATAACCCACCAATATATGCATGATGCATTCTAGTAGCAGCAGGATAAATTACAAATTTAGATTCTATATCTTTTAATAAAGCTTTAACTAAAATAGATAAATTTTTACTTTTAATAGAATCAATATATTTATCTAATTTTACTTTTAAATCAACAATAGATACAGGAGTTACAGTATAAAATACTCTTAATGCCTCTTCTAACTCTCTTGTTAATGTAGAGTTTAATGCTTGAGAAAAACTATTAACAATTAATTGATTTCTAGTACCATTATTAACACATTTAACATTCATAGAATAAACATTATTTAATTCTATTTCTTTAAATTGTTCTTCATTTACTTTAACATTTTCAGTTGTTAAATCACTTAATGTAACAGATAAGTTTATTGTTTTATTATTTTTATTAGCAGAATCTACTCTTAAGAATAGATCGTATTGTTTATTATTTTGAAATTCCATAAATAACAACTCCTTTAAGATATATTATATCATAAATTATTAATAAAATTAAGAATATCTTTTGAAGTATTATTTAATTCATTATTTAATATTTTATCTATTATTAAATCTTTTGTTTTATTAATCATTTTGACATCAATATATTTATTTAATTCTTTTAAATTAAAATCAATATCAGTAATAGATTTAATGCAATTACTATTATATATTTCATCATAAGTATGTAACTCATCATTATTTTTAATAAGTATGTTAAAATTATTTAATTTAATAAAAGTTTCTCTATTAGTATTAAAAACAAATCTATTAGTTAATTTTAAATTACATAAACTCATATAACTATCAATATCTTTTTTTATATTTGATTCAACTTCTATATTCAAATTATTATTTAAATAATAATATAATTCATATATATTATTAATATTATTGATATTAATTTTATTTTCATAAATAAATAAAATAACTTCTTTAAAAATAATATTATTATAAACATTTGTATTTATTAAATCATTAATATATAAATTAAAACTACTAGTCATTTTAGATAACTCTGTAATAATTCTATTATTAGAAATAACAATTAATTCTTTAGAATTATTAACTAATGATTCATAAGTTTTTTCTTCATAATTTAAATTCAATTTATTCTTAAAATAAATCGCTCTTAATATTCTAACAGGGTCTTCTATAAACGTCTCATTTGGCTCTCTAATCGTTTTTATTAACTTGTTATCTAAATCTACCTTACCATTACAATAATCTATTAAATCAAGGTTAAAATCAAATCCTAAAGCATTAATAGTAAAATCTCTTCTAATATAATCTTCTTTATAAGAATTTACTAATTGTATCTCAGGATGTCTTTGATTTTTATAAGATAACTCTTTTCTAAATTGTGTTACTTCAAAAAAATATGAATCTTTTTTTATAACAAAAGATCCATATTTACTATTACTATTAACTTTAAAAAATTTGTTTAATTCTTCTAAAGGCATATTAGTAGCAATGTCTATATCTTCTGATTTTATATTTAATAAATAGTCCCTAACAAAGCCACCTACTATATAGGCTTCATAGTTATTATTATTTATTATCTTTAAAATTTCTAAAGCACTACTTAACATTACAACACCTTCTTATTAATTATTCTTCAATAAATATCCCTATACCAATGATATCTCCACCTACGTGACTACCAACTACACAAGAACATCCAACTTCTACTAAACCTGATAGACCGCATATTTCTTTTAACTTGTCTAAAAAATATCCATGATTTTCTGACTGACCTGTAAAAACAATATTATATGAAGCTTTTCTTCCATTTACATATTTATTTACAGATTCACAAACTAAGTCTAATGATTTTTTTGTAGTTCTTATTTTTTCTACTGCTTCTATTGTACCATGAGATGTTAGTTGAAGCATAGGTTTAATTTGAAGAAATTTACCCATAAAACCTGCTGCACCTGATAACCTACCATTTTTAACTAAAAATTCTAATGAATTAACACCGAAGAAAATAGTATTATTATCTCTTAGTGATTCTAATTTAGCATTAATAGCTTCAGTACTTTGATTTTCATTAATCATATTTGCTGTTACAATTGAAAAGTAACCTTCATTAAAACATACTGTTTTAGTATCAAATACATGTATATCTACTTTATCTTTATACATTTGTGCTGTTTGTACAACATTACTATATGTACTAGATAATTTAGAAGATATCGTACTAACAAATATTTCTTCATAACCTTCACTAATTAATTTTTCAAAGAAATCCATTAAATAACCAACTGATGGTTGTGAAGTTTTTGGTAATACTTCTGGATGATCTTTTAAGTATTGATAGAACTCTACTGGTTGAATATCTTCACCATCTAAATATTCTTTATCATTTAATATTAATGTTAATCTTATAATTGGAATATTCAATCCATGTGGATGAATATCTAAGCATCCTGTTGATGTTGCTACTGCTATTCTTTTTTTCATAATACACACTCCTTTATGTAATACTTAGTATATCAAAGTATTTTTATTAATGCAATACTAAAAATCGATTTTACTTAAAATATTTATTGTGTTAAAATAAATTAGGTGATATAAATGAACAAGATAAAAAATAACATTACAAATTCAATAAACATCGACAAATCAACGTTTATTACAAATCTATTTTTAGTGAATAGTGTTGAAGAGACTAACGAATTATTAGTTAATGTAAGAAAAAAATATTATGATGCAACACATAACTGTTATGCTTATATTTTAGATAATGGTTTAATACAAAAATGTAGTGATGATAAAGAGCCTTCTAAAACAGCAGGATATCCTATGTTAGATGTGTTGAAGAAACAAAACCTTACTAATATATTAGCAGTAACTACAAGATACTATGGTGGTGTTAAATTAGGAGCAGGTGGATTAGTTAGAGCTTATAGTAAAAGCGTAAGTGATGCTTTATTATGTGCTTCTTTCACTACTACAAAAGAATTTAATAAATATGAAATAAGTTTTGATTATTCATTTTATAACTTTATTCAAGTCTTAGAAAATATTACAATTACTGATTCTATATTTTCAGAAAACATCGCCCTAACATTATTAATAGAACCTTCTTTTACAGATGATGTTTTAGAAAATATAAAAAACCTTACAAAAAGTAAGGTTAATATAAATTTTATTTCTGCAGTTATGCTTGATGTTTAATATATTTAAGCTTAGTGCTTTCTCCGCCTCTTATGTGGCGGATATTTTTATTATATTGTAGTAAGTCACAAACTTGTTCATACAATAAATAATTTGCTAATCTTAATCTTTCTTTTAAATCTTTATGTACAGTAGATTTAGATACACCTACTATTTGAGCTACCTGTCTTACAGTAAGTTTATCTTTAATCATTATTTCGGCCATATTTACTGCTCTATTATTTAATTCATTCATTGTAATCACCAGTAAATTATATGCTCATTAAACTTATAATATACATTATTTAATTGAAGAAGCAACTTCATCAATTGTTTGACCAATAATTGTTGTTAAATTAATAAACTCTGAACCTGATTTAACTTCTACATGTACGTGTACACCAGCGGCTATATCAAAACTAGATGCCCCAGAAGTACCAATTACGCTTTGTGCTTCTAATTGTTCTCCAACTACTACATTAGTATCAGCTAAAGAATAATATACACTAATTAAATTATCTCCATGATCAATAGTAATTGTTGTACCCATTACTTCACTTGGTTCTACACTTAATACTTTCCCTGGATAAATACAAACTACATCAAATGCTGAATTATCTTCATTAGCAAATCCGATTCCTTTAGACATAGTGTATTGATCACCATTTACTATAATAGCATTTTCTTTATCGCTATCTACAGTAGCATCATAAAATTCTCTTACTATGATTTGATTTCCTAAAGTTGGTAATTCAAACTTATAAATAACCTCAGGAGCAACAACATCCTCATCATTATTATCATCTAAGTCTTCATTAGTAGTATCATCTTCATCAGTATCTAAAAGTCCTTCTTCGTTTTGATTAAATACTGTAGCATCAGCAATAGCAATAACTGTAACGAAAGTTACTATTAATAATCCTAAAAAAACGAATACTTCTTTTTTGCTTTGAAAAAATTCTTTTAATTTTTCATTCATCTTTTTCACCTCACAATTATTATGGACATAAAAAAGATAAATATACATTAATTACTAATTAAATAAAACTTTTCTAAGAAACTAGCTAATAGATGGCAAATAGCTATAGAAAACAAAATGTATGCTACTTTTATTTCCCATACATTATTTGTTTTAAATAACTCCTGAAACTTAAGTTTAAATAATATTCTAAATACAATAGGAAAAGAAACAATTATCCCTATAAAATAAATATAATTACTATCCATAACACTACCCCCTTTTAATTAAAAAACATACAAAATATTATACTTTGTATGTTTATTTTTTTATAAAGAACCTGCTTTAGTATTCTTAAGATTATCTCTAATTTGTTTTTCACTCTGAGTATAATCAGCGTTTATTTTTCTATTTTCTTCTAGCCTAGCATTTCTAACTGAATTTAAATGTTCTAAAGCAGAGTCATAATCTTGCCCAATATGAGCTTCTTGAGCTACTACATTACAAACATTATTATTAAACTCAGTTAATCCGTTAATTAAAGATAAATAATATTCTTGATCATCTTTAACTAACTTTACATAACCTTCAGTAATAACTGTACAAATAGGAACATGATCTTTAAGAATTGCAAATTCACCATTTTGATTTTTTATTGTTATGTGGTCACACATTTCATCATAAAGTTTACCTTGATGTGTAGATACAGTTACTTTGATTTTACTCATAAACTACATCTCACTTGCTTTTTTAATAGCATCTTCAATAGTACCAACTAATCTAAATGCATCTTCTGGTAAGTTATCATGTTTACCATCAATGATTTCTTCAAACCCTTTAATAGTATCTTCAACTTTAACATAAGCACCAGGTACTCCTGTGAATTGTCCACCAATAAACATATTTTGAGATAAGAATAATTTAGCTCTTCTTGCTCTATGTACAACTAATTTATCAGCTTCTGATAATTCATCCATACCTAAAATAGCAATGATATCTAATAATTCATTATATCTTTGAATTAATTCTTGTAATTTTCTAGCAACAGTATAATGTCTTTCCCCAACGATTTCAGGAGATAATGCTCTTGATGTTGAAGCAAGTGGATCTACAGCTGGGTAAATTCCTTCTTCTGTTAATTTTCTAGATAAATTCGTTGTTGCATCTAAATGCGTAAACGTTGTAGCCGGAGCCGGGTCAGTATAATCATCAGCTGGTACATAAATTGCTTGAATAGATGTAATAGAACCATCTTTAGTAGATGTAATACGTTCTTGTAATCTACCCATTTCTGTAGCAAGTGTAGGTTGGTAACCTACTGCTGAAGGCATACGTCCTAATAAAGCTGATACCTCAGAACCTGCTTGAGTAAATCTAAAGATATTATCAACGAATAATAAAACGTCTTGATGTTCTTTATCTCTAAAATGTTCAGCCATTGTTAATCCTGATAAAGCAACTCTCATACGTGCTCCTGGTGGCTCATTCATTTGACCAAACACCATCGCTGTTTTGTTGATAACTCCTGATTCTTTCATTTCATGATATAAGTCATTTCCTTCACGTGTTCTTTCTCCTACACCAGCGAATACTGAGATTCCCCCATGTTCTTGAGCAACGTTATGGATTAACTCTTGAATTAATACAGTTTTACCTACACCAGCACCACCGAATAATCCAATCTTACCACCTTTAATATAAGGTGCTAATAAGTCGATTACTTTAATTCCTGTTTCAAATATTTCAACTGAACTAGCTAGTTCATCTAATTTAGGAGCTTCTCTATGAATAGGTGCAGTATCAGCTTTAATTGCTTTACCACCATCTACTGGTTGACCTAATACATTAAATATTCTTCCTAATGTTTGTTCTCCTACAGGTACACTAATAGGGGCTTTAGTATCTACTACTTTCATTCCTCTTACTAGTCCATCTGTTGAGTCCATTGCGATTGTTCTTACAGTTTTATCACCAATATGTAACGCAACTTCTAAAACTAAATCTATAGCAACACCATTATTTTCTTTAGCAGAGAATTTAACTGTTAAAGCATTATTGATTGCTGGAAGATCTCCTTCGAATTTAACGTCTACAACTGGACCTGTTATTTGTACTACTTTTCCGTTTATCATAACAAACTCCTATTCTATCGCACTTGCCCCACCAATGATATCAATTAATTCATTAGTGATCGCTTCTTGTCTTGCACGATTATATAATAATTGTAATTTATCAATTACTTCTTTTGTATTGTCAGTAGCATTCTTCATTGATGTCATTCTACTTGAATGTTCACTTGTTTTAGCATCAAGGATTATTCCATAAATGATATTTTGAACATACATAGGTAATATTGTATCTAATGTATCTTGAATTCCACCTTCAAATACGTAATCTACATCAATAGTTTCACCATCTATTTCATTAATAGGCAGTAATGTACTAACTGTAGTTTCTTGCGTAATACTATTAATATAGTGATTATAAATAATTACTATTTTATCAACTTCTTGTTTTAAATAACTATCAATGATTTTAGTTACTAAAGGTAATATATCAACAAACAATACATCATCCCTAACAAAGATACTTTCGTCACTTAATGTAGGATAACCTTTTTGTTTTATTAATCCATGTCCTTTTTTACCAATCGCTGATACATAGAACTCTTCTTTAGATTTATGTTTTTCACTTACAATTTTTTCAAATGATTTAATTACATTTGCATTATAAGCACCTGCTAAACCTGTGTCAGATGTTACTAATACATAAACAGTTTTATTAACAGGTCTTGCTGTTAACATTTCATGGTTATAATCAGCACTACTTACTTTACTAACAATAGTCTTTACCATATTAGAAAATCTAGACATATAATCTTGATATTGTAAGTATACTTTTTCAGCTTTTCTAACTTTAGAAGAAGATACCATGTACATCGCTTTTGTTATTTGTGATGTCTTTTTTGTAGAGTTAATTCTACCTTGTACTTCTCTTAAATTTGCCATTTTATCACCTATACGAATCTTTTCTTAAATTCTTGTAAATAAGTATTGATAACTTCAAAATCAGGTAATTCTTTAGTTTCAGTAATATGAGCGATAATCTCTTTACCTTTTTCATTAGAATCTAAATCTCTATATAAAGCAGCTTCAAATCTTCTAATATCTTCAAGTGCAATTGAGTCTAAATGTCCTTTAGTTAAGGCAAATATTGTAATTGCTTCCTTTTGGAAAGGTAATGTTTCATGTAACCCTTGTTTTAATACTTCAACAGTTCTTCTACCACGTTCTAACTTAGCTTTTGTTTGAACATCTAAATCACTTCCGAATTGTGAGAATGATTCTAATTCTCTAAAACTTGCTAAATCAAGACGTAATGTTCCTGATACTTTTTTAACAGCTTTTGTTTGAGCGGCCCCACCAACACGGCTTACTGATAAACCTGGAGAGATTGCTGGACGTACACCCGAGTGGAATAAACTTGATTCTAAGAATATTTGACCATCTGTAATAGAGATAACATTTGTTGCGATATAAGCAGAGATATCTCCTGCTTGAGTTTCAATTACAGGTAATGCTGTAATAGACCCTCCACCTAATTTATCATTTAACTTTGCAGCTCTTTCTAATAATCTTGAATGTAAATAGAATACATCCCCTGGGAATGCTTCACGACCTGGAGGTCTTTTTAATAATAATGATAACTCTCTGTATGCTACTGCATGTTTAGTTAAATCATCATAAACAACTAATACATCTTTACCATTATACATAAAGTATTCAGCTAAAGTCACCCCAGCATAAGGAGCTAAGTATAATAATGGACCTGGTTTTGATGCTGATGCTGAAACTACAATTGAGTAACTCATTGCATCATTAGCTTCTAAATCATTAATGATATTTGCTACAGTAGATTCTTTTTGACCAATCGCAACATAAATACAAATTACATCTTTACCTTTTTGGTTAATAATTGTATCTATTGCAATTGAAGTTTTTCCTGTTTGTCTATCTCCAATGATTAATTCTCTTTGTCCTTTACCAATTGGTACTAAAGCATCTAATACTTTAATCCCTGTTTCTAATGGTTGGTCTACACTTTTTCTATCCATTACACCTGAAGCTTTTGCTTCAATTGGTCTAAATTCTTTAGATTTAATTGCACCTTTTCCATCAATTGGATTTCCTAGAGGATCAACTACTCTTCCTAAGAAAGCATCTCCTACTGGAATTTGTAATATTTTATTAGTACATTTTACTTGGTCTCCTTCTTTTACTAAAGAAGTTTCTCCTAATAAAATTGCACCTACTGAATCTTTTTCTAAATTAAGAACTGTACCAAAAACCCCATTAGGGAATTCTAGTAATTCTCCTTGCATTGCATTATCTAAACCATGAACTAATGCAATACCGTCTCCTACTTCGATAACTGTCCCAACGTTTTCAGTTTTGATATCATCTTTATAAGCTTTGATTTGTTCTTTAATTAAGTTAGAAATTTCTGATATATTTATTTTACTCATAATAACCTCACTTATAAATTTTCTTTCAATCTATTTAATTGACTTTTAATACTTCCATCAATTTGTTTACCGTTATGGAATAATTTAATTCCACCTAATAATTCTTTATCAATATGATTATCTAAAACTATTGATTTACCAATATAACCATTACTTAATTTATTTAATATTTCATCTGTTTGTTCTGTTGATAAAACTTCAGTTGAATAAACATCTATTGTTACTACATTATTTTTTTCATCAATTAATAAATTAAAATCATTATAGATATCTTCAAACATATCTACTCTTGAATTATCAATTACTACATTAATAAAATTAATAAAGTTTATATCACAACTTTTAAAACACTTTTTAATTACTTCTTTTTTTTCTTGTTTTGAAATCTTTGGACTTAAAAGTAATTTTTTAAAATCATTTTTATAATTTTGTATAAATACTTCAAATGCCTCTGTCATAATATCTAGGTTTTTTAACTCATTAGATAATTCAAAAAATGCTTTAGCGTACTCGTTTATCATTTTCCAAGCCCACTTTCAATTAAGTCAGTAACAACTTTAAGATGTTTCTTTTGATCTACTTCTTTAGCAACAATTTTTTCTGCTGCAGCAAAAGCAATTGAAATAATTTCTTCTTTAATGTTATTTTGCTGTTTCTTAATTTCATATTCGATATCTTTAGTTGCATTAGCTAATCTTAATTCTGCTTCTTTTTTAGCTTCAGTAACTATTTCATCTTTTAATACATTTCCTTCTTTAACTGCATTAGCAATTAAAGTTTGAATTTCTAATTTAGATTTTTCATATTCACCATCTAATTTTTCTTGTAATAAAGCTGCTTTAGCATTTGCTTCTTGAGCTTTAGTTAATTCTTCATCAATAGCATCTCTTCTAGCTTCTAATAAATTAGTTATTTTAGACCAAAAGAATTTTTTTACTACTAAGAATAAGATTAATGTAGCAAATAATTGAATAATTAAATCTCTTATTGCATCAGGGGTAAAATCATCCGCTCCAAGAGGACCTAGACATTTATTTACAAACTCGGCGATACCTTCTAATAATTTTTCCATAAATGTCTCCTATTTTTAAATTATTTAGCCATTAACATTAATGCTACTACTAAACCATATAAACCTGTTGTTTCAGCCATTGCTTGACCTAAAATCATTGTGATTGTAATTTTTCCTGATGCTTCTGGTTGTCTACCGATAGCTTCTACTGCTTTACCAGCTGCAAACCCTTGTCCAATACCTGAACCAAAACCTGTTAATACTGCGATACCTGCACCGATATAAGCCATACCTGATGCGAAAAACTCATTGTAAGTTGTTGCTGTTGTTAATACGTTTGTTAAAATTGTTAATAAATTCATTTTTATTTTCTCCTATTTTTTATTATATATTTTCTAAATTTTTATCTTCATCAGAAATCTTCATCGATGTAAAGATTACTGTTAAAAGAACGAATACAATTACTTGGATTGTTCCAAATAATATGTCAAAGATTGCATTCATACCTGGCATAAGGAATATTCCCCACCACTTTGTTGCTCCCATGACAAGTTTTGATAACACTGCTCCACTTAGGATATTTCCTAATAAACGAAGTGAGAGTGAAACCGGTAATGCTAATTCTCCAATTATATTAATTGGAATCATTAAAGGTGCGAATGGTTTAATAGGTCCTACAAACCCATTTAAATATTCTTTAATCCCTAAAGATGTTATACCTGTAATTTGAATGATAAAGAATGATATTAATGCTAGTGCTAAATTCACCATTAAATAACTTGTAGGTGATGTTAACAAGAATACGGCAGAAATATTTGAGAAGAACATGAATAACGATAGTGTTACTATATAAGGTGCATACAACTTATATTTCTTTCCTAGATTTTCTTTTGTAAAATTGTTAATTAAACTAACTAATGCTATAAAAGGTACTAACCATAAAGGTGTTTTACCTAAAGGATCTAACTTCTCAACTTTCTTCCCAACAACTATACATAATATAATTAAGAATGTTGTGATGATGATAGTTGAAAACATTTGATCGTTAAACTGCAGAGTCATCTATAATCTCCTCCTTATCTTTAAAAAATTTATATCTTACTAATACAAATATTACTAATACTATTTTCAATACTGTTAATCCAGCTATTGTAGAATAGAAATTAAATCTTGCATCGTAAAACGCTACTACTAATATTGCACCAGATATTATCATCCTAGTAACATAACCACCTAGTATTTTTGTTACAACTGATTTTTTCTCAGGTAACAAACTACTTTGAGTATTTTTCATTAATAACCCAAAGGTTAAAAACGATGTTAGAGCACCTAGTATATATCCAAAAGCAATTTCTTTACTTATTATAAATAATATTAGTGATATCACAAAACAAATTAACCAATTTATTGGTAAAAAGATATGAGCAAAATTTTTTACATCACTGAATATCTTTTCGTTTGTCAAATATATCACCTGCTTTCATAATTGTAACAACTAGATTAATCAAACCTATTATTGCACCTAGTACACATAATATAGCACCCCAATTAGCATCTTTAATTAACCAATCAGCACCTATTTTATAACCTAGAAACATTAACACAAACATTTGAATAAAGCATTGTGTTACAATTGTATATATTTTTGCACCTTTTACCATTACTTAGTCCCGAATAATCTATCACCGCAGTCACCAAGACCAGGTACAATATAACCATTCTCATTTAATTTTTCATCTAATGATGCTAAATAAATATTTACATCAGGATGTTTATCTTGTAAGAATTTAACTCCCTCAGGAGCTCCAACTAAACCAATAAATAAGATATCTGTTGCTCCAGTTTTTTTAACCATATCTATTGCAGCAGCAGCACTTCCTCCTGTTGCTAACATAGGATCTAAAACTATTACAGTTGATTTATCCATATTCGCTGGGAACTTTGAATAATATTCTTTAGGTTCTAAAGTTTCTTCATCTCTGTATAACCCAACATGTCCTACTACAGCTGATGGAATCATTGAAGATACACCCTCAACCATTCCTAAACCTGCTCTTAGGATAGGTACTAAAACTACTTGCTTATCTAATACATGACATTTAGCATCACAAATAGGTGTTTTAATCGTTACTTCTTTTACTTTTAAGTTTCTTCCCATTTCATAAGTCATTAAACTTCCGATTTCGTTTACTAATTCTCTAAATTCTTTAGTCTTAGTATTTTCATCTCTTATTTTTGATAACTTGTGTAATATTAAAGGATGTTCTACAACTATTAACTTACTCATTTTCTAAGTCCTCAATTTCTGTTATTTTACTAACTCTATTTTGGTGTCTTCCACCTTCAAATTTTGAATTAAGCCACGTTTGAATTATATTTAATGATTCTTCTTTATTAGTAAGTTTTGCACCTAAAGCTAACATATTAGAATTGTTATGTTCTTTTGTTAAAGATGCTTGCATTATGTTAGTTACTAATGCACATCTAATTGTACTAACTTTATTAGCCACAATACTAACTCCAATACCTGTTGTACATACTACTATTCCGTAATCACATTCTTTGTTTTTTACAGCTAATGCTGCTTTATAAGCAAAGTCTGGATAATCACATGAATCATACGTATCTGTACCAAAATTGATATATTCTATACCATTTTGATTAAAATATTGAATAATTTCATTTTTTAAATCTAATCCACCGTGATCTGAAGCAATTGATATTTTCATAGTTTCTCCTTCCTTTATTTACTAAAGTAATTTCTACTTTGAGAACAAATTTCCTCAAAAGATATTATAGCATATTTTCTATAGAAATTAAAGAATATTTTATCTATTCTAATATAGTATTATCTAATATTACTTTAATACAACAAAAAATCAAAAAACTATTTAATTCATAACATCATTCCTTTCTTAATGTACAAAAAAAGACCTTTATTGTACATTTACAATAAAAGTCTTGCTACATTAAGTATATGCCGGGTCGGAACCGTGATGACGACATAGACCACTTTGACGTGGAGCTACTCCCTTTTTCTATATATTATCATTTTTGTGATAAGTAGTCAATATTATGAAATCATTTACATATTAAAAATCAAACAAGTTCTTTAATCATCATTTTAGTATCTTTAAATTTTGATTTTAAAAAATTTTCTTCATCAATAAACACTTTTTCTTTATCTATTTCTTTGAAAGATAATTCTTTAAATAAAGATTCTATGTCATCTGTTGTAACAACTGAAAAAATAAATTTCATATTACATTCTTTAGCACTATCTTCTAATGATAAAAATAACTCTTTAATTACTTCTGCTTCGATATGTCTTTTAAATATAAAATATCTAACTAAAGCATACGAATGAAATTTTTCAAACGCTACTGCTCCTGATATTTCAGTGTCATCATATAATAAACTAGCGTTGTATAACACCTCTTCATCTATATCTTTTATAGATGGAACATTTTGAAGAAACTTCATTGCTAAGCCATAATTTTCTTCTGTTACTTTTTTTATTTCAAACATTTTTATTCACCTTTCTTAAATAATTGTATTATGTACGAATTGTATTTAATTGTATTTTCATTCTCAATAAATTCATTAGAATATAATACTCCCCAAAAGTTTTCACCCTTAGCTTCCCTAATTTCAATTAATAATGTTTTGTAATTTTCATTTTTACTCACTATATTATTATATGTTTTATTATAGAAATTATGATTTTCATAAGTTACTTTAATATCTTTAAATTCATTAACTAAATCTTCTTTTATTGCATCTATATTATTAATTAAATAAATATCACATTCTTCTATGCTAGAAAAATCTAAATTATAATTACTATATAAATATTTTACTACTTGTCCTTTAATTTCTTGATCAACACTATCATCAGAATTTGCTATAACACGTATTCTTATTTGCTCTTCATCTTTATTTAGAAATAAATAAAAAAATACTATTAAACAAATCACGATTATTACTTTCTTCATAATCATCACCTGTAAATAGTATTTTCCAATTTTTACTAATTATTCATTGTTTTTAAAATTTCTTCAAAAGATATATTTCCTTCTCTTATTAAAGTAACTTCTTTTGTAGTTAAATTAATAACTGTACTAGAAACTCCATCTAAGTCTTTATCGTTATTATATATCTTCTTTACTTTACCATCATATATTTTTTTTATTTCATTATAATCATTAATCGGAGGTTCTGATGACACATTCACACTTGTAGTTGCCATAGGACCAATTTCTTTTAATAAACTTAATGCTAATTCATGATTAGGTATTCTTACTGCAATTGTATCACCAATTAATTCACTTATATAACTTTCTTTTGTTTTTAATATAATACTTAATCCACCTGGTAAATACTTATTTATTAATTTAATAGCATCATCTGTAACATATGCAATTTGTTTAATTTGTTCTAAATCATAACATAAGACAGCTAACCTTTTATTTAGTTCTCTATTTTTAATAACAAAGATATCTTTTAATGAAGCAATATCAGTTATTGAAGCACCCATTCCATAAACTGTATCTGTAGGGAAAATTAAAATGTTATTCATTAAAATCACCTATAAATGCAAAAGTCATTCTATCTTTACCTTGTAAATCTTTTACTTGTTCTATTTTAGCTTTAGGGTATTTAGCTAGTATTATATCTTTCATTTCTTTATTTTGCATATATGAATGTTCAAATGCAAACATAAATTTATCTTTAGCAATTAACTTTGCATCTTCTACTATAATTCTATAAAAATCTAATCCATCCGCCCCACCAAACAATGCTACATTTGGTTCGTTTTTAACAACTAAATCCTCAACAAATTCTTCATCAGGAATATAAGGAGGGTTAGAAACTATAATATCAAATTTAGTTCCTACTAACGGTTTAACCATATCACCTTGTAATATTCTTACTTTAGCTCCTAAATTTTGTGCATTTTGTTTTGCTACATCTAAAGCTTCTTGTGAGATATCTGTTATTGATAAATTCATATTTAATTCTTCTAACGCTAAAGAAATACCAACACAACCACTACCTGTTCCGATATCGCATACTTCAACCTTTTGATTTTCAAAATATTTATCATAATAATATAAAATATTTTCTACTAATTCTTCTGTTTCAAATCTAGGTATTAATACTTGTTCATTACAAATAAAATCATGTCCAAAAAAAGGTTGGAATCCAATTAAATATTGAATAGGTTTATTATTATATAAATAATCTTTTATACCATTTTCAAATTTATTTAATATATCTTCTTCTACTTTATCTCTAAAATTTAAGTAAAGTTCTGTTTGAGACTTCCCACTTATATGTAATAAGTAGAAAAAAATCGCACTCGCCTCTTTATTACATTCTTCTGCTAGTCTTTCATATTTGCTTTTTAATTCTTCATATGTCATCATTTTTCATCACCTTTTTCATTATACTATATTTTGTAGTTATTTTATATATTTAATAATATTATAATACTATTAGTATCATAATGTATTAAACATATTCATTTGTTTTTGATTGTTATTTTTATTATTTTAATTTGAAAATATAATACTACAATTTTCTTAAAAAAATTGTTTTAATTTCTATAAAAATTTCAAACTAAAAAATGATAAATTTTGCACAAACGAATATAAAAAAACAAGTGTACAAGTACACTCGTTTTAAATATTACGCTGTTAAATAAATATCTACATCACCTGAGATAACTGTGAAAATATTTTCTCCACTACCACCAGTTTCTACATTTGATATACCAGTAGTGTTAATATTGAATTTATATGATTCAAAACCAAAAGTTAATTCTCCTAATATAGTACCAGTGTTAACATCTAGTAAAGTATTCTTCATTTGAGATTCATTAAAAGATATATCACATTGTGTAGACTTTATAATTAAATCATTAGTTTGAGATTTTAATAATCTATATTCTAAATAAGTACTTTCAATATTAATTACACTGTCATCATTAATAGACATTAATTCATCCATTTGTATAGTTGCATTTTGTGATTCACTATTTATATTATTTAATATTGAACTTTCTACAAATAAATTTAATTTTAAACAATTAAACTCAAATAATCCATCTGATGATGCTCCACTTATAGTTATATGAGCTTCGTTTGAATTAATTAAAACATCATCTATTGCTGTTTTATCAAAAGTAGCACTTAGTACATCTACATCAAAAATAACTTTTGAATTAGAAGATACACCTTCTAATAAAATAGTAGCTTTTGTTGAATTCAAAATAAAGTCATCACCTAAATTTACATATTTAAAACTATAAAAACTTTCAAAAGAATTAACATTGATACTTTCTGGTAAAGTACTATTTAAATACAACCCTGAATATTCTGAGTATATATTAACATTCTCAATAATAGATTCGTAAAATAAAATTTCAGAATTGTTAGCTTTTATATCAATATCACCTGTTAATATTGTAGACATCATCATGATATTTGACTTATAAGCATCTACATTAATATTTTTGATATCAGAATAATTATCAAAAACAGCATTAACTTCTTCTGAATTAAAATTAAATGTACTAAAGTTTGTATATCCCTCATGATAATACACTTCTATTTTCATTTTAGGGAAATTTAAGTATTGAGGGATTACACCATTTTGTTTAATTTCAACATTATTATCTACACTTATATCAAAAGAAACTTTATCATTTGAATATACAATAATATAAGGGTCTTGGTAATCTCCTAATACTACATTGAATTCAATATCTGTACAATCAATAAAATACAAATCATCCTCTAAACTGAATTGTTTAACTTCTTTAGTATATTTACCATAATTAAATAAGTTGTTTCCATCAAAATCTACACTACTAAACGATATAAATATTACCATTAATCCAAGTGATAGTATACAAGAAGAAACAATTAAAATTCCTTTTATCGCAGTTTTTTTAGATTTATAAAAATAAGAAAATAAATAATATGTACCAAAGACTGATGTTAAAAGTAAACCTAAAAATAATATTATTAATCCAAATAAAAGTATAATAGTAGCTAGATCAATAAATGTATAAGTTAGTGTTAAAAATCCAAAACAATAAATAAACATACCACCAAAAAGTAAACTTGATAAGGTGATTACAACTATAGCTATAATTTTAAATAATTGCTTACTAGAGCCTTTTTCTTCATCGTTAACACTTGAATTTAAACTATCTTTTGTAACTCTTTCTTCTTTAATATTAGCATCTTTATTAATACCATATTCTTCTTTTATATCATTAATAATATTATTGAAACTCCCTAAAGAACTAATAGCTTTTTTCTCTGATAAACCAGTACTTACTAACTCATCAATTAAATTAGAATATTTATCTAATTGTTTTTTTATTTCGATAGTTGTTAGGAAATTTAAGTTTTTATATAACTTATCAATAAATTTTTCTTTCATATAAAACACCACCTTACTTTAAGTAAATGATATACTCTTTTAATTCATATGTAAAGGTAAATAAAAGAAAAATAGTCTATGAAAGACTATTCTTCTGATTCACCTGCTAATTTTCTTTTTTGATCTTCAGCTATTAATTCATCAATAACTAAATCTACTTTACCTTCGATAACCGCATCTAATCTTTGGATTGTAAATCCAATTCTATGATCTGTAATACGATTTTGAGGATAATTGTAAGTTCTTATTTTTTCACTTCTATCACCATTACCAATTAAAGCTTGACGAGCTGCACCTTCTTCAGCATTTCTAGCTTGAACGATTTGATCATACATTCTAGCTTTTAATAACGCTATTGCAGCTGCTTTATTTTCATGTTGTGATTTATTAGTTTGACAAGCAACACTCATACCAGTAGGGTCATGCGTAACACGTACAGCTGATTTAGTTGTATTAACACTTTGACCACCAGGTCCACTTGAACAGAATGTATCAAATCTTAAGTCATTCATATTGAAATCAAAATCAATTTCAGGAGCCTCAGGCATTACTAATACCGTAGCAGTTGATGTATGAACTCTTCCCATTGACTCTGTTTGAGGTACACGTTGAACTCTATGAGCACCACTTTCGAATTTTAAGAATGAATATGCACTTTCACCTTTAACCATAAATTGAATAGAAGTAAAACCACCATGTTCACTTTCCATAGAATCCATAATTTGTACTTTCCAACCTTTAGCATCAGAATATCTAGAATACATTCTAAATAAGTCTCCAGCGAAGATATTAGCTTCATCCCCTCCAGCAGCACCTTTAATCTCAACAATAACATTTTTATCATCATTAGGATCTTTAGGGATTAATAATATTTTAATTTCTTCTTCTAATTGATTAATTAAAGCATTAGTTTCATCTAATTCAATTGTAGCCATTTCAGATATTTCAGGATCTGAATCTTTTTTCATTTCTTTTAAATCATCTATAGAATCTATTGCTGTTTTATATTTGTTATACGCCACAACAACTTTTTCTAAACCTCTTTGTTCTTTCATTAAAGAAGTCATTTTTGAAATATCATTAACAATACTAGGATCACTAATTAACTCAGTAATCTCATCATACCTAACAACATATTTTTCTAATCTACTAATCATTGTTATCTCCTTCTTCATCAGGTAACTCACTAAATAATACATTTTCACCTTTGAATAAATATCTTAATGAGTGTCCACTTCGACCTGCTCTATTTTTTCCTACTATAAGTTCAGTAACTCCAGGTTCTGAATTTGGTAAGTTATAAACAGCAGCTCTATATAAGAAGAATATTAAATCGGCATCTTGCTCGATACTTCCTGATTCCCTTAAATCTGACATCATCGGACGTTTATCAGGTCTTTCTTCAACCTTACGTGATAACTGAGATAATGCAATTACAGGTACTTCTAATTCCCTAGCCATTAATTTTAAACTTCTAGAAATATCAGATACTTCTTCTTGTCTACTTACTTTTCCTGAACCACTAATTAATTGAAGGTAATCGATTATTACTAATCCTAATCCTTCTTCTTGTTTTAACTTTCTACATCTAGCTCTTATATCAGCAACTGTTATACCAGGTTGGTCACTAAAATGAACATTTAATCTTTTTAATTTTTCATTTGCTGTTTCAAAGAATTTTAATTCTAACGCTGACATTTTACCACTTAATATATTTGAAATATGTACTTGACCTTCAGCAGCAATAATTCTTTGAACTAATTGTTCTTGACTCATCTCTAGCGAGAATATTGCTACAGGAAGTGGTGTGTTAAATTTTCTATCATTAAATCTTGCTGCATTAATTGCAACATTCATCGCAAAAGCAGATTTACCCATTGCTGGTCTGGCTGCTAATATAATTAAGTTATTATCTTGTAAACCTAATGTTAATCCATCAAGGTTTTCATAACCTGTTGAAATACCAGTCATTGTTTCTGTTCTATTTCTATTTGCTAAAGTAATTTCATTAACATTATCTATAACTTGAGCTATCGGTGTAAAAGCATCTGCTTTTCTTCTTTTAGCTAAATCAAATATTAATCTTTCAGCATAATCGATATAATCTGTTGAAGTATAATTACTATCATAACCTGCCTCAACAATTGAGTTTGCTGCAGCAATAACGTTTCTTTTTAAAGAAGCATCTTTAATAATAGCAATGTAATCTTCGATGTTTGCTGTTGTAAATACACTATTTAAAATATTATTTAAATAAGCATATCCCCCAGCTTCCTCAAGTTTATTTCTAGATTGCAAATCTGAATTTAGTGTTGTAAAGTCAATTTTCAATCCACTGTTATCTAAATTTTTCATTGATTGAAATAATAATTGATTTTTTAAATCATAGAAATCTATTACTGATAACTCATCAGCAATAGTTCTTAAAATGTTATTATCAATTAAAACACTACCTAAAACAGATTGTTCTGCTTCTAAATTAAAAGGTACATTTTTTGCCATAGTCTCACCCTACTTTTCTAATACGTTTATTTCTAACTGTGCAGTTACATCCTTATGTAAATTAATTGTTGCTGAGAAAATCCCAATAGAATTGATTTCTAATGGTAATACTACTTTTCTTTTATCAACTTGAATTCCATATTGTGATTCTAATTCCTCACAGATTTGTTTTGTTGTTACACTACCGAATGCTCTACCATCAGCACCGAATTTAATATATACGTTTACAACTTTTGTTTCTAATTCAGATTTAATTTTATTCATCATTTTTAATTCATCTTCTAAACGATTTTTTTCTAAATCTAATGCAGATTGTAATACTTTTAATGTCTCATCAGTTGCTAGGATACCTTTTTTATTTGTTAATAAATAGTTACCATAACCTGTTGCTACATCAATAATATCATTTCTTAATCCACGACCTTTAATATCTTCTAATAAAATTACTTTCATTGTTTGATCTCCAATCTCATAATCTCTTTTTAATATGATAGCTAAACTTTGTTTAACTTCTTTTAAAGTTGAATTTTTAATTTGAGTAGCAGCACTATTTAAGTGACCACCACCACCTAATTCTTCCATTATAATTTGAACGTTTACATGTTCATAACTTCTAGCACTAATTGAAATTGTATCATCATTAGTTTTAGAAATAGTAAATGCAGCATCTACACCATCTATATTTAATAAGTTTTCACTAATTTGTGCTAAAAGAGTTCTATCTTCTAATATCTCATCTTCTACTACAACTACAGCAAATTGATCTAATAATACTTTTGCCATTGTAATATACTTGTTAAGTTTCATTTGAATATCATAATCATTTCTTAAAATCTTTCTAACCATTATCATATCAGCACCACGTTCTCTTAAACGAGAAGCAGCCTCAAATGCTCTTGAACCACATCTAAATGTAAAGTTGTTTGTATCTACTACAATACCTGTTAACATTATTGTAGCATCAAGTGGTGATAGAGGTACTGTTGCTTTTGGATTATAAAACATTAACATCTCACTTACTAACTCTACTGTACTTGAAGCATAAGGTTCAATATAAGCAAACGTTGGTGATTCAAATGTTTGATCATCAGCTCTATGGTGATCTACTACAGCATACTTTTTAAATTTATCTAAGAAATCAGGATTCATTACTAATCGCTTAGATTGAGTATCAACAATAATTAATAATGAATTTTCATCAACATCAGCTTGTTCAAAAGATATAATATTATTTTTAACACTATCATTACTTAATAAAATTTCTTCATATATTTTCATTGAAGTAGAATCGATTTTTTTAGGGTCTAAAACTATACTTGCTTTTTTAGTACTAGTTAAACATATTCTTAACATACCAATCATAGCACCTAATGAATCAGCATCAGTATTATTATGTCCCATAATATAAATATTTCTACTTGATTCAACTAAATCTTTTAATTCTAATGTTTTCGCCCTAGCATGTAAATAAGTATTTTTCTCTACAGCATTTAGCGATGCACCAAAATATTGAATTTTCTTATGTTGAATATTAACTACTACTTGGTCTCCCCCTCTTTTTTCTGCTAAGTCAAAAGATGTTTGAGCAAGTGTACCTAATTCTTCAAAGTTTGTTTCATGACAAGCAAACCCAATACTACATGTAACTCTTATTCCATGTGATTGTGATATATTTCTAATCTTTGTTAGGATATCGAATTTTTCATCAATCATTTGTTGTAATGATGCATGTTCACAAATAATTAATAAACTTCCGTCATCATAACTTTTTAAATAACCATTATATTTAGTAGCCCAGTCAGAAATCTCTCCTAGATATTGTCCTCTAAGGTTAATTCTTTCTTGCATATCAAATGCTTTTGTTTCATTATCTAAGTTATCTAAATTAACAATTCCTAAAGCTGGAATTCTTTGATTATATTTTCTTGTAACACTTTCTCTTTGTGATACATCAAATAAATAAAATAATCTATGATCTTTTTTATGAATTACATCATAAGAATTTTGACCTACACTAAAAGTAAATGTATCATCATTACTTTTTAATAATACTTGTAAGTCAGTATTAACTTCTGATAATGTTTTATCTAATAAATCACCATTAAATATTACTTTAGCAAATCTATTAACCCATTTAACTTCTTCTTGTTCATCATAAATAATAATACCTATTGGTAACTCAGAGAATACTTCGTCTCCCGCTTTATTAACATGGACACTAAGATTACTCCATTGTTCTAAACGATTTGATAACCAATCGATTTTTTTATCTTTTTTTCTATAATAAAATAACATTGAAAAGACTCCTGATGCAAAAATTAATGCAACAGTTGCTATTATAATTATAGCATTAGATATTTTATTAAATTGAAAATCAAACACATCTAAAATTATACCTAAATACATTATTAGGAATGTAGCTATTGCTACAGCAATTAATATAAATAGTCTCTTCATATTTTCACCTTCATTTCTAATCTATTATACCACAAATCTATCTATAAAGAAATAAAAAAATACTCCCTTATTTAAAATAAGAAAGTATTTATTTAAATTATTCTTTAACGAATGGTAATAACGCCATATGTCTAGCACGTTTAACTGCTACAGCTAATTGACGTTGGTATTTCGCTGATGTTCCTGTTACACGACGAGATAAAATTTTCCCACGTTCAGAAATGAATTTTTTTAATAATTCAACATCTTTGAAATCAATATTTTCGATTTTGTTTGCTGTAAAATAACAAACTTTTTTACGTCTACGATTGTTTTTATATCCTTGTTGCATCGTTGTTCCTCCTTATTAGAATGGCAGATCTTCATCACTAATGTCTTCAGAAGCCGTTGGGGCACTAAAAGAACTTGGTGTAACCTGACTTGTATTGTTTTGGTATGTTGTACCATTTTGATTATCTTGTCTTGGTTCAAGGTTGCTAACTGACTCAACTAATACATCAGTAGTATATCTTACTTGATTATCACTATCTGTATAGCTTCCAGTTTGAATTCTTCCTTCAACACTTATTTGATTTCCTTTTTTAACATAATTATTAATAAATTCTGCTTGATTTCTCCAAGCAATACAACTAATAAAATCTGCTTGTCTTTCACCATTTGCATCTTTAAAATTTCTATTAACTGCAATTGTGAAACGAACTAAAGAAACTCCTGAACCTGTTTGAGTCATTTCTGGCTCTCTTGTGATTCTTCCAACTAAAACTACTCGATTAACCATTAATAATTCCTCCTAGTTGTTTAATTGAACTGTAATATGACGTACTACAGTTTCAGAAATGTTTGCACGGCGGTTAAATTCTACTAATGCATCAGCAGTAGCTTCAACAGTTAATAATACATAGTAACCTTTTTTAGCTTTTTCAATTTCATAAGCTAAATCTTTTAATCCGATTTCTTTACATTCTAAAACTTTAGAATCATTTGCAGTAAAAGCAGTTTGCATATCAGCAACAGTACTTTTAATCACGCTTTCTTCTAAGTTAGCTCGAACGATAAACATAACTTCGTATTTTTTCATTATATGAGCACCTCCTTCTGGTCTATTTGGCATTATGCTAAGATAATGCAAGGATTGCATGAACACATGCTTTATTATTATAACACACTATAGATATCAATACAATGAATTATTTTACTTTTTCATATGTCTACTTAATGATTTTAAATATAGTCTTGTTGTAACAGTTACAATATTCTCTTGATATTTAAAATCTATTTCATAATTATGTGTATCACAAATATATTTACTAATAGTTAAACCTATTCCAGAACCACTATTTAGTGTATTAGATTGACATTTAAAGAATGGCTCAAATACTTTATCTTCTTCAAAAGGTTTTATTTCTTTAGCTGAATTTGTTATTACTAAATCAAACAATCCAACGTGTTCTACTAGTTCTATATTAACAAAACCACCTTCAACATTATGAATAAAAGCATTAGATAATAAATTATTAATTAAATTACTTACTTTTGTTTTATTACAAATTAAATGTTTCGCACCATCAATAGTAACAGTATATTTTGTTTTACCATATTTAAAAGACTCTAAATTTTCATATATCAATTGTTCTAAATCAACTTTGATATATAAATCATCTTTTTCTAAACGTTTTGATATATCTAATATCGATGTAATTAAAACATCTAATTTTCTACATTCATCAATTCCTTCAACCATCATTTCCTCTTTATCTTTAGCTGATAATTCACAGTTACATAATAAATCTACATAAGCTGATAAATTTGTTAGAGGGGTTCTTAATTCATGACTTGCTTGATTAAAGAAATTAACTTTATTATTCTTAAATTCAATTTTAGCTGTTTCATCAACAATATACATTGCATAATAAACAAATGATTTAACTTCTAGTTTCTTTGTTTCAATAAAATAAGTTGCTTCACCTTTTTGATACTCTTCTTTAATTAAATCATCAGATAATGTTTTACTTATATTTCTTAAATACTCATCTGCTAATTCTTCTTTATTAATAAATTTAGATGCTGCTTTATTAAAGAATACAATTTTATTATCTTTAAATATTATTAAACCTTCATAACTAGAAGAAATACATTTTTCAAATAATTTACAAGACATTACATAATCTTCTATTTCTGTATAAGTATTAATAGGATCACGTACTACATTATTAGCTAATAACTTATTTAATTTATAGTTGAATTTAAGATTTTTATTATCTATAAACCAGTAAGTACCACCAATAATTATGTATAACAAAAACATCAATAAATAGCATGGGTAAAGGAAATCATGATTACTTAACTCATTACTATCTAAATAATAAATATATAATGTTTCTTGTTCACCTAAGAACGATTGATCAAATACAAAATAACCTAAATTATAATTAACTTCATCTTCTTTATATGTAGATGAGTCAAAATAATACGGAATCTTATATGCATTAGGTGAAGATACAAGTTCTTTGTTAACATAAATAAGTTGAATAATTTTATAATTAACATATAACTCATCTTTATTAACATTTTGTTTTTTTATTATAACTAATTTTTCTTCAAAACTTTTTATTACCATTTCTTTTTTATTATTTAAAGAAGCCTCGCTTAAAATATAGCATGAAGTAAATAATAAAATAAATAATACAATTAAATGGAATATTTTACTCTTCAATATCGTATACAAATCTATACCCTAATCCTCTATGAGTTTCTATAGCATCAGGTCTATTAGCAAATGCCTTCTTACGTATCGCCTTAATATACTGATCAATTGTTCTACTACCTTCAGGAAATTTCTCTTTCCAAACATTTTCATAAATCTTCTCTTTAGATAACAATACATTTGGATTTTTCGCTAAATAAGCTAATAACTCAAATTCTTTATTAACTATATCAACTTCTACTCCATCAACAACTACTGTATGTGTATTAGTATCTAAAGATACAAAACCACAAACAATAATAGAACCATCTCTAGGTACTAGCATAAAATTCTTTATAGCAGCATTCAATTCATCTAAACTAAAGAAAGGTTTAGTGAAATAACCATGCGCTCCTGCTTCATAACAAGCATATCTATCATAATCAGTTATCTTAGCGCTAACGATAAGTACTGGTATATGCTTATACTCTGCTCTTGATTTTATTTCTCTTAATATCTCATACCCATTTTCCCCGTTAGGTAACATTAAATCAATTAAAATGATATTTGGTTTATGTAATCTCATTGCTGTAATAAAATCACGATAATTTGTAAAAACAGATACTTCCACAGGACAAACATCACCTATTCTACTAATAGAACGTTGTAATAGTTTCCCCATTCTTTCATTATCCTCAATATAATAAACTCTTCTTAACATACACAATTCCCCCTTTTATAAATTACATTTATATTATAATTTATAAAAATATGTCAAATCAAGTAAATATATGGGAAATTAATGAGTAAACTCGTTGTCAAATGAAACAATTAATTTTAAATTAACTTTATCGTTTTTAAGTTCACAATTTAACACTTCTAAAATATGTTCTTTTTTAATATTTAAATCAAAAGGTATTACAACATCAAATAATAAATTAGTATTGTATTCCCCAATTACAGTTCTAAAATCATGAAATTTTAACTTTGTAGATATATTATTTAATATTTTTTCAACTTCACTTTTATAATAATTAGTTGTATCACAACTAAGATTAGTTGGGTCCATATGGATAACTAATTCTACACCATATTTATTTTTAATACTAAGTTCTATTTCATCTATAACTTCATGAAGAAATAAAATATTTTTACTACTATCTACTTCTGCATGTAATGACATAAAAATTTTAGTAGGACCATAACTATGACACATAACATCATGATAACCAATTAATTCTTCATTATCATTTATTTCTTTTAAAATATTTTCTATTAACTTAGGATCTACTTTTTCACCTATTAAAGGATCTATAGTTTCTTTTGCTAACATAACTCCTGAATACAAAATAAATAATGATACTACAACACCCATAATCCCATCTAAATTTATTTTAAAAATAATAGAAACTGCTGCACTGATTAAAATAAATAATGTTGATAGTACGTCATTTAATGAGTCTTTACTTGATGCAATTAATGGTAAGGAATTAATTTTTGAACCAATACTTTTATAAAAAAATGATAAATATATTTTTATTAAAATAGAGATGAATAATACTATTAAAGTTATAAAAGAATAAGTTACTTCATCTTTATTAAATATTTTTGAAATTGATGTACTTAGTAATTCAAAGCCAACTATAATTATTATTACACTAATTATAAAACTTGTAATATACTCAATTCTTTGATGCCCATAAGGATGTTCTTTATCTGCTGGTTTACTACTTAGTTTTATTCCGATAAAACTTATAATACTACTTCCCATATCAGTTAAGTTATTTAATGCATCAGCAATAATACTAATACTGTTACTAAATAATCCTATTAGTAATTTTATAACAAATAAAAATAAGTTTAATATTATACCAAAAATAGAAGCAACTAGACCATGTTTTAGTCTAACTGTTTCATCAGTAACATTATTATAATCTTTTATAAATATTTTTCTTATTATATTAGTCATTAATTCCACCAAACTTTCTAACTCATTATAACATAATTACTATATTACTGTTAATAATAAATATGGTGATTATTATGAAAAAGTTATTTAAGTATTTTATTATATTTATTTTTGTAGTATTATTATTTAATTCAATTGATATTCTTCTTAATCAAGTAAATAGTGTTAGTGATATAACGAACACTAATAAAGTAACAATTTATGATGATAATGATGAAATCATTTATCAAAGAAATAATATTCATGAATCTTCAACTGTTTCTATTAATGATATAAATGAAATAACAAAACAAGTATTTATAGAAATTGAAGATAGACGTTTTTATTTACATTCAGGAATTGATTTCTATTCTACTATTAAAGCTTTCATTCATAATTTATCAAGTGATTATATTATAGGTGGTTCTACTATAACACAACAATATGTAAAAAATTTATATTTAACTAACGAGAAAACTTATATAAGGAAAATAAAAGAATGTTATTATGCTACTAGAGTAGAACAACTTTATACTAAAGAAGAAATATTAGAAGGTTATTTAAATACTATTTATTTTAATAATGGTATATATGGAATTAATGATGCATCATTGTACTATTTTAATAAATCTCCTAATGAGCTTACTTTAAAAGAAGCAGTAAGTTTAGTATCAATTATAAAATCTCCTAGTAATTATTGTTTAATTAGTAATTTAGATAATAATACAGAAAGGACAAATTTATTATTAGATGCACTATATCAAAGAGATGTAATTACAAAAAAAGATTATAACGAAGCCATTTCTCAAGATTTAAATATAACTAAAACTTCTTTAAATACTTATTCAAGTAGTATATTATACTTTAAAGATTATGTACTTAAAAATATTAACACAACAAATAGAGACATACATATTTATACAAATTTTAATACTAATTTAAATTTGTATATCGATGAATTAATATCTATTGCAGACTGTGATGTAAGTATTGTTGTTTTAGATAAAAGTGGTTATGTTACTTCTATTATAGGAAATAAAAATTATTCTGAAAGTAATTATAATATCGCTTCATCAGCAACAAGAATGATAGGATCTACTATAAAACCAATGCTTTATTATGAAGCACTATCTTACGGAATAAAATCAACTGATACATTTGTAAGTGAAAAAAAAGACTTCATCATTGATAATGAAGTTATTTCTATTTCAAACTTTAATGATAGTTATGATAATGCACCTATTACAATGCAATATGCATTAGCTACATCAGATAATATTTACGCCATGAAGACGCATTTATTCATTGGTGTTGATAAATTACCATCTTTTATTAAAAGATTTGGTATAGAGCCAATAAATGATAAATATACAATATCATTAGGTACTCAAGATATGTCACTTTTAAATTTAACATCTATTTATAATACTTTTGCTAATGAAGGTAGTTATACTTCTTCTAAAGCTTATCATTCATACACTTATTCTGATACAACTATTAATAACTTACCTCTTAAAGAACAAATACTAAATAAAGAAATATGTATACAATTAAACGACTTATTAAAAGGTACATTTGATACTTCATTAAATGGAGTCAATAATGTAACAGGCAATAGTATAGCTCACTTATTAAATAAAGAAGTAACTGGTAAA
Source organism: bacterium (assembly GCA_044432925.1). Taxonomy (GTDB): domain Bacteria; phylum Bacillota_I; class Bacilli_A; order Acholeplasmatales; family Anaeroplasmataceae; genus JAWXUE01. The sequence goes on along the minus strand of JAWXUE010000005.1, from coordinate 21,229 downwards.
ACAGGTTTAACAGATTATGATAGTTATATAATTGGTTCTACCGATGATTATACTATCGGTATTTGGACAGGGCATAGCGATAATACATTATTAACTAGTGATAAAAATAAAAAACTCCCCAAGGAGCTATTTTATAAAATAGTTAACTTTCTTTAATTATTTTGACCATGCTGATCCGACTAATGCTATTAAAATAAATAACACTAATACAAATGAATAATTATTAGTACAATTATTTTTTTTAGTACTTGTTTGGTTACATCCACAACTCATTTCTATCACCTCATTATATTATATGAGGTTAATAGAAAAAATGTACTTATATCTTGAATAACTCTTCAGAATTTTTAGTAGTTTGATTTACAACCTCATCATATGTAACATTTTTTAGCACAGCAACTGCTAATGCTATATGTTCTAAATAACTAGGTTCATTTCTTTTACCTCTATTAGGAGCAGGTGTTAAATAAGGACAATCAGTTTCTAATAAAATATGTTTTAAATCTATACCTTCTACTGTTTGTTTTACATTAATAGCATTTTTAAATGTAACAACACCACCAATACCAATTTTACCACCAATAGTTATAAATCTTTTAGCCATTTCTAAACTACCTGAATAACCGTGTAAAACAAATCTAATCTTACCTTTATATTCATTTAAAATATCAAACATATCAGCAACAGCATCTCTACAATGTATTACTAAAGGTAAATCATATTTAATAGCTAAATCTATTTGTCTTAAAAAAAATGTTTTTTGAACAGCAATATTATCTTTTGTCCAATAATAATCTAATCCACATTCTCCTATTGCATATATCTTATTAGTTTTAATAAGTTCCTCTAATTCATTAAAATAATCTAAATCTACTTCATCAACATAAGAAGGATGTACACCTATTGTTGCGAAACTCTCTTTATATTTATTTTGTAAATTGATAACTTTCAAATTACTATCTTTTTTACAACCAACCATTAAAAATTTCCCTACACCTCTATCTAATGCTCTTTTATATACTTCATCGAAATCATGTTCGAACGCTTCATCATATAAATGACAATGAGAATCAATAATCATATAAATTACCTCCTAATAATAGTATTTAGTATAACAATAAAGTTAAAAAAAGGCCTAGAAATTGCTTTCTAGAGCCTAATTTAATTATAATTATTCGATGATTTCAGTAACTGAACCAGCACCTACTGTACGTCCACCTTCACGAATTGAGAATTTAGTTCCCATTTCGATTGCGATTGGGTGAATTAATTCAACTGTCATAACAGTATTTTCACCTGGCATAACCATTAATGTACCTTCTTCTAAAGAGATGATACCAGTTACGTCTGTAGTACGGAAGTAGAATTGAGGACGGTAGTTAGAAACGAAACCTGTATGACGTCCACCCTCTTCTTTAGATAAAACGTAAACTTGCGCTTTAAATTTGCTATGAGGATTAACTGATTTAGGTTTAGCTAATACTTGACCACGTTGGATTTGTTCACGAGAAACTCCACGTAATAAAACTCCAATGTTATCTCCAGCTTCAGCTTTGTCTAATAATTTACGGAACATTTCAACCCCAGTAACAACTGTAGATTGAGTATCTTTGATACCGATGATTTCGATAGTTTCACCAACAGTGATGATCCCTCTCTCAACACGTCCAGTAGCAACAGTACCACGACCAGTGATAGTGAATACGTCCTCTACAGGCATTAAGAATGGTTTGTCAGTTTCACGTTGAGGATCTTCAATGTAAGAATCTACACTGTTCATTAATTCATCAACTTTTGCTACCCAATCAGCTTCACCTTGTAAAGCTTTTAAAGCAGATCCACGGATGAATGGAATATCATCACCTGGGAAATCATATTGTGATAATAATTCACGAACTTCCATTTCAACTAATTCGATGAATTCTTCATCGATTCCCATATCACATTTGTTTAAGAATACAACTAAACGAGGTACTCCTACTTGACGTGATAATAAGATATGTTCACGAGTTTGAGCCATTGGTCCATCAGTAGCAGCGATAACTAAGATAGCTCCATCCATTTGAGCAGCTCCTGTGATCATGTTTTTTACATAATCGGCATGCCCTGGGCAGTCTACGTGAGCGTAGTGTCTTTTTTCTGTTTCATATTCAACGTGAGCAGTATTAATTGTAATCCCACGTTCTCTTTCTTCTGGTGCACCATCAATTTGGTTATAATCTCTTTTTTCAGCCATACCTTTAGCTGCTAATACTGAAGTAATAGCTGCAGTTAAAGTAGTTTTACCGTGGTCAACGTGACCAATTGTACCAATGTTAACATGTGGTTTTGTACGTTCAAACTTTTGTTTTGCCATTTTAAATTTCTCCTTATATTTTGTTTATTTTTTATTTTTGAAATCTATTATATTTTAACCTATCGCATTAAAAAATGCAATAGGTTAACTATAAATTAACTACGTTTTTTAATGATTTCTTCTGTAATACTTCTTGGAGCTACTTCGTAACTTGGATTTTGCATAATGAATGTTCCACGTCCTTGAGAGTTAGATCTTAAAGAAGTTGCGTATCCAAACATTTCTGATAATGGTACCGCTGCTCTAATAGAGATTGCATTTCCACGTTTTTCTTGAGATTCAAGACGTCCACGACGGCTTGTTAAATCTCCGATAACATTTCCTACGTAATCTTCTGGAACGATAACATCTACTTCCATGATTGGTTCTAATAATGTTGGTTTACAATGTTTAGCACAATCTTTTAATGCATAAGATGCTGCTAATTTATAAGCCATTTCTGATGAATCCACGTCATGGTAAGAACCGTCAAATAATGTACATTTGATATCGATTACTGGATATCCAGCAATAATACCACCTGATAAAGATTCTTCTAAACCTTTACCAACTACAGGAATATATTCACGAGGAACTGTCCCTTGAGATACTTTATCAACGAATTCAAATCCTTTATCTGGATTTGGTTCAAATTTAATCCAAACATGTCCATATTGTCCACGTCCACCTGATTGTTTAATGTGTTTTCCTTCGATTTCAGCAGCAACAGTAATTGTTTCTCTGTAAGATACTTGAGGAGCACCTACATTTGCTTCAACTTTGAATTCACGTTTCATTCTATCAACGATGATATCTAAGTGTAACTCACCCATACCAGCGATAATAGTTTGACCTGTTTCTTGATCAGTAAAAGTTCTTAAAGTTGGATCTTCTTCTGATAATTTAATTAATGCAGTTGACATTTTATCTTGGTCACCTTTTGTTTTTGGTTCAATAGCAACACTGATAACTGGTTCTGGGAATACCATTGATTCTAAGATTAAATCTTCTTTCTCAGTAACTAAAGTGTCACCTGTAGTAGTTGATTTAAATCCAGTTGCGGCAGCAATGTCTCCAGCATAAACTTGTTCGATGTCTTCACGAGAGTTCGCATGCATTAATACGATACGAGCTAAACGTTCTTTAACACCTTTTGTTGAGTTTTGTACGTAAGAACCTTTAGTAATAGTTCCTGAATAAACACGGAAGTAAGTTAATTTTCCTACGAATGGGTCAGTAACAACTTTAAACGCTAATGCAGCGAATTTTTCATCATCACTTGGTTTAACTGTTCTATCATTTCCTTCAGAGTCAGTAGCAGGAATATCCCCTACATCTAATGGAGATGGTAAGTAAGTTACTACAGCATCTAACATTTTCTTAACACCCATGTTTTTGAATGCAGATCCACATAAAACAGGGAAGAATTCAGCTGTTAAAACAGCTCTACGGATTACAGATTTAATAGTATCGATAGAAATTTCTTCTCCACCTAAATAAGCTTCCATTAAGTTGTCATCGAATTCTGAAATAGTTTCGATTAATTCATTTCTTTTTGCTTCGCAGATTGATTGTAATTCAGCAGGAATATCTGAAACAGTATACTCTTCATGAGCATCTCCTGAATAAGTATATGCTTTCATTTCTAATAAATCTACTTGCCCTTTGAAATCATCTTCTGATCCAATTGGCCATTGAATAGCTGCTGCTTTAGCACCTAAACGATCTAAGATAGTGTTGATTGAATATTCAAAATCAGCACCCATTTTATCCATTTTATTAACGAATACGATACGAGGAACGTTATATTCAGTAGCTTGACGCCAAACTGTTTCAGTTTGAGGTTCAACTCCTGCTTGTCCATCAAGTACAGTAACTGCACCATCAAGTACACGTAAAGAACGTGAAACCTCAACAGTAAAGTCAACGTGACCTGGAGTATCGATAATATTGATTCTGTGTCCATCCCATTCAGCAGATGTTGCAGCAGAAGTAATTGTTATACCTCTTTCTTTTTCTTGCTCCATCCAGTCCATTTGAGAAGCTCCATCATGAGTTTCCCCAATTTTATGAGTTTTCCCAGTATGGAATAAGATACGTTCAGTTGTTGTAGTCTTACCAGCATCGATGTGAGCCATGATACCGATATTTCTAGTATTATCTAATGAAAAATCTCTAGCCATAATTATAAGCTCCTTATTTTAATTTTTTTAAATCTTACCAACGGTAATGAGCGAATGCTTTATTAGCTTCAGCCATTCTATGAGTGTCATCACGTTTTTTAACAGAAGCACCTTGACCGTTTGCAGCATCCATAATTTCTTTAGCTAATCTTTCTTCCATTGTCTTTTCATTACGTAGACGAGAATATTTAATTAACCATCTTAAACCTAAAGTAGTTCTTCTTTCTGGACGAACTTCAGTAGGAACTTGGTAGTTTTGACCACCGATTCTTCTTGATTTAACTTCTAATACAGGCATGATTTTTTCTAAAGCTTCATTGAAAACTTCGATTGCTTCTCTTCCTGTAACTTGATTGATACGATCAAACGCACCATATAAAATGCTTTGAGCAGTTCCTTTTTTACCTTCGATCATAATTGCATTGATTGCTCTAGTAACTAATTTTGAAGAATAAATTGGATCTGGTAATACATCTCTTTTAACTATATGTCCTTTACGAGGCATGATTGCTCCTCCTTCCTATTATAATATTATTTTTTTCCAGCTTTTGGACGTTTCGCACCGTATTTCGAACGAGATTGTTGACGGTTTGCTACTCCACTTGCATCTAATGTTCCACGAATGATATGGTAACGTACCCCTGGTAAATCTTTAACACGTCCACCACGAATTAATACAACACTATGTTCTTGTAATGAATGTCCGATTCCTGGGATATAAGCAGTAACTTCTAAACCATTTGATAAACGAACACGGGCATACTTACGTAATGCTGAGTTAGGTTTTTTTGGAGTCATTGTAGTAACACGAGTACATACACCACGTTTTTGAGGTGAACTTGTATTTGTGAATTTTTTCTCTAATGAGTTATATCCAACATTTAAACTTGGAGATTTAGATTTTGTTGTTTTATCTGTTCTCCCTTTACGAACTAATTGAGCTATTGTAGGCATAAGGCCCTCCTTTCTACCACGCTGCCTTGTGGTTCATACGAAAATTTAATATTTTCACAGCATTAATATTTTAACATAAAAACACAAACTATGTCAACACTTTTTAATAAAAGAAAAAAGAAAGTTTGCAATAAACTTTCTTTTATAAATTAATTATTTAAGTTTTCTTCTTTTTCTTCTTTTTTAGTTAAATCTATCACTATAAATAATACACATGATATACCACCAGCCATTACAGCTCCCACCATACCAGCTAATAAATAACTTACTGTACCACTTGATGTAACAATTGCTCTATTAGAAAAGTTAACATATGAAAATTGATGATATACTCCTTTAACAATTTCAACATACTCATCGATAAAACCTTCTAAATCTTCTTCTATTATTTCTACCCTAGAATTAAATTCTTGTGATTCGACAGTTGCTTCTTGAGAATTCCCACTATTAATTTTATTTCCTAACATAAGAGAATCGTGTTGTTTTGTTACTAATTCTAGTGTTAATGCAGCTATTTCTTTATTGTAACTATCAATATCAGGATAAGCATTTGATACATCGTTTCTATCACCTAATAAAGTAGTTACTTTTTCATCTAGAGCAGCTATTTGATCTTCTAAGATAGTAATTTCATTGTCTAATATACCTTTTGAAGTATTTAAATAATTTAAATTAGTTTCATAATCTTTTACATAAACATTATTATTTAACTCTTGAATTAAGTTACTAATACTATTAATAGTAAAATATGAACTGTACTGCGTTTTATAATTTAATAATGTATTTCCATTAATTGTAACATCACCAAATTCATCAATCAAATTATTATATAAGTTTGATACATAAGAAACTTGTTGATTCAATAAATTTAATTGTAATTCAAAAGTTTGTGCTTGTTTAGCATTATTTAAATAAGTAGAGAATGATAAATCATCAACACTATTTAATATTTTATCATTTGCTTGACTAACTAAAGATTCAACGAAAGTAGCTGCCTCAGTACTATTTTCAAACAACGAACCTTGAACTGAAATTGAAAATGTTCTATTTGTTATTTCTGTAGTACTACTTATAATAGTTGTTTCAGAAATAGTTATAGTATCATTGTTAAAATCAGTTAGTACAACACCTTTAAATTCATCACTATTTTTTAATACTAATTCAATGTTTTCATCAGATATAATATCTTTGTAATCAAAATAGTATCCTGAAGGATATTTGTTTTCAACAATCCCAGGGAAATACATATCAAATGTTGATGTATATCTTAATGAATTAGGATTAACTCCAAATACGACAAACGCCATAAATAATATAGCAGTTAATACAGTAGCAATCCCTATTATTATTTTTCTTTTCCATACAATTGCAAATAACTCTGTAATTGATATTCCATCTTCTAATTGATTTTCATTCATAATATTACCTCCATGTGTAAATTCTTGTCTAATTTTATCACAATTTATGATTATAAGCAATTAATATAATTCTAATAATATATAATTTTATATTTTTTCAAAAAAACTTTTTGTTAAATTAATATATTTAACACTTATTGCTTTAAAGTCCATATTTAAATCTTTACTTAACCCAATTTGTTTTTTATATAAAGCTACGTTATACCACTGCATACATTGAAAAATTCTATTTAGATACAACCTTCTTAACTCATTACTATTTGGTTTATACCCTAAATAATATTCTAGAAGTTTAATAGCATCATTAAAATCAACATTACCAAAACATGCTATATCATAATAAGGATCATTATTACCGCTATACTCCCAATCTAATAAATATAAGTTATCACTTTTTATCCAATTAGACTTTTGAGCATCACCATGACAATAAACTAACTCAATATCTTTATACTCTTCTAAATAATTAAATAATTTTTCTTTTAATAAAAAATATTCTTCATTATGTTTTTCTTCTAATAAAGTTTCATAATAATTTAGTTTTTCTTCTTTTACATAATCATTAACAGCTTTAACGCCACTATTATGTAATAACTTAAGTTTATTAGAAACTTCTACATAATCAATTTCTTCACTAGATAAATCATTACCTTCTATATATAAAGACATCTTGTGACCATTAGTTGTATTTAAATAAATATTTTCACAATTCAAATTAAGTTGTTTTACTAATTCAATATTCTCTTTTTCTATTTCTCTATTAATAAATACATGACTATTTTTCCCAGGAATTCTATATGTATACAATTTAGAATCGACTTCAATTAAATAAGTGAAGTTACTCATTCCACCTGTAAATCTATTAATAACTTTTACTTCTTTGTTAATATTTTTTTTAATAATACTCTCAACTTCTTTAAACACAAATATTCTCCTTAATCAAATTTATAACCATTGTTAACATATGCTACAAACACTCTATTTAATTTTAGATACATTTTATTATGTAGTCTTTCTAACATATCACTTGGTTTATTAATAATTAACTTCTCTAATACTAAAAAGTTATATTCTGTTTGTTCTAATATAATTTCTTTATAAAGTAAATAAACTCTATATTCTTCTTTCAACTTTTTAAATAATTCTTCGTCTTTTTTATTTATCTTTAAACTTCTTCTTAATAGTTTAATATCATTTTTAAACATAAACTCATGGTTTAATACTAATAAAAGAATACTTAATTTCAAGAAATATAAAGGGATATTACTACAATTTCTTTTTAATAATTGATAATAGTATTCCATTTTATCATTATTATTTTCATTTAATGCTTTAAAATATTTAAATCTCCAAATAGCTACATTTGAATATATATTTTTAACATCATCAGAAGGTTGATAATTACTTTTAAATTTATTTTTAGAAGAAAGATTTGAATATATATCTAATTGATATAATACTCCTTCTAAAAAATCTTTATTATTTTTACATCTAATAATATTACAAATATCATTAACTCCATTTTCATTGTAAATTGAATTTAATATACCAAGTAAACTATTTACAACAAACATACCAAATAATAATTGACTAATATACACATTATTTAATATATAAAAAGTTATTATTAAAACAATTGATAATATATATGTAAATATTAATCCCCCTAAGTTATATAGTAAATATTTTCTTGAAGTTGGTTTCATTAAACATTGTCCTGGTATAGCTAACATAACTGTTTCAAATTTAATTTTAATTTTATCCGTTTTATAAACTTTAATAAATAATGCTTTAAATGAAGTAAATTTATAACCACTTATTAATCCGAAAACTAAATGACCTAATTCATGTATTATAACAGAAACAATAAATCCTAATAGTAATCCTGGTAATATTAATAAATAACTTAAATAATTATCGTTTAATACAGGTAACTGCAGTAATATACATACTATTATAATAACATTAATTAATACGATAAAATGCTTTTTTCTCATAGAACTCTAAGAACGATACATTTTAAATATAATTGTTCATTACTATTTAATAAAGCAGGATGATCTGGAGATTGAATTTTAAAATCAATAAACTGTACTTTTCTTTTACTATCTTTAACAGCACTTTGCACCATTTCAAAAAATAAATCAGAAGTCATATGTTGAGAACAACTATAAGTAAATAAATAACCACCTTTATTTATTAGTTTTAAAGCTTGTAAGTTAATTTCTTTATACCCTTTAATAGCATTTTTAATTTTATCTTTCGTTTTAACAAAAGCAGGTGGATCTAAAACTATTACATCATAAGTATCTTTTGTACTTCTTAAATAATCAAATACATCAACACATACAGCATTAACTTTATCTTTAAATGGATTTAAACTTGCATTAAACATAATATCATCACATGCTTTTTGACTTATATCTAAAGCAGTTACTTTTTTAGCTTCGTATTTTGCTGCATGAAGAGCAAATCCTCCTGTATGCGAAAAACAATCTAATACTGTTTTATCTTTAACATAATATTTTAAATAATCTCTATTTAGTTTTTGATCTAAAAAGTAACCTGTTTTTTGACCATTTTCAATATCTACTTGCATTTTAATTCCATTCTCTTCAATTATTACTTTAGTATCAAACTCTTTATATAAAAAGCCTTTTATTTCTTCTAATCCTTCTTTTTTCCTTACAGGTACATCACTTCTTTCATATATACCTTTAGGATTTAATAATTCAATTAAAATTTTAACAATATCTTCTTTCATCATATCCATACCTAAAGACATGAATTGACAAGATAAATACTCACCATACTTATCAACAACTAAACCAGGTAAAAAATCAGCTTCTGAGAAAATGATTCTTGCTGAAGAGAAACCTAACGTTTTTCTATGTTCTATTGCTAATTGAATTCTTTGTTTAAAAAATTCGTAATTAATTTCTTCTTTTTCATCTAGTGATAATACTCTTACCATTATTTTACTATTTGAATTAAAAAAACCAGTACAAACAAATTTTTTATCAAATGTATATACGCTACAAACAACGCCATCTTTAATAGGCCCTTCAAAACCACTTACTTCATTATTAAAAATCCAAGGAAATCCATTTAAAACATTATCCTCTTCTTTTTTATCTAAAATTACTTTTAACATATTAATCCACATCCTTATTAGTATAATTATAACATAAAAAAGAGTATTTCTACTCTTTTAAATTTAATAAAACCTTCGTAATATCTTCACTTATTCCAAACCCATGTATAACATCAGGATCACTACTATTTACTCTTACTAAGGTAGCATTTTGTAATGTAGATAATTTATCGAAAGGAAATCTTATAATACTAGGAGTGTTAAACCCTACTCCTAATTCTAATATAACTAATTTCTTATCTTTATTTTCCATTAAAAAATTATAATATTTTTCATAATTTGTTTGTCCGAATGTTTCACAAAAATAATTATCTACCCTAAGATTAGGAATTAAAAAATCACCGCAATTACTACATCTAGGAATTGTTTTAACGTTATCTAAATTTTCTAAAACAAACTCTTTATTATCATAAACTTTATCATTACAATTTACTCTACATTGGAATAATGAGTAATCACCTTGAGGAGCATATACATTTTCAAATACTCTTTGTGTTTGACCATCACCATTTGTAGTAATAGCAAAGTGTTTCTTATTTAAAACAATTTCTTTTAACAATTTATAAGGTAATAAAGTATCGACATTGTACCTAACATTATAAATATGTCTTGTCCAAAAGTTCCAATAATCATAACAATTTTCTTCTGTTATATTACAAACCCAATGTTCACTTATAGCATGAAAAATATATTTATATCCTTTTTCATAATACTTAGGATATAGTTTTTTAAATACATCTTCTGAAAAATAGTCCAACCCTCCAGCAGCAGAAATTCCACTACCTAAGCCAATTAATACTGCATCAGCTTCTTTAATTAATTCTTTAATCTTTAAGTAATCTTCTGTATATTTCATAATCCACATCCTTAAACACATTTATTATTATATCTATTTGTTTATAATCTTTTATTACATCTAAAGCGATAATTGCAGCATCATAATTAGGATAACAAAATTCCCCTGTTGATATACAACATATAGCAATACTTTTCATATTATTTTTTATAGCAGCTTCTATACAATTAATATAACAATTTCTTAAATCAATTTTATTTTGATTTGTTACACTTCCATAAACTATCGGCCCAACAGTATGTATAATTTTTTTACATGCTAAATTATATGAATTTGTAATAAGAGCTTGGCCATTAGGTTCTTCTTTTCCATTCATTAATTTTCTGCATTCATCTCTTAATTGAACACCACTATAAGTATGAATAGCATTATCAATACACCCGTGATTAGGAATGAAACATCCAAGCATTTGAGAGTTTGCTGCATTAACAATACAATCAACATTTAAAGTAGTTATATCACCTTGTACTAAATATATATTATCTTTGATATGATTATCCTTATATTCTAATATACCTTTTTTGATTAATAATTCATTTAAATATTTATCTTGTACTTCTAAGAATTCTTTACTTGGTAATTCATTATTTCTTAAATTAACAAGTGCTCTAAACAATCTAAATAAATCAACATCTTCATTTTTATAATCTATGTTTCTTCCTGATTCTTTAATTAAATAGTCAATTAAATAATTAATCATTATCATCTTCCTCTATTGTTTCAAATATTTCTTTACTTATTTGTGTTGTATATTTTTCTAATTTTTCATTTGTTTTAATAGAAAACTTTTTAAATTGATTAAACTTATTTGAAAATTCTTCTTTAGCATTTTGTAGTAGACTAGGTTCTTTAATGAACTCATAATCTTTTATAATAGGATTATCATTATTTAAAATAAATTCATTGATTTTAGAAATCATTTTATCTTTAATAACATTTTTTCTTTTTTCACTATCTAATTCGCTTAATACACACGTTAAATCATCTGAGTTAATAAAATGCTTAGTTATATACTCGGGTGCTGTACAACGCTTTTTAACAGCCTTTTTATTTGTATTAACAATTAATGATATAAACTCTATATCGTTTATAAGTTTATTAGTTGTTAATAAATCTTCTAAGTATTTTAATTTTTCTCTTGATGCTATAAATGGATTTCCTATACTTTCATTTGATATAAATATCTCACCATACTCATTCATCTCGTAATCTTCTTGAATATTCATACATGTTATACTACAAATAAAATTATTATCTATTAAAATATAATCAAAAGTGTTCCCATCTAAAGTTATATTATGAAAAACATTTATATTTAAGTATGTATTTGATAATTCAAAGTATACAACTTGCTCACCTATATTAATTGTTTTTAATATAGATAACTCTTCTTCTAATTCCTTATCTTTCTCACCATTTAATAGATTTTCTATTGTTTCAATAGCGATATCTTCTTTGAACGGTTTAATAAATTTCATTTCATTTTGTTTCATATTTCCACTTCCTTATTCTTAAATTATATCAATATAAACAATATATTGCAATTAAGATTTTAAATTATATTTTAGTGACAAAATTCGATTTGTTTCTATTAACTAATATACTATAATATCCAAAAAAAGGAGTGTTAAAATGTCAACGATAAAAGATGTAGCATTAAGAGCAAATGTTAGTGTAACAACAGTTTCTAGAGTTATTAACAATAATGGATACGTACATAAAGATACAAAAGAAACTATAACTAAAGCAATAGAGGATTTAAATTATTTTCCTAATAATCAAAATAATGAATTTGATGATCATTCTAAAAAGACAATAGGTATTATTATAAATACAATACCATCTACTACTGCTAGTAAATTAGTAGACTCAATACAACAACAATGTAAAGAAAATGGTTATAAAACTTTACTTGGGATTACAAGAAATTCTCAATCATTAGAGAAGTTTTATTTAGATTTATTTATTAAATATGATGTTGATGGAATTATATTAACAGAAGAAATAAATTCAATAGTAGACTTTATATCTCTTAAAAAACCTATGGTTAGTATAGACTTTAAAATAAATGATAATATACCATCAATTAAGATAAATAATAGTTTAGCTGTAACTAATGCAGCACAAGAATTGATTGATAATAATTGTAAAAATGTATTATTAGTTAAATATACAAACGATGATATTAACAAATATAAAACTTTTGTTCAAACTATTAAACTGAATAATATTAAATTAACATCATTAAATGTTGATACTAATATTAACAAACTTTCATTATATGACTTTTTAAAAAATTCTAATTTCGATGGTATTTACACAACAAGTGATTTAATCGCTATACCTGTAACAACAATTTTACAACAATTAAAAATTAATATCCCAAAAGAATGTTGTATGATAGGATATGATAATTCTCCATTTTCAACATTAATCTTCCCAGCGTTAACTTCTATTGATTATCCTGTAGAGAAGATAGGTGAATCTGCTGTTAATACATTAGATTCAATAATAAATCATGAAGATATAAACGATAAAATAATTACAACAGAATTGATAAAAAGAGAAAGCACTAAAAGAGAGATACTTTTATAAGTGCTTTTTTTATATAAAAAAATACGCCTAGTTTATACTAAGCGTATTTATATTTATTAAATAATATCGTCTTGAGAATATAATTGATAATCTGAATCAATTAAGTTTTCAGCAAAAGTAACATCATATTCATTATTGAAATCATCATCTATTTCATCTTTTTCACATTCGAATGTATCTTCTTCTAAGATACCTGTACCAGCTGGAATTAATCCACCAATTATTACGTTTTCTTTTAATCCGTATAATGGGTCAATTTTCCCTCTAATAGCAGCATCTGTTAATACACGCGTTGTTTCTTGGAATGAACAAGCTGATAAGAACGATTCTGATTTTAATGCAGCTCTAGTGATACCTAATAAAACAGGTCTACCCACAGCAAATTCTTTTGCATTATTATTCATAACATCCATAAAGATGTTTTTGTTTGATTCTTTGAACTCATGAATTGATAACTCACTACCAGGTAATAACATTGTATCCCCTTGAGTAACAATAGTAATTTTCTTCATCATTTGACGAACAATAATTTCTATATGCTTATCTGAGATTTCCACCCCTTGAGCACAATATACTTTTTGAACTTCTTCAATAATATATTTTTGAGTAGTTTCAGCATCAGTAACACGTAATAATTCACGTGGAGCGATACTACCTTTCATTAATCTTTGACCTTGATAAACTTGATCACCTTTTGAAATTGTTAATTCAGCAGTTTGATCTAATACATATTCATATTCTTCTCCACCAATTGATAAGTTATTTTTAACAATAACACGAATACCATTTTTTTGGCGATCTATAGATTTGATTGTACCGTTAATTTCAGAAATAACAGCTTTACCTTTTGGATTACGTGCTTCAAATAACTCTTGAATACGTGGTAACCCTTGTGTAATATCCGCAGTTGATGCCACCCCTCCTGTATGGAAAGTACGCATCGTTAACTGTGTACCTGGTTCTCCGATTGATTGAGCAGCAATAGTACCTACAGCTTCTCCAACCTCAACGATGTTATTTGTTGCTAGGTTACGTCCGTAACATTTCATACAAACACCATATCTTGAGTCACAAGTTAAGTTAGATCTAATATAAACGCTAGTTATACCATTAGAGATAATATCAGCAGCTAATTCATTAGTAATATATTCATTTCTAGCAACGATAACTTCACCATCTTTAGAAACAACATCTTTCCCAGCAAATCTACCTACGATTCTATCAAATAATTCAACAACTACACCATCAGCAGATGATATATCTTGCATTAAGAATGATTTTTCAGTACCGCAATCTACTTGATCGATAATAACATCTTGAGAAACGTCAACTAAACGTCTAGTTAAGTATCCTGACTCAGCTGTTTTTAAGGCAGTATCCGTAGAACCTTTTCTCGCACCATGTGTAGAGATAAAGAATTCTGATACAGTTAATCCCTCTAAGAAGTTTGCTTTTACTGGAATTTCCATTACTTGACCAGATGTGTTGTTCATTAGTCCACGCATCCCAGCTAATTGTGAGAAGTTTGATGTAGAACCACGGGCACCTGAATCAGCCATCATGAAGATATGATTTTCTTTATGTTTAATTAATTCTTTCCATAGTTTATCTTGAATTTCAGAACGAGTATCTGTCCATTCATCTGTTATTAAGTTTTTACGCTCAGCAGTTGTTAATAAACCATTTTCGAATAAAACATTGATTTTATCAATTTTTGCTTCTGATTGTTTAATTAAAGTTTGTTTTTCTTCTAATACGATTACGTCTTTAGCAGAAATTGTAATTCCTGATAAAGTAGAATATTTAAATCCTAAGTCTTTTAAATGATCTAGAATTTTAGATGTTTCACTAATTTGGAATTTTTTGAATATTTCAGAGATAATTAAACTTAAGAATTTTTTACTAAAAGGATTTGCTGCAGGTCTTGCTAACATTGCTTTATAATCATCATAAAATTCTGATTTAGTTTTATCTAGGAAGTTTGTATCATTTGTAACAATGATATTTTGTTTTGTTGGTTCATTTAAATATGGTAATTCAACAGGTAATACCGAGTTGAAAATCATTTTTCCTAAAGTAGTTAAAATGAATTTATCTAATTGAACATCAGTGAATTTAGTTTCACTAATAGTTCTAGCTTCAAGGAAAATTCTAGTATGTAATTCAATTTCATGATTTTTATAAGCTAAATAAGCTTCTTCATAACTTGAATAGAAATGACCTTCATTAGGTAATCCGATTTTTTCCATAGTTAAATAATAGTTTCCTAATACCATATCTTGAGATGGAGTAACAACTGGTTTACCATCTTTAGGGTTAAGGATATTGTTAGAAGCTAACATTAATAATCTAGCCTCTGCTTGCGCTTCTGGTGATAAAGGTAAATGGACTGCCATTTGGTCACCGTCAAAGTCAGCATTGAATGCTGTAGTAACAAGTGGATGTAGTCTAATTGCTTTACCATCAATTAATTTAGGTTCGAATGCTTGGATACCTAATCTATGTAGTGTAGGAGCACGGTTTAATAAAACTGGATGCTCTTTAGCAACTACTTCTAAGATTTCCCAAACTCTTGAAGTTAAATTATCAATAGCTGATTTAGCACTTGAGATTGACATTTTATCAATTTCGATTAATTGTCTAATAATAAATGGTTTGAATAAAATAACTGCCATTGCTCTTGGAATACCACACTCATACATTTTTAAGTCCGGCCCAACAACGATAACTGAACGTCCAGAGTAATCTACACGTTTACCTAGTAAGTTTTGACGGAAACGTCCTTGTTTACCACGTAACATATCTGATAAACTTTTTAAACTTCTATTTTTTTCAGTTGCTGCTTTTTTACCGCGTTTAGAGTTATCGATTAAAGAATCAACAGCTTCTTGTAACATACGTTTCTCATTTTTAGTAATTAAATGAGGAGCATGTTGGTCGAATTGTCTTTTTAAACGGTTATTACGGTTTAAGATTCTTCTATATAAGTCATTTAAGTCAGTAGTAGCAAATCTACCACCATCTAATTGTACCATTGGTCTTAAATCAGGTGGAATAACTGGTAAAGTTTCTAATACCATCCATTCTGGTTTATTATCCGAATTGTATAATGATTCAACAACTTCTAAACGTTTAATGATTTTATCACGTTTTTGTTTTGAAGATGTATTTAATCTTTTTCTTAAATGAGTTCTTTCTTTTTCTAAATCAACTTCTTGTAATAATTTTTTAACAGCCTCAGCACCAGTTAATGCTAAGAAACTATTACCATATTTTTGTTGACATAAATTATATTCTTGTTCAGAAAGAATTTGTTTTTTAACTAAATGTGTTTCCCCAGGTTTTCCTGGATCAATTACGATGTAAGAAGCTAAGTAAACTACTTCGTCTAAATCTTTAGCTTTTAAGTCTAATAATACAGCTATTCTAGAAGGACTGTTTTTTAAGTACCAAACGTGTACAACAGGGCTAGCCAATTGGATATGCCCCATTCTTTCACGTCTTACTTTCGATTCAGTTATTTCAACACCACATTTTTCACACTTTTGACCGCGGTCACTATTTCTTTTTGCTTTACCACAAGCACATTGATAATCTTTCATAGGTCCAAAGATTTTTTCACAGAATAATCCATCTGGTTCTGGTTTTAATGTACGATAATTAATAGTTTCGTGTTTTTTTACTTCCCCACGACTCCAAGAAAGAATTTCTTCTGGAGACGCAAGACGAATTTTAATATGTTTAAATTTGCTACTCATTACGGTTCCTCCTAAATTAATCTATTTTTACTAGTTTTGGTGCTTCTTGTTGAAATTCTGTTGGTTCAAACTTAGAGATATAATCTTCTTCAGCATCAACTAACGATTTAGCAACTTCATTTTCACCATCTTTAGTCATTAATTCTACATGAATACCTAAAGCTTGTAATTCTCTTGCTAATACTCTAAATGATTCAGGTAAACTTGAATCTGGAATAGTATCACCATCTACAATTGCTCTAAATACTTTATTACGTCCTAAGATATCATCTGATTTAACAGTTAACATCTCTTTTAATGTATGTGCAGCACCATATGCTTCAAGTGCCCAAACTTCCATCTCTCCGAAACGTTGTCCACCGTTTTGAGCTTTACCACCCATCGGTTGTTGTGTTACTAATGTATATGGCCCAACACTTCTTGCATGTAACTTATCGTCAACCATGTGAGAAAGTTTGATCATGTACATAACACCAACTGAAATATTATTATCGAACGCTTCACCTGTTCTACCATCGTAAACAACTTCCTTACCATCTGTAGACATGTTAGCTTCTCTCATAATTTCTTCTAATTCTTCCATTGTTAATCCGTCGAACACTGGAGTTGCAACATTAATTCCTAATTTCTTAGCAGCCATACCTAAATGTATTTCTAACACCTGACCGATGTTCATACGAGAAGGTACCCCTTGTGGGTTAAGCATAATATCTAATGGTGCTCCATCAGCAGTAAATGGCATATCTTCTTCAGGTAAAATTCTAGAGATAACCCCTTTATTACCGTGACGTCCAGCCATTTTATCTCCTTCAGAGATTTTACGTTTCTTAACAATATAAACTCTAATTACATCATTAACACCTGGTTGTAATTCATCACCATTTGATTTTTTATAATGTAATACTGAATGTACAATCCCACCACATCCATGAGGAACTCTTAAAGAAGTATCTCTAACTTCTCTAGTTTTTTCACCAAAGATTGCAGCTAATAATCTTTCTTCTGGAGTTGGATCTGTTTCACCTTTAGGTGTAACTTTACCTACTAATATATCTCCAGCTTTAACTTCAGTACCTCTAATGATAATACCATTTTCATCTAAGAATTTAGTAGCTTCATTTGATACGTTTGGAATTTCTCTTGTAATTTCTTCTTTACCTAACTTAGTATCTCTTGTATCGATTTCATATTCATCGATATGAATAGAAGTATAAACATCTTCTTTTACTAAGTTTTCATTCATAATAACAGCATCCTCGAAGTTATAACCATCCCATGTCATAAATCCAATTCTAACATTTCTACCTAATGCTAATTCTCCATTACGCATAGATTGACCATCAGCAATGATATCTCCTCTATTAATAACTTCTCCTACTTCAACGATTGGTCTTTGTAAGATAGCAGTATCTTGATTCGAACGAATATATTGGTATAAATTATAATCTTTTAAGAATCCTGTAGTTTCTTTTACAGTAATAACTTTAGCATCTACATACTCAACTACACCATCACACTGAGCAACAACTGCACTACCACAGTCATGAGCAGCATGATATTCCATACCCGTCCCAACAATAGGAGCTTCTGGATTAATAATTGGTACTGCTTGACGTTGCATGTTCGCACCCATTAATGCACGAGACGCATCATCATGTTCTAAGAACGGAATACAACTTGATGCTGCAGAAATAATTTGTTTAGGTGATACATCCATGTAATCTACTTGATGTGGTTTAACAATTTCAGGTTCACCTTTTTTTCTAGCAATAACATTTTCTTCAATAATATATCCATCTTTATCTAATAATGTAGATGCAGATGCAATGATATAATCTTCTTCAGCATCAGCTGATAATCTAACTAATTCATCAGTAACTTTACTAATTACTTTTCCGTTAACTTCTTCTGTTATAACTTTTAAATAAGGAGTTTCAATAAATCCATATTTATTAACTGAAGCGTAAGTAGCTAATGAAGTGATTAATCCGATTGAAGGTCCCTCAGGAGTTTCAATAGGACACATACGTCCATAATGTGAATGGTGAACGTCACGAACCTCTACCCCAGCGCGGTCTCTTGTGATACCACCTGTACCTAATGCAGAAATACGTCTTTTTTGTGTTAACTCTGCTAATGGATTGATTTGATCCATGAACTGAGATAATTGTGATGAACCAAAGAACTCTTTTAATGATGAAGTTAATGGTTTAATATTAATTAATGTTTGAGGAGTTGCCTCAGCAATATCAGGGATTGTAGACATACGTTCTTTGATATTTTTTTCTAACTTAGAGAATCCAATTCTAAATTGATTTTTTAATAATTCTCCAATTAATCTTAAACGTCTATTTCCTAAGTGGTCAATATCATCTAAATTTCCTAATTCACCTTCTGTTTCTGATAAGTTAAAGAAATAACTTGTAGAAGCAAAGATGTCAGATAATGTTACAGTTAAAGCATCTTCTTTTTGATCATTACCAATTATTGTATATGTTTTATCATCTGCATTATGAGATAATTTAACTTTTAAGATTTCAACAACAGGTCTTGTATAAACATATACAATTTCATCAGTTGATAAACCTTCTAATAATTGAGTAGTTTTAGCATTTAATTCTTGTCCTGATTTAATAATGATTTCTCCATTTTCATCAGCAACATCTTCACTAAAATATCTATTTGAAACATTTGCAGTATTTTCTAATAATTCAGCAACTGTTAAAGTTTTAGTTAAAGGATTATTTTTTCCAACTGTTTCATAAACAGCAACTTCTTTTCTTAATGCATCTCTATTATTTTTTAATAATTCGATTTGATCATTTTCTAATTTAGTTCCTGCTTCTAAAATAACTTCCCCATTTGAATCAACTACTGATTCAGCTAAGAAACTTCCTCTAGCTCTTTGTAAAACATCTAATTTTTTATTATATTTATAACGTCCTACTTCTTGTAAGTCGTATCTTCTATCATCAAATAAACGATTAGCAATTAATTCTAAAGCACCTTCTACTAAAACTTGTTCACCAGAACGTAATTTAGCATAAACTTCAATAGCAGCTTCTGTTGTATCTTTGAAAGTATCTTTTTCAAATGTAGTTTGCATGAATGTTGAGTCACCAAATAAATCAATGATTTCTTCATTAGAAGATAAACCAAATGCTCTTAATAATGTTGATATTAAAATCTTTTTAGATCTATCTAATTTACCATACCAAATACCTTTTGAAGATGATTCAAATTCAATCCAAGCACCACGAGTAGGGATAACTTGACCTGAATAATTATAGATACCAGTTTTTTTATCTAATTCGTTTGAATAGTAAACACCACTAGAACGAACAATTTGGCTGATAATAACACGCTCAGCTCCATTAACAACAAATGTACCTACTGATGTCATATAAGGGAAGTCACCCATGAATAATTCTCTTTCAATAACTTCTCCATCTTTTGCTTCATTTTCTAACCTAACTTTTACTTTTAACGCACGAGAATAGTTGATATCTCTTTGTTTAGATTCAACAATATCGCATTTAGGATCATCAAATTTATGTTCACCAAAATATAATTTTAAAGTTCCGCTTTCATTTTGAATTGGCGAAATATCTCTAAATAATTCTGATAAACCAGTATCGACAAATTTAGCGTAAGATTCTGTTTGAATTTCAATTAAATCTGGTAATTCAATCTCAGTTCTAACTTTGCTATAGTTTCTTCTATAAGCTTTTTTTCCGTATCTAACAACTTTATAAGTATCATTTTTTTCCATAATCGTTTCCGATTTCATACTTACTTTTTGTTCGCTACCTCCTACTTCAATATTACCTTTAATTTTATTAATTTCAGTCATATTGCCACCCCTTAATTTCATTAAAATTTTGTTTTATAGTTAAAAATTACGATAATAACCATTTAATCATATTAACATATTTTTTCAATTTTGTCAACAACTACTTTGTCGATTTAATTATGT